>NZ_CP025086.1:616666-925000 GCF_004135935.1 Methylovirgula ligni | reverse complement strand
TGGGTTCATCGCAAGATGAGCGGTAGCGGAGCGTTCCGTAAGTCCGTGAAGGGACAGTCGTGAGACATCCTGGAGATATCGGAAGTGCGAATGCTGACATGAGTAACGAGAAACACTGTGAAAGACAGTGTCGCCGAAAGTCCAAGGGTTCCTGCGTAAAGTTAATCTTCGCAGGGTTAGCCGGTCCCTAAGGCGAGGCCGAAAGGCGTAGTCGATGGGAACCACGTTAATATTCGTGGGCCAGTGGAAGGTGACGGATTGCGAAAGCTGTTTGGGATTATTGGATTTCCCGGGCAGCCCAGCGGTTCCAGGAAATAGCCTCCACATCAGTCCGTACCCTAAACCGACACAGGTGGACAGGTAGAGTATACCAAGGCGCTTGAGAGAATGACGCTGAAGGAACTCGGCAATTTGCCTCCGTAACTTCGGGATAAGGAGGCCCATGACCGCGCAAGCGGCTCATGGGGGCACAGACCAGGGGGTGGCAACTGTTTAACAAAAACACAGGACTCTGCGAAATCGCAAGATGACGTATAGGGTCTGACGCCTGCCCGGTGCCGGAAGGTTAAGAGGAGAGGTGCAAGCCTTGAATTGAAGCCCCGGTAAACGGCGGCCGTAACTATAACGGTCCTAAGGTAGCGAAATTCCTTGTCGGGTAAGTTCCGACCTGCACGAATGGCGTAATGACTTCCCCGCTGTCTCCAGCGTCAGCTCAGTGAAATTGAATTCCCCGTGAAGATGCGGGGTTCCTGCGGTCAGACGGAAAGACCCCGTGCACCTTTACTGTAGCTTTGCACTGGCATTCGTGTCGGCATGTGTAGGATAGGTGGTAGGCTATGAAGTCCGGGCGCCAGCTCGGATGGAGCCACCCTTGAAATACCACCCTTATCTATATGGATGTCTAACCGCGCTCCGTCACCCGGAGCCGGGACAGTGCATGGTGGGCAGTTTGACTGGGGCGGTCGCCTCCCAAAGAGTAACGGAGGCGCGCGATGGTGGGCTCAGAGCGGTCGGAAATCGCTCGTTGAGTGCAATGGCATAAGCCTGCCTGACTGCGAGACCAACAAGTCGAGCAGAGACGAAAGTCGGTCATAGTGATCCGGTGGTCCCGAGTGGAAGGGCCATCGCTCAACGGATAAAAGGTACGCCGGGGATAACAGGCTGATGATGCCCAAGAGTCCATATCGACGGCATCGTTTGGCACCTCGATGTCGACTCATCACATCCTGGGGCTGGAGAAGGTCCCAAGGGTTTGGCTGTTCGCCAATTAAAGTGGTACGTGAGTTGGGTTCAAAACGTCGTGAGACAGTTTGGTCCCTATCTGCCGTGGGTGTTGGAGAATTGAGAGGATTTGTCCCTAGTACGAGAGGACCGGGATGAACATACCTCTGGTGGACCTGTTGTGGCGCCAGCCGCAGTGCAGGGTAGCTATGTATGGACGGGATAACCGCTGAATGCATCTAAGCGGGAAACCCACCTCAAAACGAGTTCTCCCTTGAGAGCCGTGGAAGACGACCACGTTGATAGGCCGGGTGTGGAAGCGCAGCAATGCGTGGAGCTTACCGGTACTAATAGCTCGATTGGCTTGATCGTTCTCATTAATCAATGCTCATCGCATCATCCGGAAAAGTTGTAGACTTTTCCGATAAGATGATGCGGCGAAAATCGAAGATCGCTTCAAAGACCAGATGTGACGAGGGATTCCGCGCTGCGGATCTCCTTGCGTCGCAAGTTGCTTCAATTTCTGCCTTTCGCCGGCCTGGTGACTCTTGCGAAGTGAAAAGACCCGATCCCATCCCGAACTCGGCCGTCAAACGCTTCAGCGCCAATGGTACTATGTCTTAAGACCTGGGAGAGTAGGTCGTTGCCAGGCCTGCGAAGGGCAGAACCTCTTTATGATCTCACACAAACGGCGGCTTCACTTCTCGTGCAAGCCGCCGTTCGTTTTTGCGCTGGCATTTTCCGCGTCCGGGATTAGGTTCGGCCCCGGAAGATACCAAAAATACAAGACGCGCTTTCCTTGGCGCGGGGTGGAGCAGCCCGGTAGCTCGTCAGGCTCATAACCTGAAGGTCACAGGTTCAAATCCTGTCCCCGCAACCAATCTTCTACATAGCTCAAATTACCGTTCGATCTGACCATCGGACGGTATTTTCGTTTTTATCGGTCGAAAGCGTCGGAGGCCGGCGACGCGGACCGCGCGTTTCCAATAGCGCTTCGGTCAGATGGGACGGCCTATCCTCATGGTCGGCTTTTCCTCAAGGTCATCGAGTCAATTGATCTGGCCTTCGAGGCTTTCCCGGCGCTTCGGCTCGGATTTGCCGCGCCAAATGCATCGGCGCATGCGATCAATTGTGCAGCGAGATTTCTGATCTCTTCGGGCGAAAGAAAACTGGCCGCGATCGCCTCGATCTTTTCCACGCGGACATGCGCTTCCTGCAGCTTTTTCGCACCCTTCCGTGTCAGTTCACTCCTCAGGATGCGGCCATGCGAGAGATCGCTGCTGCGCTTTAGCAATCCGGCTCGCTCCAGATTGGTGACAATTCCCTGCATGGTTGGGGGGGTAACGAATGCCGCGCGGGCCAGTGCAGCACTGGAAATCCCGGGATCAAGCTCGATAGCGCTCAGCGCAGCATATTGAGGGGTGGTCAAGTCAAGGTGACGTAGAGTTTCATCCATCCAAGTACGCAGCGCATGTTGGGCGCGCTTCAGAGCGTAGCCAAGTCGCTTGGCCATCGGATCGGGCATGCCAGGGCTAGACATATTAGGGTCCTTATATTACTAATATAAGCATCCTAATATTAACCCGAGGGGCTCGCATGGCCAAGCTGATAGGACCTGATTTCATCGCCCTGCAAGTGAGGGATCTTGAAGCGTCCAAACAGTTCTATACAGAGCAACTTGGCTTGAAGGTCGCGGAGCGCAGTCCGCCCGACGCCGTTGTGTTCGATACCAAGCCCATCGCATTCGCCATTCGGCGGCCGCTCGTTGATCTCCAGGCGTCGCCCCATCTGGGTTGGGGCGTATCACTGTGGGTCGCCGCGGATGATGCCGATGTGCTCCATCGCGTGCTCGCCGATGCGGGCGTGACTATTGTTGCCCCGCCAGCTGACGGCCCGTTCGGCCGCTTCTTCACATTCCGTGATCCTGATGGCTACGGCATCACGGTCCACACCGCCGGAAGGCCGAGAGCATGACGACCATCGGCACGATGGCTTCGGCTCCGCGGATCATTTCTTTCGCGCAATCGTCCAGCAGCTCATATGCTGGTTCATCCCGATCTTTGGATAATAGCCTTCGGCCGCCGGCGCTGACACGAGAATCAGCGTTGTCTCCGGCCCTGCCTGCGCGTGCGTCTCGGCGATGAGGCGCTTGCCGATACCGCGATGCTGATAGGCGGCATCGACGGCGAGATCGGAAAGATAGCAGCAGAAACTGAAGTCGCTCAGCGCCCGCGAGATGCCGACAAGCCGGCCCTCGTGCCGCGCGGTGATGATGACATTCGCGTCGCGCAGCATCCGCTCGAGCCGCGCTAAATCCTTCACCGGCCGCCGCTCGCCCAGGGTCGAGGCGACGAGCACATCGTGAAATTCATTTGCGGAAAGCCGCGGTTCAAGTGCGTAGATGATGTCCATGTTCATTCGTTGCCGCCGGCGCCGCTAGGTGACGCCGCGCGACAATAGCATCGGGACGAGTCCTTTTACCGTGTCGGATTTGTTCCGAAACCCGCTTTCGCACTTTTCGGTCCGATGCGCTAAGCCGACCCGTTCCGTCGCATGCCGACGAGCGCAAAGGTTGCGCCTTGCGGATCTTGCCCCTGGATGATCCACGCGCCCCCCGGCACCTGCTGCGGCTCGCGGCGGACTATCCCGCCGCTCGCCGTGACGCGCGCCGCCGCCGCATCGATATCCGCGACGGCGAAATAATAGAGCCAATAGGGCTGGGCTTCCTCCGCCGGCTTGTTGAACATGCCGCCGAAACCCATCGGCGCGCTTTCGTCGCCGAAGACCTGGTAGATGCCGAGCGGCCCCATGTCGATCGCCTGAGTCCTCTGCCAGCCGAACAGGGCGCTGTAGAAGGCGAAGGCTTTCTCGGCGTCCGCAGCATGCAACTCGTGCCAGCCGATCGTCCCCGGCGTCATCGGCGCGGGCGGTGTCGACGCACCATTGGGTTTGAAAAGAGCGAAGACAGCGCCTTGCGGATCGGCGAGAACGGCGAAACGGCCGACGCCGGGAATATCGGTCGGCGCGCGATGGACACTTGCGCCAAGCTTCTGCGCTTGCGCGAGCGTCGCATCGACATCTGCGACGCCGACATAGCCGAGCCAGCCCGGGCCGCCCTGGCCCTGCGGTACGTCCGGAGGACATTGCATGAGTCCCGCGACCGGAATCTCGCCGACTAAGAGCAAAGTGTATTTTAAATTGGTCATGCCGGCATCGCGTGCGCTCCAGCCGACCACGTCGCGATAAAAGCTCTCGGCTCCCGGAGCGTCGCTCGTCATCAATTCGTACCAGACGAATTTGCTCGCCATCTCATCCTCCCTGAGTGTCGGATGCGTCTGCGAAGAATTTGCAATTCCTGATGTGGCGGCTCTGAACAAGCGCCGCCAAACGGCGACGTTTGCCCATCTATCCGACGATATGATGACCGGCGTGCGCTAAAATCAGCGAGAGCAGAGCCAGGATCACCATGCCGGCGAGACCGGCGATGAAGATGACCCGGCGGGTGCGCATACGCAAGATGATCTCGCCCTGGCGCACGTCTTGATCCCGGTAGACCGGCGGCTGTGGATGATTGTCCATGGCTTTGGCTCCTTCCCGCGAGAAACCGTAGTGCGCTGAAATTGTTCCCCTTCGCAAAGCCGGGCGTTAGCCAGAGACGGCGCGCCCTCCACCCCACCGCCAGTTGCTTCGTCCCTCACTTCCCCCCCTTCACAATGCTGCCGCCGTTTGCGGCGCGTCAAATCTTTCGCTTCGCACATTGACAAAGCGTCTTGCGCCGCTGACGCATCGGATCAATCATGCCTTCGGAAGGAGCGGTATCGCTCCGGCGATCTGCTCCGTGCGCGGAACATCCGCGCGCCCAACGCTTGAGCATGTTCTTCGCGAAAAAGTCTGCAACTTTTTCGGAACATGCCTGCAGGGAGGAGACGCACATGACAAGATCCGCATGGAAGGCGGAGCCTGCGGGCCCACGCTCCGTCGCGATTCTGGGCCCCTATGGCTGCGGCAAATCCACTTTATTCGATGCGTTGCTGACCAGCGCCGGCGTGGCGCCCAAACGCCAGAATGCACGGGCGATGAGCACCGAACTGCGGCTCGGGCATTGCACCTTCATGGGCGAGCCCTGGGCGCTTGTCGATTGCCCCGGCTCGGTCGAATTCGCCTATGAGACGGCGGCGGGGCTCACGGCAGTCGATTTCGCCATCATCGTCTGCGATCCCTCCGCCGACCGGCTCGCCAATCTTCCTGTCCTGCTGAAGGCGGTCGAGGAGGCTGGCCTGCCGCATCTCATCTTCATCAACAAGATCGATACGCTCGCCGGCCAGGTTCGCGAGATTGTCGCGGCGCTGCAGCCCTATTCGAGCTATCCGCTTGTCCAGCGGCAGATCCCCATCCGCGAACATGACGCCGTCACCGGCTATGTCGATGTCGTGAACGAGCGCGCCTATCATTATTGCGGCGAGGATTCCGAGCGTGTCGCGCTGCCGAACGAATTGCGCGCGCCGGAGCAGGAGGCGCTAGCCGGGCTCACCGAAGTGCTTGCCGATCACGACGATGCCTTGCTCGAAAAGGTCATCGAGGATATCGCGCCGAGCGCCGACGAGATTTTCGCGACGCTGCACAAGGATCAGGCGAGCGGCACGATTGTCCAGGTTCTCTTTGGCGCGGCCGCGCGCGGGCACGGCATCTTCCGCCTCTGGAAAGCCTTGCGGCATGATGTGCCGCCCGCCTCTGTCACGGCGGCGCGCCGCGGCGTTGCCGCCTCCGGCGATCCATTGGTGCAAATCTTCAAGACGGTTCATGCCGGTCAGGCGGCCTATACCGGTAAGCTCTCCTATGCACGTCTCTGGCGCGGTGGCTTGCGCGATAGCGCGCCGCTCGATGGCGCGCGGATCGGCGGCCTCTATCGTTTCGTCAATGGGGATATTCTGCGCATCCAGGCGGCGGAGCCCGGCGAATTGGTGGCTATCGGCCGGTTGGACGAGGCGCCGACCGGCGCGGTCATTGGCGGCGAAGCCGGTCTGCCGTTCCCGCGCCCGCCGGCGCCGGTCTATGCCTTCGCCATCGCCGCCAAGGATCGCAAGGATGATGTGAAGCTCTCCGGCGCGCTGCATAAGCTCGTCGAGGAAGACCCGTCGCTCAGCATCGTCCACGCGCGCGAGACGGGCGAGACCTTGCTCTGCGGGCAGGGTGAGATTCATCTGAACGGCGCGCTGGAGCGCCTCGCCTCGACCTATAATTGCCAGATCAACGTCGCGCCGCCGAAGGTCGCCTATAAGGAGACGATCAAACAGGCGGTGAAACAACACGCGCGCCTCAAGCGCCAGACCGGTGGCCATGGCCAGTTCGCCGACGTGGCGCTGGAAGTCGCGCCGCGGCCGCGTGGCGCGGGCTTTTCCTTTGTCGACAAGATCGTCGGCGGCGCGGTGCCACGCCAATATATTCCGTCCGTCGGTGAGGCGGCGGAAGAGGCGATGCAGAAAGGCCCGCTCGGCTATCCGGTGGTCGATGTCGAGGTCACGCTTGTCGACGGTGGCTTTCATTCGGTCGACAGTTCCGACATGGCGTTCCGCACGGCGACTCGCAACGGCGTCGTTGAAGCGCTCGCCAAGGCGGAGCCTGTATTGCTGGAGCCGATCGAGCGCGTGACGGTGCGCGTGCCCAACCGGTTCACCGCCGCCGCGCAGCGCCTGCTCAGCGGCCGGCGCGGACAGATCCTCGGCTATGCCGAGCATGAGGGCTGGTCCGGCTGGGACGATGTCGAGGCACTGGTTCCGGCATCCGAGCTCGGCGATTTCATCCTGCAATTGCGGGCCGACACGACGGGCCTCGGCTCGTTTACCCGCCAGTTCGATCATCTTGCGGAGGCGCGGGGCGGCAAGGCGCATTGATTGCGTTCTGGCTTTTAAGGGTGGTTTGCCGCCCGGTAGAGTTGACGGTAGGCGTCGACGAGCTGATCGAGGCTGAACGCCAGATTTCGCCCGCTCGGATTGGGCAGAACCCACACGACGGAGCCGCCGACGGTCGTCTGCTGACGTCCCCAGGCGATCTCTCGGGAACCGGACAGGCTCGAATAAGCCGCCTTCCCGAGAAAAGCGACGAACCGCGGCGCATAGCGCGCGATCTTTTGTTTAAATCGTGCGGCGGCAGCGACAAACTCAGGCGTCGATACCTGGTCCGCCCGCGCCGTGGGGCGCTCGACCATCGTGGTCAAGCCGCATCGATATTGCAAGATCGTACGGTCATTCTCGGCAAGGATCTCCTCCGGCGTGAAGCCCGCAAGATGGATCACGCGCCAGAACCGATTGCTTCTTCCGACAAAATGATGCCCCGCGGCGGCGGCCGCCAATCCGGGATTGATTCCACAAAAGACGACAGCTAGGCGCTTGGCGATGATATCCGGGAGCAAATTGGTCATGGCAGAGCTTCCAGCAAAACTTATGCACTCCGTGCGCGCCGAAGATATCACGCATATCGCGCCGGCATCCTGGCGCGGCCGCTCTTGCGATCATCTTGCCGAGGCGCGGGGCCAAAGGCTAAGGAGGGTCTGCATTAGGCCGCAGGGCCCGGAATCCATTCTTCACCAAGCTCCAATTTATGATCGTCATCCGGCTTAAGGGCGGGCTCGGAAACCAGATGTTTCAATATGCGCTCGGGCGGCGTCTCGCTCTCGAACGCAAGGTTTCCTTGTGGCTCGATCTCTCTTCATTTGAAGATCGCACCTATGCCTTTGCGCGCGATTATGGGCTGGATGCCTTTCAGACCTGCGCACCGCGTTTGATTGCCCGCTCGCGCCTGCCGCTGTACGACAGGGTGGCGCTTTTCCTCGCGCGCCCCGCCCCCGTGCTCGAAAAGGCCTATCACGCGTTACAGGCTCTGCCGCCCGGCCGGTCGCTCTGCTTCGAGGGCTATTGGCAGCGCGAGGAATATTTCGCGCCGGTGGCGGAGACGATCCGCAAGGAGTTTCAACTCAAGGCGCCGCTGGCGCCGGAGCGGCAGAAGATCGCCGCGCAGTATGATGACAGCGCCGTTTCGATCCACGTCCGGCGCGGCGATTATGTCTTGAAGCCTGAGTTCACCACCTATTTTGGAACCTGCGCGGCCGAATGGTATGGCGCGGCGATCGCGATCATCCGCGAGCGCGTGAAAAGTCCGCGCTTCTTTGTCTTCAGCGACGATCCGGATTGGGCGCGCGTCAACCTGCCCCTGCGCGAACATCCGGTGCAATTCATCGATCCGCGGCCGGATAAGCGCGATGCCGAAGATCTGCATCTGATGTCGCGCTGCGCGCATCACATCATCGCCAACAGCTCATTTAGCTGGTGGGCGGCCTGGCTCAATCCCATGCCCGATAAGGTCATCATCGCGCCGAAGCTCTGGTACAAGGGCGCGCCGGAAATACCGGTGCATGTTCCAGCATCCTGGCTAAGGTTATAAAGCCAGCGCGTGTCAAATCCGCCGGATATAGGTTTCAATGAATTGCGCCATTGCCTTTTCATCGGTTCGAGCAAGCGCTTCGCGTCCCTCCGAGATCGCGGCCTGATAGACCGATTCATATCGTTGCGCGGTATCTACGATAGAGCATCCGGCGGCGAAGGTTTCAGCCGCCGACGCGGCATCTGCCGAATGATAAAGCCGCAGTTCGCGCACCAGATTTGCAACGGAGAGCGGCTTGTCGAGCACCCGCAGGCCCAGATTGTTTTCCCAGTGTTTCAGGCGCTGCGGCGAGATCATTCCGCCGAGGCCCCTGTTGTCGCAACAGACGACGGCGCGGCCGCAGCTCAGCGCTTCGCGCGCCGTGAGTCCGGAGCAGAAGACGAGATCATAATTGCGGCATCAACTTTTCCGGTTCTTCCGTCGGACGCCGGGCGCCATATCCGACGAAATCGACGCGAATTCTTGCCTTGCGGCAGGCTCTGCGGATTGGCGCGATCAGCTCCCGCGTTTTGCAAAAGGCCAGCGCCGTTCTGCACTTCGGCGGCAACGGCGGTCCGGGCCTGAATCGTTTCTGATCCACACCATTGGGAATGATCGTCAGACGTTCGCGCGGAATATCTTGGCCGATCAGGCGGTGGGCCGCTGTCGGACCGATAGCGACGTATTGCAAGAAGTTCGGCAGACGCGGCGGCGTATCGTACCAATTTTCGATGTCATGGCAGACGAAGATCGCCGGCGTTCGGGGAAAGCGCGCCGCCGCGATGCCGGCGACCGTAGTGTGATTTCCGTGGATGATATCGATCGGTCCTTCGATCCGCGCAATGTCATCCGTAACGGGAATGCCTTCGCCAATGAGCCATTGTGCGATCGGTCCCATAGCGTGGGTGTAAATCTGGCATTCGTGCCCGCGCCGCTTCATCTCGAAGGCGAGATCGCGGGTGAGGATTTCGGTCCCTGTGCGGGCGTGGAGAACGATATTGGTGAAAAGAATTCGCAAATGCGCGCCTGGGCTCTCCACTTTCGCCGCGTGACGGCACGAAGCAAGCTATTTTCGCGAATGTCGGTTTTGAGAGTGCGATTTTTATCATCAACACTGCATTGATACCAGCATGCAAGACGTTTCTGGGAAGCGGCGGAAGCCGCTCCGGCGTCGTCTTAACCTTGCGTCATTTCGTGTGATGGCCCAGCGCCCAGACATAGGCCGCGACGGCGGTGACATCGGCGTCGGTCAATGAAGCGCCGCCTTTGGCCGGCATGGCGCCGGGATAATTGCGCGGTTTCGGCACGCCCTCCGTGATCGTCTTTTCGAGACCGGCGAGGCTGCCGTCGCTCCAGATTTTCGTACCGGTCAAATTCGGCCCTTCCGGCGTGCCTTTGGCGTCGGAGCCGTGGCAGCCGCCGCAGGTGCCGTTTTCCGCCGCGCCATGGAAGATGCGGTCGCCCAGCGCGAGCTGATCTCGCGTCACGCCCGGCGCCAGCGGCAGGTCAATCGCGTCGGAGCGTCCGGCATCGGGGTGGATGCCTTCCGGGGGCGGGGGATTGTCGGCCGCGCTGATCGATGACGGTGTGCCCGGCGTCGGCGCGACGGGAGCGCTCCGCGCCCCATGATAGGTCAGCCGCCAGATGCGGCCGTGAACATCGTCGGAGACGAAGATTGCACCGTCCGGCGCGCCCGCGAGCCCCGTGGGGCGATAGGCGGCGCGACCTGGTTCGAGATAGCGGCCGGCGAAGCCGTTGGCGAAAACGATGAAATTGCCTGCCGCCTTGCCGTCCTTCAGCGGCTGGAAGACGACATTATAGCCGCCCTGCGGCAGCGGCGCGCGATTCCACGAACCGTGAAAGGCGAGAAAAGCGCCGCCGCGATAGGCGGCCGGAAGACGCGGAAAATTGTCGATCAGAAGATCGTTCGGCGCCCAGTGCGCGGGAAAGACGGCGACGGGGACGCGCTTGCCAGCGCAGACGCCCCGGGTCCGGCCGCCGTCGCCGCCATATTCCGGCGCCAGCACGAGCTTCTTCTGGTAGCCGTCGAAATAACATTCCGGCCAGCCGAAATCGGCGCCCTTGGTCAATTCGAGGAGGGCTTCCGCCGGAAGTTCGGAACTGGCCTTCGGCGTATAGAGCTTGGGCCAGTTCTGCCAGAGCTGGTCGCGGCCGTGCTGCGTGACGAAGAGACGGCCGGTGGCGTCGAAGCCGAAGCCCTCGCCGTTGCGAATGCCTGTCGCATAGCGCCCGGCGGGCGAGAATGTCTGCCCGAGTTTGTCGGCGCCGTAGCGCCAGACGCCGGCGCGGGTTTCGAGTTCCTTGCAAGGCGTAAGGCCGGGCGATTCGAGCATCCGGTTCTGCGCCTGGCAGGAATTCGTCGGCGAGCCGGAATCGATGAAAATATTGCCCTGTGCATCAATGATGAACGGATGCATCGGGTGATCGCCGGTGATCGGCATCCCCGAAAGCACGACCTGATAGGGGCTTTCCGGCACGAGCGCAGTCTTCGGCAGGGCGAAGCGCACGATCTTGTCGTTTTCCTCGGCGTAGATCGCGCCGTTGTAATAGCCGATGCCGGTGCCGCCGGCCGAGCCGTGCGCAACATCGTCGCCGAAACGCTTGATGATGTCGGCGTGCCCCGTGCCCTTGCTGTCTTTGAGCGCGATGAGAAAGCCGCCGGGCGGCGGCCTATCGTTGTCGTAATAAACACCGCTCCAGGTGTTGACGTAAAGCACGCCATTCGGCGCCACGACCATATGGCGCGCATGCCCGAGCTTGTCGGCGAAGATGGTCGCGCACCAGCCGGGCGAGAGCCTGAGGCCGCCATTATCGCCCCGGCACGCGGCGCTGGCCGCTGAGGCGGACATGCCTATGCCGCAACATCCGCCGAGCATCAGGGCCGTGATGGCCAAGGCACGTTGCAGCAAGGCACGTTTTAGCATGACGGACTCCTGTGCGATTCTTATCGAGCGGCTTTGCTTCATGGTGCGGGGACAGGCACCGCGGTGAGACGGAAAGGCAAAGCCGGCTTGGGATCGTTCTTGTCGAAAAGATGCTTGAGTTGGCCTTCGGCAACCCAGGCCGTCTTGCCGAGCGGCGTTACGCCGGTTGGCCCGTTGAGCCCTTCTTTCAACGTTTCGATGGTCGCTTCGTTACCGTCGAACGTCACACGATCAAGCTTGCCGACGCCCTCGATCAGCAGGAACGAGTCGCCGCCGAGCGGCCGCAGGGCATCCGTCAGGCCGAGTGGTTGCGAAGGCTCGACGTGGCTGATGGCGGGCTTGCCGTTGGCGATGTCGATGCGGAACAATTTGGCGTCCGAATAGGTGTTCACATACAGCGTCCCGTCGGCACCGAAGGCGATGCCGTCGACGCCCATGCCCCCGGCGGGCGGGTTGAATTGCGGATCGCTGAGCCAGACGTCAAGTTTTTGTGCCGCGGCGTCGAGCTTGAGAATCTCGGGCTGGAACGAATTCGTGACGAAGACAGCGCCGTCCCGGCCGATCGCGATATCGTTGCAGAAATTCTTCTTCCCGGGGAAGCGTGCGCTGATCTTGCCCGCGCCGGTCTTGAGGTCGAAGCCCTTCAGCCAGCTCCCCTTCACGTCGCTCGGGCCGGGGACGCCGAGGGCGGAAAGGTCGTTGGAACAGGCCCAGAGCGTGCCGGACTTTTCATCCGCGACGACGCCGAGGATCGAGCGCGTGCCGAAGTCGCCGGGCTTGATCCAGATTTCGGCTGCGCTTGCGCCTGGCGCGACGCGGAAAATGCCGGCCCCGGCAAAGCTTCCGATATAGAGCGTGCCGTCGGCGGTCGCCGTCAGGCTTTCGGGATAGGCCGCATCGCCCGGCAAACTCACCGTGTCGGGGCCGGCCGAAGCCGCCAAAATTCCCCCCGCGAGAAAAGCCAGGAACCCTATGCCTGCGGCCACGCTTTGCAGAGTGATCGAACGGATCATGGTTTCCCCCTCGGAGCTACGCACATTATCTTGGGGGTGATACAACATCCCGCCAGCCTTGCTCGAAGAAATGTTGCGCGTGATGCGATGTTAAGAAGACAGGCGGCGATGTACTTTTGACGTGCTTTCAGTCTCGTCACTTTAGCAGCTTTTGAATGATGTCCTGCACCTGCGCTTCGCGCGCGGCGGCAAGGCCTTCAAATTCGCCGAAATAAAGCTCCCGCGCGATCTGCGCCAGGAATCCCACAATCGCCGAGGCGATAAAACGCGGCGAGGCTTGGCCCGGATCGGTGCCGAGTACCGCCGCGGCCAGGCTTCGCACGCGCCCGAGCAGAGTGACGCTGCGCACTGCCGGCGAGGCGCTCGGCCAGAAGCGCCGCAGATTGTCCTGCACCATCAAGACCGCTTCGATGTCCTCGTCCATCAGCCGAAGCGCGCAGGCGGCTATCGCGAGGATGCGGGCGCGCGGATCGGCTTCCGGACAGGCTGCTTCAGCGGCGAGCAGATGCAGTGTCATCCAGCCATAGCAGCGCTCGAAAAGGCAGAGCGCCATATCGCTCTTGCTGTCGAAATGTTTAAAGATCGCCGGATTGGTGAAGCCGCTGCGGCTGGCGATGTCGCGCACGCTCGTCGCATCGATGCCGTGGCGGACGAACAGAGAGAGGGCGGCATCGAGCGTCGCCGCCTTCGACGGCGGATCGTCCGCGTCGAAGATCGCCGCGCGATGGCTCAAGGGCCTAGAAGCTCCAAATTGTTCAGCCGCGCCTCCGATCGTGGATCGTGCGCGGGCAGAAAGACGCAGGGCTCGCGGCGCGCGAACTCACGGATGGCATCGATCGTCGCGGCGGCCTGTTCGGGCTGCGCATGTGCGCCGGCCAATTCGCCGCGCAGCAATTGCTCCTGATTGTAGACGACATCGCCGGCGAAGAAGAAGGTGACGCCGCCACGCCGCAAAATGACTGAACAATGATGTGGCGTATGCCCCGGAGTCGGCACGGCAAACAGATCGCCGGCGCGGCTGAGCGGGAAGCTCGCGCCAAACGGCAGCGCCGGGTCGGGCCGCAAGTCGAAACATTGCGGCCGCACCCCCGTCAGCAGACGCTTCGGCGCGCCATAGGGATGCTGCCATTCGGCGGCGTTGACGGCGAAAGTGCGCTCGCTGAGGTCCGCAAGGCCATCGACGTGATCGCTGTGCAGATGCGTGAAGACGGTGCGCAGGCCCTTGGCGCCGTTTGGCCGTATCTGCCGCAATTGCGGGCCGAGTCCTTCTCCCGGCGCGACATGAAAGCGGCAGATGCGGTGCGACAGCCAGGCGTCGAACGGGCCGAGGCTTTTGTCCAGGGAACCCGGCCGCGCGGCCGCTTCGCACATGCCGGCATCGATCAGGAAATCCCCCTCCTCATGTTCGATCAGCCAGCAGAGGATCGGCAGTTCGGGGGTGAAGGTATGGCTCGCCAGAATGCGCAGCTTGCTCGTGACGGCCCCGCCCTGGCGCGTCAGGAAAGGCCGCTTGACGGCGACTCCACCGGTGCGGATCGCATGAACACCCTTGATAGCCATTGTCTTGACTCCAAAATAGGGAGTTAGCAGTTGCTAACCGACGCGTCAACCCTGACCAACGGCTGTGGAACGGTCGTCGATGTGTGAACTGTCACCTTCGCCCGCTATGGCAGCGGGCGGTCAATTGACATCGCAAGGGCAGGCTGCCTTATTCCCGCCTGCGGTTGTTTAAATTTGAGCACGAGGCCTTCATGACACACGCCATTCCGCGCCTGCGCGCTTTCTTCCTTGTCGTCCTGCTCGGCCTCTCGGTTTCGGCCTGCGGCTATAACCAGATTCCGACCTTGCAGGAGAATGCCAAGGCCAAATGGGCCGACGTGCAGAACAATTATCAGCGCCGCGCCGATCTCATCCCCAACCTCGTCGCGACCGTTCAGGGCTATGCCAAGCAGGAGAAGGATGTCCTGACGCAGGTCACCGAGGCGCGCGCCAAGGCGACGCAGATCCACGTCGATGCGAGCGACCTGAGCGATCCGGCGAAGCTCAAGGCGTTTCAGGATGCGCAGGCGCAACTCGGCGGCGCGCTCGGGCGCCTGCTCGCGGTCAGCGAAAATTATCCCGATCTGAAGTCGAACCAGAACTTCCTGGCGCTGCAATCCCAGCTCGAAGGCACGGAGAACCGTATCGCCGTCTCGCGGCGCGATTATATCGAGGCGGTGCGGCAATATAATACGGCGCTCGTCACCTTCCCCGGCATTCTCTGGGCCTCGACCATCTTCCGCAATGACAAGCCGCTGGCGGAATTTGCCGCCAATGATAACGCCCAGACGGCGCCGCAAGTGAAGTTCTAGGCGTGAAATTCTGAGCCGGCTGGCGCCGGAGGCGGTGGAATGATCCCGGATCGCGCAAGAGCCTTGCTCGCATCCTGCAGCGCGCGCGCGATCCTCGCGGTCGCCGCGCTTTTCTGCGCGATGGCGTTGGCCTATGCGCTGACGTTTCCGGCGCTTACTGGCCGCGTCGTCGATCAGGCGAATATCATCCCCGAGGCGACGCAGCAGGAGATCACCCAGAAGCTCGCCGATCTCGAACAGAAATCCGGCATCCAGCTCGTCGTGGCGACGGTCAATTCGCTCGAAGGCGGCGACATCGAGACCTATGCCAACGAGCTCTTCCGCACCTGGAAGCTCGGCGAGAAAGATAAGAACAACGGCGTTCTGCTGCTCGTCGCGCCGAATGAGCACAAGGTCCGCATCGAGGTCGGCTACGGCCTTGAAGGCACGCTCACCGACGCCTTGTCGAAGCTCATCATCATCAACGCGATGACGCCACGCTTCAAGGCGGGCGACTTCGGCGGTGGCATTTCGCGCGGCGTCGATGACATCATCACCGTGCTGACGACGGATTCGTCCGAATGGCAGCCGCGTCTGCAGGTGCGCGCCGATCAGGATCATAATTCCCAGGCGATCGGCTGGGTGCTGATCGCCGGCTTCTTCATCTTCGTTGTGCTGCTCGGCGTCTCGCCCGGCTTCCGCTGGTTTTTCTTCAATGTCGTTCTGAGCATGTTGCTGAGCTCCGGCGGCTCGCGCGGCGGCGGCTTTTCCGACGGCGGCTCATGGGGCGGTGGCGGCGGCGGCTTTTCCGGCGGCGGCGGTTCGTCGGGCGGCGGCGGCGCCTCGGGAGATTGGTGATGATCTCGGAGACAGACCGCGACCGCATCTCGGATGCCATTCGCACCGCCGAAGCCAAGACCTCGGGCGAGATCGTCTGCGTCCTGGCGGAAACCTCATCGCAGCCCGGAGCGTTGCCGATCCTCATCGCGGCGATCGTCGCGCTGGCGCTGCCGTGGTTCCTGGTCGGCTACACCGATTTCGCGGTTGAGCGCATTCTGCTCCTGCAAGTTTTCGTCTTCGTGCTGCTGGCGATTCTGCTGCTGCTGCCGCCGGTCTATATGGCGCTGATCCCGCGCCGGGCGCGGCGGGCAGCGGCGCACCGGGTCGCTGCCGAGCAGTTCGTCGTCCGCGGCATCGCCCGCAAGAAGGACCGCAACGGTATTTTGATCTTTGTCTCGCTGGCCGAGCACTATGCGCGCATTATCGCCGACGAAGGCATTGCCGCGCGCATCCCCCAGGCCGAATGGCAGGCAGCGGTCGATGGCCTTGTCGCGGAGATGCGCGCGGGCCGGATCGCCGAGGGCTTCATCGGCGCCATTGGCACGTGCGGGGACGTGCTGGCGGCGCATTTTCCG
Source organism: Methylovirgula ligni (assembly GCF_004135935.1). Classification (NCBI taxonomy): domain Bacteria; kingdom Pseudomonadati; phylum Pseudomonadota; class Alphaproteobacteria; order Hyphomicrobiales; family Beijerinckiaceae; genus Methylovirgula; species Methylovirgula ligni. The sequence goes on along the minus strand of NZ_CP025086.1, from coordinate 908,660 downwards.
CGGACGCCGGGGAGCGGCGACGAATTGCCGGACCGGATTTATGTCATTTAAGGTGCGCGGCGGCGATATGCCTCGCGGGCGGCGCTGGACAGACGCGGCCTTGAGTGGAATCTGAGACTTGGAATGCCCATCTCTCGTATTGCGGTCCTGCGTTTCAGCAGTTGAATATTCACCCGCCCCTTCCGGAGCTGCGCAATGAGTGAACCCGCCGTCACCCGCCCGGCCGCCGACCTGCCCGTCGCGCCGCTCGGGCCGAGCGACCAGACGGAATATAATGTTGTGATCGTCGGCGGCGGCGCTGCCGGGCTGGAGCTTGCAACGCAGCTTGGCGACCGCTTCCGCCGCACCAAGGCCGGGCGCGTCACCCTGATCGACCGGGTGCGGACGCATTTGTGGAAGCCGCTGCTCCATTCCGTCGCGGCGGGCAGCATGGATACGAGCGAGCACGAGCTCGATTATCTCGCCCAGGCCTATTGGCACAATTTCCGCTATCGCTTCGGCGAGATGGTCGGCATCGACCGCGAGCGCAAGCTGGTCCTGATGGCGCCCACCTATGATGAGGAAGACCGCCTCATCACCCCGGCGCGCAGCATTCCCTATGATACGCTTGTCGTCGCCATCGGCAGCATCACCAACGATTTCGGCACACCCGGCGTCGCCGAATTCGCTGTGCCGCTGGAGACGACGGAACAGGCCAAAAGGTTCAACCGCCGGCTCATCAACGCCTGCCTGCGCGCCCACACCCAGGCTGAGCCGATCCGGCCGGGCCAGCTCCATGTCGCCATCGTCGGCGCCGGCGCGACCGGCACCGAGCTCGCCGCGGAGCTGTACCGCACGGTGCGCGAAGTGATCGCCTTCGGCATGGACCGGATTGATCCGTCCATCGATATTCGCATCATCCTGCTTGAAGCCGGTCCGCGCATCCTGCCGGCGCTGCCGGAAGCGCTCTCCCAATCGACCGCCGAGACGCTGAAGGGCCTTGGCGTCGAGGTGCGCACCAACGCGCGCGTCTCAGCCATTCAGGCCGATGGTATCCATCTCGCGTCGGGCGAATTCATCCCGTCGGAGCTCGTCGTCTGGGCAGCGGGGGTCAAGGCGCCCGATGTCCTGAAGGACATCGGCGGTCTCGAGACCAACAGGATCAACCAGCTCGTCGTGACGCAGACGCTGCAGACGACGCGCGACCCGAGCATCTTCGCGATGGGCGATTGCGCCGCCTGTCCGCTCGACGACACCGGCGCGACCGTGCCGCCCCGCGCTCAGGCGGCTCACCAGGAGGCGAGCCATCTGCTCAAACAGATCCCGAGATACATGAAGGGCGAACCGCTGGAGCCTTATCATTATCGCGATTTCGGCTCGCTCGTGTCGCTCGGCCGATACAGCACGGTCGGCAATCTGATGGGCTTCATCATCGGCCGCAATTTCCGCGTGGAAGGTCTTTTCGCGCGGCTGATGTACCGTTCGCTCTACAAGATGCACGAATATGCGCTGCATGGCGGGCGCTGGATTTTCCTGGCGATCCTGGCGCGCGGCTTGTCCCGCCGCGCCGAGCCGGAGGTCAAGCTGCACTGAGAAAGGGGGTGCAGCGCACACCGCGCACCCCGTTCGCGCTTTCATTCCGCGGCCACGGCGCCCTGGCTGTCGCTCTCGCAGGCGATCGGCGCCGGCTCGAGATGCGACGTCTCAGGGTCGGGCGCCCCGGCGGCTTCGAGCACAGCGGCGCGCCATTCCTTCTTGATCGGCAACAGCGGCGGCATCGGCGCGACGCTCGGGTCCGCGGTCGGCGGCGCGATCGTATCGATATGGTCGGTCTTCGCCGCCTTGCGCATGAAGGCGTTGTAGATCGCCCATTGCGCGCGGTTGCGGTTGCCCGTCCAGGGGAAGCGTTTGGCCATCGACGGCAGGGCGTAGAAGTTCTCGTAGGCCCGCGCATGGCCGACGCGCAATTCGTCCGGCTCCATCTGCGTCGGCAGATAGGTGACATGGCCCTGGTCGTACATCGTCCAGTCGTAGGAGACGATGCGGTTCGCCTTGCGCAACTCGTACCAGGTGAGCGTGCCAGGATAGGGCGTCAGCACCGAAAAGGCGCAGGCGTCGTAATTGGCATCGATGTTGAACTTCACTGTCTCGTCGAAGACATCGAGGCCGTCGCCGTCGAAGCCGAACATGAACAGGCCGAACACCATGATGCCATAGGAATGGACCTTTTCGACCAGCGCGGCGAATTGGTCGGGCCGGTTGACGTGCTTATGCACGCTGGTCAGGGTCGAGCGGGTGATCGATTCGAAACCGATGCTGAGCAGTGTGCAGCCGCTTTCAGCCGCGAGTTCGAGCATCTCATCGTCCTGCGCCAGCTTCGAGGTGACGCCCGCCTGCCATTTGATGCCACGGCCCTTCAGCGCGCGCATCACTTCCTTCGGCCGCTCCGGCGTGCCAAAGAAGTCAGCATCGTTGATGGAGATCGTGCGTTCGCCGCATTCCTCCATCTCGCGGATCACTTCGTCGACCGGCCGATAGCGGAACTTGAGGCCGTTCATCAGCGGCTCGGCGCAGAACGTGCAGCCCTGATGACAGCCGCGCGAGGTCTGCACGAAGGTGCGGTTGACGTAGCGGTTCTTTTTCAAGAGGTCGTAACGCGGCATCGCCATGCCGACCATCGGATGCAGCCCGGCGGCGCGATAGGTGCCGCGCATCTCGCCGTTCTTCAGATCGTCGAGCAGCTTGGCCATGATGAGTTCGACTTCGCCGATCACGACCGCGTCGCAATGCTGCAACGCCTCTTTGGGCATGAAGCTCGGATGCACGCCGCCCATGACGACCGGCACGCCCTTGGCGCGGAACTTGTCGGCGATCTCGTAGCCGCGGTTCACATAACTTGTCATCGCCGAGATGCCGACCATGTCGGCTTCGATATCGAAATCGATGGTTTCGATATTCTCGTCGGTCAGGATCACCTCATATTGATCGCGCGGGATGCACGCGGCCACGGCCAGCAAACCGGCGAGCGGTGAATAGAGCGCGCGGTTGAAATAGATCGGCCGCGTCGTCAGCGAATCTGTCTTGGGGTTGATGAGGTGAATGACACGTGAGCGCAAGTGGCCCTCCCCGGCTCGACTGGATCGAAACGCAAGCCTAACACGAAGTTGGTGTTTTGCCTGTCAAATTTGCTGAGGTCAATGTGCGCGTCGCGGCGCAGCATTTTTGCAACCTGTGGCTTGGCTAGCGCAAGGCTCTATCCGTAACCATACTCTCTTCTCGTGGTGAGCCCATTCCGGGGCATGGCGGGGACGTTTGCATGGCGCTATGATCGCCAATCATAACCAAGCAATTTTTTGGCCGCACGGGATGTGGCACTAGTCTTGTCGCGTGTGGTTCTTCAAGGGAGGACGATATGAACGCGCGGACGTTTTTCATAGTCCAGGCCATTGTCGCGATTGTTTTTGCGCTCGGGTTCCTCATCATACCGCGCGCCGTCAGCCATCTTTACGGGGTCACCGCGGACCTCGCCGCGATTCTGGCCTTCCGCTATTTCGGCGTGGCCTTGCTCGGCATCGGCCTCATCTTCTGGTTCGCGAAGGATGTGAAGGACGCCGAGGCGCGCAAGGCCATCCTCGGCGGCGCGGGCATTGCGAATCAGATCGGCCTCGTGGTCTCGCTTTGGGGTACGGCATCCGGCATCATGAACGGACTGGGGTGGACGGTCGTCCTTCTTTACGCCCTGCTGGCCGCCGGCTGCTTCTATTTCCGCGACGATCGGGTTCTGACTTTGGACTCGTTGCCGCTCGGCGTGCTCAAGCGCAGGCCCTGAGCCGCTAGCCTCACTGTTGTCGGGCGTGTTTGTTCAGGAAGCCGGTCACGCGTCACGCGTCTTCGTTCGATGCTCTAGGCGCCCTGCAATTCGGCGATCAGCGTATTCATCAGTTTTTCGACCGGGAGCGCACGCGCCAAAGGCGCGCCCTGGCCCGCCCATTGGGCGCCGTAGCCGAAGTCTCCTTTGGCTTTGGCCGCTGCATTCAGTGCTTTGCCCGCATCATAAGCGATCGGATAGTCGGGAACCTCATTGGGCGTCACGGACGCGCCAAAGGCCGTAAAGCGATTCGCAAGACAGCGCGCGGGTCGGCCGGAAATGACGCGAGTCATAATTGTATGATGAGCGGCCTCGCTGAACAGGGCGGCGCGATGCCCGGCGTCGGCGGCGGATTCATCGGCCGGCACGAATGCCGTGCCGAGCTGCGCGGCGCTCGCGCCGAGCCGGAGCGCGGCGGCGATCCCATGACCATCCATGATGCCTCCTGCCGCGATGACCGGAATATCGAGTTCGCGCACCAGCATCTGCGTCAGCGCCATCGCGCTGAGCTGCGCATCCTCTCCGTCCTGATCGAAAATTCCGCGATGACCACCGGCTTCGAAGCCTTGCGCCACCACCGCATGAATGCCCGCCGCCGCGATCAGGCGCGCTTCATGAAGATTTGTGGCGGTGGCGAGGAGGACGATGCCCGCCTCGCGCAGCGCCTTGATCCATTCGCTGCGCGGCAGGCCGAAGTGAAAGCTGACGACGCTCGGTTTGGCCGCGAGCAAGGTGCGGAGCATGTCCTCGTTTTCGAGAAAGCTCGCATAAGGTTCCGCGATGGCCGGCGGAGGCACCGCGCCGAACTTGCTGAATTCGGGTCGCAGACGTTCCAGCCACGCTTGCTCGTGCGCGGGATTGCTTTTCGCCGGGCGGTGACAAAACAGATTGACGTTCAGCGCCCGGTTCGAGCGGGCGCGCACTGCGGCGATCATGTCCTCAGCCGCAGCCGCCGTCAGGGAACCGACGCCGATGGAGCCCAATCCTCCCGCATTGGACACCGCCGCCGCCATCGCTGGCGTCGACGTTCCCGCCATGGGGGCCTGAATGATCGGCCAATCGATCTTCAGCAATTCAAGGAGATCTCTTGGGCGGGACGGCGTCATGGCGTGCTCTCGCATTCCTCACGGCTTTTCTTCATCCGGTGCCGCGGGCCGCTCGCAACAATCGCCGCGACAAGATCGAGAGCGAGCGCAAGCAGCATGGCCCCCGCACCGATGACGAAGAGCACGCGGTAATCGCCGCTACTCTGCGCGAAGATGAAAGACATTCCATAGGCCGCCCCGACCTGCAAGATCGCGAAGCTCGCGGTCGCGGCGCTCCAGGCCGCCTTCTGCGCCTCGGGATGATGCGGCAGCAATTCACGCACGCGGCCGAGAACCAAAGGCACGATGCCGGGCGTGAAGGCGCCGACGACGAGGCTCGATAATATCAGCGACCACGCTCCGAGATGCAGTGCCGGCAGCACGACGGCGCCAGCCTCGAGCAGATAGGCGAGGCGCAAGGCAGGCCCGAAGCCGATGCGGTCGCCGAGATGCCCGCTGAGCAGCGGCCCGGCCATGGCGCCGAGCCCGAACAGCACCCAATAGTCCGCGCCGATCTGCAAACCCTGACCGAGCCCGCGCGCGATGAAATCGACGAGAAAGATCATGTGCGGCACGAGCCCGACGGCGTTGAGCGCATATTCGAGATAAAGCGCGCGCAGCGTCGCGGTTGGCCTGGGATGCGCCTGCGCCGCTGGCGTCGGCGTATGTTCGGGCCAGCCGTTCCATGCGGCGAGCGTCAGCAGGCAAGACAGAATGCCAAGCCCGATCCACGCCTCCGTCAGCCCCTGCCGCAGCAATATCGGGACGAGCGTACCCGATGCGGCGATGCCGGCCCCGACCCCCATGAAGATCAGGCCGCCGGCGAAGCCGCGCCGCGCCGCAGGCACGAGCGGCAGGACGGTCGGTGCGGCGAGCACCATCAGCGCCCCGCCGCTGAGTCCCGCGATGAACCGCCAGACGAAAAACCAGAGAAACGAAACCGGATGCGCGCAGGCCAAGAAGGCCGCCGTCGCCAGCGTCATCATCAGCCGCAGGATGAGCGGGGCGGCGAAGCGCGCGGCGAGCGACCGACCGAGCAGGGCACCCGCGAGATATCCGGCGAGATTGGCGGCGCCGAGATAGGCCCCCGCCGAGGCTGCGAACCAATGCGCACTGATAATCGCCGGCAGCAGCGGCGTATAGGCGAACCGCGCCAACCCGATGCCAACGAGGCTGGCGCAAAAGGCCGAGAGCGTTGCCCGCCAGGGCAGCGCGCCGCGCGTGCGGCTGTTTTCGCGGCGGTCCTCTTCTGCGTGCATCAGGCCCTCTGAATCCCGGGTTGACGCGGGCGACCGTAGGCGCCTAGGCTTATCATTAGAAATGAATAGTTATGATAACTGCTATCTCATTTTGAGATAAGATGAGGCGCGGACGAGCGATGGATTTTGCCGACCTGAAAGTGTTCGAAGCCGTGTCGCGCCTCGGCAGCATGAACCGCGCGGCCGCCGAGCTTCATACCGTGCAATCCAATGTGACGGCGCGCGTCCGTGGTCTGGAGGAAGAGCTGGGCATCGCGCTCTTTCAGCGCCATGCGCGCGGCGTCACGATAACACCGGCCGGCCAGCGGCTGTTGCCCTTCGTCGGACGTATCGCCAAGCTCTTCGCCGATGCCGAAGCCGCGGCGAAAGACGAAGGCGTGCCAAACGGCGCGCTGCGTCTCGGCAGCATGGAGACGACGGCCGCGCTGCGCTTGTCGCCCGTACTCGGCCAATTCGCCAATACCTATCCCAAGGTCCGTCTCGTGCTGACGACCGGAACGACGTCGCGTCTCCTGGAGGACGTCATCGAAGGCCGGGTCGAAGGCGCCTTCGTTGCCGGCCCCGTCAGCCATCCCGATCTGCATCAGGAGGTGATCTTTCACGAGGAGCTTGTCCTGGTGACGGCGCGCAATGTCGCTACGCTCGGCGATTTGACGAAGATCGCTGATCTGCGGACGATCGTTTTCCAGCTCGGCTGCTCTTATCGCCAGCGGCTCGAAGCTGTTCTGGCGGATTTGGGAATAGCCGTCGCCAAGCCGATGGAATTCGGCTCGCTCGACACGATCATCAGTTGTGTTGCAGCCGGTGTCGGCGTGACGCTGTTGCCGAAGGGCGTGGTCGCGGCAGCTTCGCGGGAGGGCAGGGTCGGCGTGCATGAGCTGCCGCCAAAACGCGCGCTGGTCGAGACGCTGCTCGTGCGCCGTCGCGACGCCTATCTTTCAAGCGCGATGACGGCCTTTCTCGATCTTGCACGTTCGCACTATGGCGTGGCGCAAACTGATCGATCGCGCGGTGAATCTCCCGCCGACTTCAAGAAGATTGGGAAGAAGCCGGCGGGGTCGTTTTCTTGCTGATGCCACCAAGCTCGCCAGCAAGTCCGACAGACGATCCGCCGCGCGGCAGGATCGCTCTCGAATCTGCCGGCGTCGTCATCAGGTCAAATTGCTGGCGATCGCGTTGAACTTGGCCGACACGTTTGTGCCGAGGAGCCCCAGCGCACCGATGATCACGACGGCGATCAGACCGGCGATCAGGCCATATTCGATGGCCGTGGCGCCGGACTCGTCCTTGAAGAAGGATAAAGCGAGCTTTGTCATATTTAACGCACCTATGAAACGAAATGATTCAGGCTGCTCCGAGAGCGTGACTTTTATAAAGGAAATTTCTCTGCATCTTTCCTAATCCGCTGGGGCCAATAGTAGAAAATGCGGTGACCTTCTATTTACTTGCTGCATTATCTTTAAATACGCGCTCAAGAATGATTGAGCCGCTTAAGTGCACATTCATCCTGGCATTGCAGTCAGCGCCGAAGCATCAATGGCTTAAGCCAAACGGAAATTGTCTCGCGCCGGCATTTTGTGAACTGCTTTGCAATTGGTGTCACGCCCCGTGAGCGATGAGATAGCGGTGGCCAAGCGTCGATCTTGGTTAAAATCGCGGGCGTCTTGATACGTTCGTGCCCTACGCCGTTGCGCCCGAGTTTTTGGGACAATCGGTGCTCGATGATTTCAATCATCAAACCAATGAAGACTGAACGCAGGTCGCGCGGCCCGGTACGCGCGTCGCATATCCTTACGTTATCCATTCGATCTTTTTGCACCCGCAAGCGGCAGTATCGGCCTGCCTGTTTCGCCGCTAAATATAGCCGGGAAATCGAGAGGCAAGATTTGATTGAACATCCGGCGAGCGACTGTGCATACTGGGCTCTACGCCATCCCTAATCGCGAGGGTCGCGTTGCGTATTTGTGGCCTGGGCTCCGGGACGCGCCAAACCTCCCGGCAGGTATTGCGTTCAAGCAAAGGAGATTCGGCTGACCTGCCGCTTATGCGGCGGGCTCATTGTTGTGGTGCGGTGTTTTCAAGAAAAAGGAATTTGAGGATGCCTTCAGCATATCCAATCCCCCAGGAATTGAAGGTCGCTTTCGATCATGCGCTCAGCGCTTTCGATAATTGGTCTTATGGTGCCCCCGCTCCGGTCGTCACCATCGATAGAGACGCCTATACGATCGAAACAATCTCCGACTTTGTCATGAACTTTCGAGACAGCGCTCCGAAGGCGACTTACGATCATGTCGTCGAGCTCGCCAAAGCTTTTCGCAGTGGTCGGCAAGCTTCAACCGATGAATTTGCGGACCCGAAAGATTACACGTACCAAGAGATAGGACAGTGCCTGTTCAAGCTTTGCTCGGCGCGGCGCGATTATTTCCGCCAGGCGGTCCATAGCGGAATCTAGGTCCGGGGCGCCGGTGGCGTGAGTTCAGCCACAGCGACGAATCCATCGGTCACGTAGCGGTTGACGCGTCCGATGGACAGGTGCTCGGTCGGATTATACGACGCGACATTCGCGACGACGCCGCACTGCTGAAGCGCGGCGATGATGAAGTCGCGCTCCTCGTTGGTGTCGGCATCCGTCGCGTGAGTAATCTGGAAGCTGAGGCGGGTCAGCGAAAATCCGGTGTCCTTCGTTCCGGCGCCGACCCAGAGCACTGGTCTGTCCTCGAGCGGGCGCGGTGTCTTGATCCAGAAAGACGGCGTGTCCAGGGTCTCCTCGGCATATTTGAGGGATAATCCCCAAAAGCGAATGTGGTGCCGCTTGCGCGGGCTGTCGCCAATCGGCTGCTGGAAGCCGACATCCTGACCTCGGCCAAACAGGTAGAGCGTGCTGAAGGGAGCCTTCGGATAGGGCTCGTTCAGGACGAAGGCGCGGACCATTCGCCAGGAACTGACAAGATTGAGTGTATCGGCCTGCGACCAGCCTGCCGTTGCGAAAGCGCTCTGAAGCTGATGCAGCGTGCCGATCAGGGCGACGTTGACGGGATCGCCCGGCAATCCGTCGCCGGTGATCGTATAGCTCGGCACATGGCCTTGCTGAAGAATCCATGCTCCCATTCGGATGGCGCGCGGCAGGATCACATAGGCCGCAAGGCCGTAGGTGAAGGCGACGGCGAGCGCCACGGGAAGGTGCTGGTCGGCGCGCGTGAATATCACGAAGGCGATGAGCCAAACGACGGCGGCGCCAAGCGCCAAGACCAGGAAACGCCGTAAGAGAAGCTTGAAAAACCTCACCGTGACCTCCCGTTCTCGCGCGTAAATAAAGCTTAGAACACGCTGCGAACAAGAGGGCTAGCCGCCGGCGTCAAGGGCAGATTTGACGGACGAAGCTGGAGATCGGCGGCGAGCGCGCTGAGTCACGACGCCATCGCTGTCCGGCGAACTTTCCAATGGAATAGATGATAGCAGGGAACGGACGACGTGCGCGCTTGTTAAGGGGGCCTCGTGGCGTGAATCCGCCGGAGCGGCTGTTCGCACGGAGGCGACAAACGGAGGCATCAGGATGACGAAGCAACCCAAGGACCTCAACGTCCTGTTTTATGAGACGTTGAAGGATATCTACTACGCCGAGAAGCAGATTCTTCGCGCTCTTCCAAAGATGGCAAAAAGCGCCCAATCGCACGAGCTTCGCCAGGCTTTTGAGACGCATCGCGACCAGACGGAAGGCCATATCGAGCGCCTCGACCAGGTATTCGAGCTGATCGGCAAGCCGGCGCGCGGCAAGACCTGTGAAGCGATCAATGGAATCATCGAAGAGGGCAAGGAGATTATGGAAGATTTCGCCGAGTCCTCGGCTCTCGATCCGGGCCTGCTCTCGGCCGCACAGGCCGTTGAGCATTACGAGATCAGCCGCTACGGCACATTGAAGACATGGGCCAATGAACTTGGTCTCAAGACCATCGTCCCATTGTTGGATGCGACCCTGGCGGAGGAGAAAAAGACCGACGAACTGCTGTCGAAGATCGCGGCTCAATCCGTCAATCGTAAAGCCGCAGCCTGACAAGGATAGGGCGGCACCCTGTCCATCCGAGGTGTGCCGCCCATTCTTGCTTTGGTTTTAGCAGAAGCGCTTTCTCAACGTCACCGCACGAAGATAGTTCCCGATTTCAGGAATCTGCGGCGGTCCCGGCAAGCACCGGGTTGCCATCAACCAATGCGACATTGGCTGATCGTCCTATGAGCAGCGTTCACACCGCGCCGTAAAATTCACGATTGGCGCGGATACGCCGAACGGTGGCAGTCACGGCCGCCGCTGACGCGCGCGCGGCGAATTGCTTTTGATGTCGCGGCCAGTCGTTTTGTCCAGCTTCCCGCTAGATTATCTTGTCGCCAACAAACTATTGTTGCTGCTCGCGTCATACGCTATACTATCTAATGAAAGTTTTAAGCGTTTTTTGGACAAGTTGGATGAGTAAAGTTATCGACTCCAACAATCTGCCCCGCACCAAGGTTTGGGGTGAAAGCGACGCGGCTGTTCGTTGGCAGGGAGCGTTCGCTCTTTGCGGCGGAAACGGATCAACGGCGTCGTCGACCATAGTATACGAGATTGAGCCCGGTGGACGCCTCGGCTGGCATACGGATGCCACCGAAGAGACCCAATACATCATTTCGGGAACCGGCTTGTTATATTTGGAAGACGGCACGACGCACCCGGTTGCACCTGGCAGCGTGTTTGTGTTGCCGACGCCTCTGCGCCACGATCTTGAGAACACTGGCAACGAAACCCTTCGCGCGGTCGCCTTCTTCGCGGCCGCGATGTTCACGCAGACCTTCGATCAAGTGATGTTGCCGCCGAAAACCCACGTCCTCGGCACTCCGAACCGCGAAGGACAGGTCGCCTATTGATTGTCGGGCGAAGTCGCTCCTCATCTTCCGGGTTGGGCTGCGTCATTTCTTTAGGCTCGTGCGGCGGTTCTTGGCCTGCAATCTGACGCCAGCGCCCCGTCCTTGCCTTTGGGGATCTCTGCGGGTATTGGCGGCGATGCCGAAAATCGCCCTCGCTTCGATAATCTTGGCCGTCGCGCTAGCCGCGCCCGCTCAAGCCGCCCAGGAAAACTTTATCCCTCGGCTTCTCGTGGCCAGGCACAACTACCTCCAGGCAGTTGAAGTCTGCCTTCGGCGCGTTATCGCCGCCTCGCCGGTCGTGGGCGTGAGGCCCGAACATATTGCGAAGGCCGCGATCAAGACGTGTCGGGAGAAGGACTCTGCCGTTCGGGCGACGAGAAAGCGCGTGTATGGATTCCCGAGTGTAGACAACTTCATGGCCGGCGTTGATGACACGATATTCGCGTTCGGCGTAAAACTGGCAGACGCCCACATCGCAAGCTTGGGCCTTAAGTAGGCGCCTTCAACGCCACGCCTTGGCTGTCAGCTCCGCCAGGTGGCTCACCTGCGTGACGTCCGCGGAAGCTTCGAAATACCAGGCGCAAGTGCATCGCCTGCCAGCATCAGAATTTTTCAATCGAAGGACGCGCGACGATCACCTTGGTAACGTTGTAGCGCTTCATGCGTCGGTACAACGTTGCCCGGCTCATGCCAAGCGCCGCCGCTGTCTTGGCAATATCGAAGTTGTTGTTCTCGAGCTGCTTGAGGACGACGGACCGCTCCGCGGCGGCAATTGTCGAACCCGGCTGGCCCTCGCCCGGGGCATCGGCATTTTCATGCTTGACGGCGACGACATCAATATCACGTGCCGTGATGATCTGATTGCTGCATGACGCTGCGGCGACGTGGAGAACGAGGCCAAGCTCGCGAATGTTGCCCGGCCATGTGTAGTTCATCAGCAGTTGCAGGGCATCGTCGCTGAGGTGAAGCTGGGGATCGACTTCCTGCAAAAGCCGCTTGATCAACGCAGGCTTTTCGTGCCGGCTGCGCAACGGCGGCAGCTCCAACGTTGCGCCTCTGAGAATATAATAGAGATCGGATCGGAAAGATCCGTTCCGCACCTTGTCCTCGATGTCAGCGCGGCTGGCGCTGATGATTCGAGCGGGACGCCCTTTGCATTTGTCCACTTGCAAAGGGCGCTCTTCGAGTAAGAAATCGAGAAGCCGCGTTTGCGCAGATGAGGGTAGGGCCCCGAGGCAATCGAGAAAGAGTGTGCCGCTTTCCGCGGCACGCACTCTCTCTTCAAAGTCGTCGCACTTATCATTTTCGCAGTTCCGCATCGTGCCGGCAAAGGCCTCGCAGTCGAAGCGGATGAAAGGCTCGCCCGGCGCGGCGAGGTAAGCATGGAGCGCCCGAGCGAACCGTTCTTTTCCTGTGCCTGTTTCCCCGAATATGAGCGCCGGGATACCCTGGCGAACGCTGGAGACGACGCGACGGATAGAGTCGCTGGTCTGCGCGCCGCCGCCTGCAAGCGCCACGAGATCGCTCGGCGCGGGTTCCAGCGCGCCGGGGCGCGGGCGCGAACGCGGAAACTCGATTTGCGCGGACCGGTCGATGACCAGGGCAGATGATCCATCGACCTCGACGAGTTGCTGCTGCGCGTTCAGGGGGAAGTCGCGAAAGCCCGCCTCGACGATTTCGATGCCGCGCTGGATCCTATCGTCGTCGAGGCCCAGCAGCGTGCGCGCCAACCTGTTGGCGCCGACGAGCTGACGGTCCTTGTTGAATGCGATAAGCGCACACCCCTCGGGTGACTCCGCGATCGAAGCGATCCAGCAATTCTTGTAGGTGTGACGAAAAAGCTCGCTCTCGAGCCGTGCGGCCGTTTGATTCGTAGCCGCTTGGGCGAAGGCGATGACGAGCTCGTCAATACGCGAATCGCCCGAGGAAATGTCGAGGCCGCCGATGAGCCGCCCGACCGGATCGAAAATGGGTGTGACCGAGCAGGTCAGGCCGACATAGCTGGAGCGAAAATGCTCTTCGCGATGGACCGTAATTGGACGCCTTTCGGCGAGGCAGACGCCGACGCCGTTGGTGCCCTCGTTCTGCTCGCTCCAGATCGCGCCGGTGGCCAGACCCCACCTGCCAAATGGCGTGGTATCCCCGGCGGCCTTGGTGTTCAGCACGACACCTGTCGCATCCGTTAGCATGACGATGTAGCCGGCGGCCGCCACCTGGCGGCTGAGCTCCATCAGGGGCTGCTCGGCGATCGACAGAAGATAATCGAGAGGATCGCGCGCTTCGCGCAGCTCGAGGCTCGTCAGAATATGGATCGGCTCTTTCCGCTCAGGGTCGAGCCGATACACTTCGAGGCAGCGTTGCCAGGAAGTAGCGATGTCCTTGGCCCGGTGTCCGCGCGTGGCGAGCGCCAGAACCTGGCTTGCATGGTGCCTTTTGATTGAAGGCGAATTCATCAACCTGTTCCCGTCACGGGCCAAGGACATCAAGCCACTTCTCATATACTCCAATCCAGGGCGGTCGCCGTGGACATTGCTAGACCCTAAAAGAAAGGACGACGCAGGGCGTCGTCAAGTTGGAAAGAGGCTCCTGCGGGGGGACTTCCAGAATATTTGCAGCAGCCTCTTTCTTCGCACGCGCAGTCCGAGCTACGCTGAGCGATCGACAAAATCCTCGATAAGCGCATTGACCTCCGCCGCACGCTCCATGTGTGGCATATGTCCGCTCGCCTCAAGCGAGTGAAAGGCGATTTTGGTCGGCAGATATGCAACATCGGGCGGGGCCAAAATCTCGTCCTTCGCACCTGCAATAATCTGAACTGGCATCGGCAATTCCCCCAGCCGAGGCAGGAATATGACCGATTGTTTTGCATCGCGGAAATTGGCCGCAGCAATAGCTGACAGCGCGGCTTTGGCACCGTCGAGGCGTTTGAACTTGATGAACTCTTCGATCATGTCGCGGCTCACCAGGCTTTTGTTGACGAACAGCTTCTGCAGCACGGGCTCGAGCGTTTTGCGCCGATCCGCCTCCACCATCCCGGCAATGAAATCACCGTCGATCGTCTCGCTGAGCCCTGCGGGCGCGATCAGCGTCAACGAGGCGACCTGTGCCGGATTGGTCAGGCCCATTTGCAGAGCGATTGCCGCGCCCAGCGAATGCCCCACGAGATGGGCGCGGGCGACGGAAAGTTCCGCCAGCGTGTTGCTGACCGCGGCCGCGAGTTCGGCGATCGTCGCCGGGGCGTCTTTGCTGGAGCCGCCATGGCCAGGAAGGTCAATGGCGAGCGTGCGGTGATGCGCGGCGATTGCCGGCTGTGTGAACAGCCAATTGTTGAGATCGCCGCCGAAGCCGTGAATGAAAACGACCGGCGCTCCCTCCCCCGAGCCGAGGTCAAGATAGCGGATGCGCTGCCCGTTCGTCTCGATAGTCTTTGGTTCGGGCGCTGCCGGGGCGCCCGAATTATCCTGATCGACGCTGAATTCCGCCTGAAAGCGCGCGACGAATTCATCGATCTCGGCGTCCGCCGTTTTGGCGTCCGCGACCACGGCGATAAGCGCGCCGACCGGAAGGTCTTCATCCCGCTTGGCGATATGCCGCCGCAGAACGCCCTTCACCGGGCTTTCAAAGGCGTTGGTGATCTTTGTTGTTTCAATATCGACGAGATCGTCGCCGACATTGACCTCATCGCCTTCACGCTTCGACCAGCCGACGATCTTGCCCTCGGTCATCGAGAGCCCGAACTTCGGCATTGTGATAGCCGTAATTCCACTCATCACACGGTCTCCCGGACGCGATAGTTCATCGCGGCCTTCACCGCCTTTTCGATGCGGTCAGCGTTGGGGATGTATATGTCCTCAAGGTTCGGCGCGAACGGCACCGGCGTGTGCGGCGGGCTCACCATCTTGATTGGCGCCTTGAGAGCGCCGAAAGCCTCTTGCGCGACCAGCGCGGAGATGTCGGTCGCCATATTGCAGCGCGGGCTGGCTTCGTCGACGATGACCAGGCGCCCGGTTTGCTCCACGCATTCCAGAATCGTGTCGGTGTCCAGCGGCGACGTCGTGCGCGGATCGACCACGGTACAGGAAATGCCCTGTTTCTCGAGCCGGTCGGCCGCCTCGTTCGCGATCTTCACCATCCGGCCGAAAGCAACGATGGTTACGTCATCGCCTTCACGGGTCAGATTGGCTTCTCCGAAAGGGATCGTATACGGCTCGTCCGGCACGTCCTCGATATCGTCGTATTGCACCTTGTTCTCGAAGAAGATCACCGGATCGTTGTCGCGGATCGCTTGGATCAGGAGCCCCTTTGCGTCATAGGCGGAGGAGGGCAGCACGACCTTCAGCCCGGGTATGTGGGTGAAGATGGGATAGAGGCATTGGCTGTGCTGGCTCGCGGCGCGGAAGCCGGCGCCATACATCGTGCGGATGACGAGCGGTGTCTCGGCCTTGCCGCCGAACATGTAGCGGAATTTCGCCGCCTGATTGAAAATCTGGTCGAAGCAGACCCCCATGAAATCGACGAACATCAGCTCGGCGATCGGCCGCAGGCCGGTCGCGGCGGCGCCGGCGGCGGCGCCGACATAGGCGCTCTCGCTGAGCGGCGTGTCGAGTACGCGCTCGCGGCCGAATTCCGTGACGAGACCCTTGGTCACGCCGAGCACACCGCCCCAAGCGTCCTGATCACCGGGCGTGCCCGCGCCGCCAGCGACGTCCTCGCCCATAAGGATGACACGGGGGTCGCGCCGCATTTCCGAGGCGATCGCCTCGTTGATGGCCTGGCGATAACTTTTCTTGCTCATGATCTTGAACCCTCAATACGAAACATAAACATCGGCGAGCAGATCGGCTTCGGTCGGCAGCGGCGCCGCCTTCGCATGCACCACGGCATCGTCGATCAGCTTTTCAACCTCGCCATCGATGGCATCGAGTTCGTGTGCTTCGAGCAGAGACGCCTCGGTCACGCGATTTCTGAACCGCTTCAGGCAGTCGTGTTCCGCACGCAGACGGTCGACTTCGCCAGGCGCCCGGTAGGTCGTCGCATCGCCTTCGAAGTGCCCATAGTAGCGGCCCAATTTGAGATGCAGGAGGCTCGGGCCGCCGCCATTGCGCGCGTGCTCGATTGCCTCACGTGCCGCGTCATAGATGGCAAAGAAGTCATTGCCGTCGACGACGACGCCAGGGATACCAAAGCCTTCAGCCCGCTTGACCTGAGAGCCGCCGACCGCATAGCTCGCCGCCGTCGCTTCCGCGTAGCCGTTGTCCTCGCAGACAAAAAGAATCGGCAGATTCCAGATTTTCGCGAGATTGAGGCTTTCGAGCGTCGTGCCTTGGTTTGAGCCGCCGTCGCCATAGAAGGCGACAGCAACGCCGCGGTTGCCCAGAATCTTCGCGGTGAGCGCTGCGCCGCAGATGAGCGGCGGCCCGCCACCGACGATGCCGTTGGCACCGAGCATGCCTTTGGAGATTTCGGCGATGTGCATCGAACCGCCCTTGCCGCCACAGACACCATCCTTGCGGCCGTAAATCTCGCTCATCATCGGGAGCACATCGACGCCCTTCGCGATGCAATGGCCGTGGCCGCGATGCGTGCTCGCGAGCTTATCGACTTCGGTCAGGTGCATGCAGATGCCGACGGCGGAGGCTTCCTCGCCAGCGTAAAGATGAACGAAGCCAGGGATTTCCCCGGACGCGAATTCGAGATGCAGGCGCTCCTCGAAGGCCCGGATCGTTCGCATGGTGCGATACGCGGACAAAAGATCGCCGCGGCTGAGCTGCATGGCATTTCCCCCTGTTTGGACCGCGTTGCTGCGGCGCGAAATTTCAATAAGTATATGCATGTGATAAAAACGACGCAATACTTGTAGACTAGCGAAAAAGTACAATAGCTAAGAATAAAACCGTCTCAAATGTGAGACGTCGCGTCTCAAATGTGAGAACATGTGTCAGAACCGAGACCAGTGTATACTCGTTTATCATCACTGATACACTTAGTATGCCAGGCATTTGGACTATAAGTCGATTGACAATACACTGGACACTTGTAGCTTTTTGCCGGTTGCAAAGTGGTCAGCGCGATTTCCCTTGCGGGATTTTCACAGGCCGCCGCGCCCTCGAGGGGAACGGGGACGGTGGACTGGAGCGCGCCGACGAAAAAGATTTGTCTATTTCGGGGGAAAACAAAATGCTGAAGATTCGAGCCGTAAAGGCGAAGGCTGCGTCGTGGCCGGGCAATTCGCCGACCTCAAACAGCGCCAGCCGCCGCATCGGAAGAGCCAGTGTATTTGCCGCGGTAATGGCCGGGCTCCTCGCGTCGCACGGCGTGGCGAAAGCGGAAGACATTACCTTCGCGGTGATCGGACCGCACGAATATGACCTGCCGGTCAATTTCCAGCCGTTCAACGTCTTTGTTCAATACGGGGAGTTTCAATCCTCTTCGCAAGAGTTCAATTCGAACGGCAACGTGGTCTCCGGACCGAAACAGGACTTGCTGGTCGGTCTAAGCAAGTACGTCCACTTCTGGACTTTCTCGCAAATCCCGGGTGTCGGCTTCGCCTACGAAGTCATCGTGCCGGAGATCCGTATCGCGACCCAGGGCGCGCCTGCGGCCGATGGCATTGGCGATACGCTGACTGGCCCGGCCGTGTGGATCAAGCCGACGCCCGATTCGACGCTCGGCTTCCAATCCTTTTTCACCGCGCCGATCGGCACCGAGCAGGTCACCAACAATTACTTCTCGAACAATTCGAGCCTGTTCTACGACTATCAGGCCAAGTGGTGGGACATGACCGGCAATACGGGCGCGGTTTTCCGCACCGACCGGCGTGGTCCGGGACTCGACCCTATACGTGAAGGCACGACCTTCTTCTCCAACATCCGTATCGGCATCAAGATTCCGGGGCCTGTCGAGCCATTTGCCGCCGTCGACTATGGCGCGACATCCGGCAGCTACGATCTCGTAGCTCACACCCCGGTCGCCTATTCCAACAATCACGACCTCGCGGTTGGCGGCGGCGTCATGTTGAACATGCGAAAGGATATCAGTCTCACACTGCGCTATTCGCATAGCGTCGCCGGCCAGAACACTTACGAGACCAACGCCGGTTATCTCAAGTTCGTCTATCTGTTCTGAAAATCAGAGATCAGGCGAAAGCCCAAAACAAAAAAAGGAATGTCTTGGATGAAACGCTCATCGAAACACGCCATCGCGTTCGCGTTGGTAGGCGCCTTCCTGTCGCTGGAGGCGTCGGCGCTCAGGGCCGATTCACTCGCAGTAGGGAATGCGGACCCCGACAATTGGTCTCAATATCACCGGACCTGGAATGCGTGGCGCTATAGCCCGCTCGCCCAGATCAACGCCGGGAATGTCAAGCGCCTTAAGGTTGCCTGGCTGCATCAGGCGGGCGACATTACCAACGGCCTGTTGTCCACGCCGTTGGTCGAAAACGGTGTCATGTATTACATCGCGCCGAACAATAATGTCTTCGCGCTCGATGCGACAAATGGCAAGACGATCTGGCACTATCAGCCGAAGCTCAATCCGATTGCCAATGAGAGCTTCTACGCATTTCAGAGTCGCAACATCACCCTCGGCAAGGACTACGTCTATGTCGGCACGCTCGACGGACGGGTCGTCGCTGTCGACAAGAAGACCGGCAACGAGGTCTGGTCCACACAATTGACAGATCTCAAGACCTGTTACGGCTGCCTGTTCTCATCGACGCCAATGCTCGCCGGCAATGTCCTTATCGGCGGCACCACGGGTGGTGACCAGCCGATTGCCGGACGAATTTTCGGCGTGGATGCGACGACTGGAAAGCTTCTGTGGACGCTGCGTACCACCAAGGATGATCCGAAAAGCTGGCCGGGAGATACGTGGAAAGTTGGCGGTTCGGCGGCCTGGAATGTTGGAACCTATGACCCGGAGACTGACACGGCCTATATCGGTGTCGGCAATGCGGCGCCGGACTTCTTCTATAACGATCGTCATGGCGATAATCTCTATGCCGCGACGTTGCTCGCGCTCGATCCCAAGACTGGTTCCATCAAATGGCACCGTCAGGAGATTCCTGGCGATCACTACGATTATGACTCGACTTATGAAGCCGTCGTGATCGACGACGGCAAACGCGAAGATATCGTCCATCTGAATAAGAGCGGATTTGTCTTCGTCATGAACAAGGCGAACGGAAAGCTTGTCAACGTCTGGCCGATGGTCAAGCATTACAACTTCGCCAAGACAATCGATCCGAAGACCGGGGCGCTCATCGGCCAGGTCCTGGATTATCCCGAGGATAAGGAAACCACAGTTTGTCCCTACCTTCTTGGCGAACGCAGCTGGAATCCCGGCGCCTATAATCCCAAGACCAGGCTCTGGTACAATAATGCGATGGAAGTCTGCGAGGTTCTCAAGCCGGCGCGGCAGGACGTCTCGAAGATCGGTATCGCCGGCCTTTATCTTGGTGTCGAGAAGCTTGAAGCCGTGCCACCGCCCGGCGAAGCGGCGAGCGCACGTCTTGAAGCGCGCGATCCGTTGACCGGTAAGTTGGTTTGGGAAGTGCCCTATGCGTTGCCCGGCCTTGGCGGTGTGTTGACGACGGGCGGCGACCTCGTCTTCAACGGCGATCCCGAGGGTTTGGTGCATGCTTATAATGCCGGCACGGGCAAGGAGCTGTGGTCGTTCCAGACGGGCTCGGGTATCCGGGCGGGCATCATCAGCTACGCCGTCAATGGCCGCCAATATATTGCGGTTCCGAGCGGCTGGGGTTCTCTGGCACCAGGCTTCATGGCCAGCGTTTTCCCGCAGGCGGCAAAAATCCCGGGTGGCGCGACCATGGTCGTATTTACGCTCGACTCGGAAAAATGAGAAAAGACCCTGCGGTCCTCGCCGGCCGCAGGGATAATTTCGGGAGGAAAATGGAATGAGGTCCGGTTTTGTCCGGTTCGCGAGAACGTTGCTTGTGGTGTTCTTCGCGGCGAATGCGCTTGAGAGTTGTTTGCTGTCTCCTGCCCTGGCGCAGAGCGCCGAACCAGATCTCACCTCGCCCAAATTGATCGACGCCGGTCGCGTTCAGTTTGCGGAAAACTGCGTTTATTGCCACGGCGATTCGGGAAGCGGCGGTAAGGCCGGCCCGCTGGCGGGCCGCACCGATCTGACAGCGGATTACGTCTTCCAGACCATCACCAACGGCAAGCGGGTGGGATCGCTGGTGATGCCAACTTGGGGCCTTTCGCTCGATAAGCCGACGATCTGGTCGCTGACGGCTTACGTCATGTCGTTGCAGGCCAAGAAATGAGCCCGCTCCGGCGTCTGCTTCTCTGTGGGTTCGCGGCCTGTGTGCTGGCAACGCCAGCCAAAAGCCGTCCGTTGGAGGATATTCTCGCTTCCGGCACATTCGATATTTGTGTGCAGGAGGACAGCGCGCCATTTTCCGATCAGGCAAGCGGCACGGGCATTTTCATCGATCTCGGCCGCCTCATCGCCCAGCATCTCGGCGTCCAGCTGACCGAGACTTGGATCTTTTCGGCAGAATATGCGCGCAAAACATCTTGCGACGCGCTTCCGGCAGTCGCCGCCATCCCGGGCGACGATCCGCTGCGGCTGACGATACCTTATCTCAAAGTACGCACCGCGCTCGTCACGCGTGCGAGCGCGGCGCCCGTAAACACCTTTGCGGATATTGCGAACAGCCGCGTTGCGGTTCTGGCTAATTCCTATGCGCGGCACGACCTTAACAAGCGCGGTATCAACCTCTCCGTCGCGTTTCTGGAAAACAAGGACATTCTATCGGCCGTCGATCGCGGCGATGACAGCGCGGGCGTCGTCACACTCTTCAGTCTGGAATGGTATGTTCATCAGAACGATGCGCTGTTGCGCGCAAATTTCCAACCGCTTGGCGCGGTCTATGACTATGACGCGGCGATCGGGCTGCGGCACGCCGATCCGCCTCTGCTCAAGAAGATCAATATCATTTTGCAGACCGCGATGGGCGATGGCGCCTTGGCTGACATTTTTGAAAAATATGGCTTGCAGTATGAATCACCGAAATAATTGCGACGTTCAAGTCCCGCTGACTTTGTTGGGCATTTAGCATGGCGAATGCTTACGATGTGATTGTGATTGGCGGTGGGCCTGGCGGCTATGTGGCGGCGATCCGCGCGGCGCAATTGGGCCTGAAGACGGCGGTGGTGGAGCGCGAGCATCTCGGCGGCATCTGCCTCAACTGGGGCTGCATCCCGACCAAGGCGCTGCTGCGCTCGGCCGAGATTTATCATTACGCCCGGCACGCGAAGGATTACGGCCTCAGGATCGAGGGCAAGATCGGCTATGACGCCGAGGCGATCAAGGACCGTTCGCGCAAGATCTCGGCGCAGCTCAATGCCGGGGTCGGCTTCCTGCTGAAGAAGAACAAGGTCGATGTGATCTGGGGCGAGGCGCAATTGACCAAGCCCGGCGAGGTCCGGGTCGGCAAGCCGTCGAAGCCGGCGCATCAGCCGCAGGCGGCGCTGCCCAAGGGCGTATTGGGCGAGGGCACCTATCAGGCAAAACACATCATCGTCGCCACCGGAGCGCGGCCGCGCGTCCTGCCCGGGCTGGAGCCGGACGGCAAGCTCATCTGGACCTATTTCGAGGCGATGATGCCGGACGCGATCCCCAAAAGCCTGATCGTCGTCGGCTCGGGCGCCATCGGCGTCGAGTTCGCTTCGTTCTATCGCGACTTCGGCGCCGAGGTGACGCTGATCGAGGTTCTGCCGCGTATCCTGCCGGCCGAGGATGCCGAGATCGCGGCGCTGGCGCAGAAGAGGTTCGAGAAGCGCGGCATCAAGGTCCTCACCGGCACGAAGATCACCAAGGTCGAAAAGGGCGCCAACGGCGTCACCGCCCTTGCGGAAGATGCCAACGGCCAGCCGCAGACCTTGAAAGCCGAGCGGCTGATCTCCGCCGTTGGCGTCATCGGCAATGTCGAGACCCTCGGCCTCGAGGCGCTCGGGGTGAAGACCGAGCGCGGCATCATCGTCACGGACGGGCTCGGCCGCACCAATGTGGCGGGCGTCTATGCCATCGGCGATGTCGCCGGCCCGCCCATGCTGGCGCACAAGGCCGAGCATGAGGGCGTCATCTGCGTCGAGGCCATCGCCGGCCAGCATCCGCATCCGCTTGACCGCGACAGGGTCCCCGGCTGCACCTATTGCAATCCGCAGATCGCCTCGGTCGGCCTGACCGAGGAAAAGGCCAAGGCGGCGGGCTATCAGCTCAGGATCGGCCGGTTCCCGTTCATCGGCAATGGCAAGGCGATTGCCCTGGGGGAGCCCGAGGGCCTGACCAAGACGATCTTCGACGTGGCGACGGGGCGCCTCCTCGGCGCCCATATGATCGGCGCGGAAGTCACCGAACTCATTCAGGGTTTTGTCGTCGCCATGAACTGCGAGACGACCGAGGCGGAGCTGATCGGCACGATCTTCCCGCATCCGACCCTGTCGGAGACGATGCACGAGAGCGTGCTCGACGCTTACGGCCGCGCTATCCATATCTAGGCGGGCCGCTAGTCTTCGTTTGCGACCCAGCGGTCGCCGGCCTTGTGATAGTGTTTTTTGACCGCCGCCCAGGCAATGCGGAAAGCAGCCTCTTCCTGGCGCGGATCGTTCTCGTGTTCGGCATGGGCCGCGTTGAAGGCAGCCCGGAAGATATCCTGGGCGTGGGCTGGCAGATGATCACGGACTTGGGGCGGAAGATCTTCGTTGCTGGAATAAGGCAAGACCGGCTCCTGTCAGTCGGATTCAGTGAGTCCTGGGAAAACCAGGACGATATTTGGTGAAGACCATGACTTTAGCACCGCCCTTACCCTCCACCATCTCCGCGCGTCACCCGGAGAAAGCCCACCGGCCGGACCAGCCGGTGGCGAAGAAGCCGGACTGGATCCGCGTCAAGGCGCCGGGCTCGCCCGCCTGGCGCGAGACCGCCGCGATCGTCAAAGAGCACCGGCTCGTCACCGTCTGCGAGGAAGCCGGCTGCCCCAATATCGGCGAGTGCTGGGAGAAAAAGCACGCGACCTTCATGATCCTGGGGGATACCTGCACCCGCGCGTGCGCCTTCTGCAATGTCAGGACCGGGCTGCCGGGTGCGGTCAATCCGCGTGAGCCGGGGCAGGTGGCGGAGGCGGTCGCCAAACTCGGCCTCGCCCATGTCGTCGTCACCTCGGTCGACCGCGATGATCTCGACGACGGCGGGGCGCGGCACTTCGCGGCGGTGATCGGCGCCATCCGCACGGCCAGCCCGCACACGACGATCGAAGTGCTGACCCCGGATTTTCTGCGCAAGCCCGGCGCGCTGGAGATCGTCGTCGAAGCCAAGCCCGATGTCTTCAACCACAATCTCGAGACGGTGCCGTCGAAATATCCGAGCGTGCGGCCCGGGGCGCGTTACTTCCATTCGGTGCGGCTGCTGCAGCGGGCGAAGGAACTCGACCCGCAGCTCTTCACCAAGTCCGGCATCATGGTCGGCCTCGGCGAGACGCGCGACGAGATTTTGCAACTGATGGACGATCTGCGCAGCGCCGATGTCGATTTTCTCACCATCGGCCAATATCTGCAGCCGACGCGCAAGCATCATCCGGTGATCGCATTCCCGGCGCCGCAGGAGTTCAGCGCGCTGCAGGAGATCGCTCTCGCCAAGGGCTTCCTGCTCGCCTCAGCCTCGCCGCTCACCCGCTCCTCCTATCACGCCGCCGAGGACTTCGCTAAACTCAAAGCCAAACGCGCCAGCAAAACCTGATCAATCTTGCCGCAAGACAAACCGCGGCGCCGCTGTTACCGCTAATGCCTGCATCGCAAGGCTCACGACCAATTCCCGGACGTAGTTGTAGAGCGGCGTTTATATCGCTGCTGCGGCGCTCGGCAGGACACTCGCGGGTTGCGGCTCCCCGCCAAGTGAATTAACGCCAGCGCCACGGCAACTCGCGTTGAGGATTTTCTTGATCTCAGCGCGGCAGGAGCCGCAATTGGTGCCGGCCTGCGTCGCTTGCCCGACCGCCTCGACGCTGGCGCAGCCCTCCGCAATGGCGGCGGTAATCTGGTTGATGCCGACGCTGAAGCAGGAACAGACGGTCGCACCGCGATCCGTGCCTCCGGCGCCGGGCCGCCCGGCGATGATTGCCAGACGGCTGCGCGGCTGTGCGAAGTCGGCACGCAATTGATCGACCGCCCAATCGCGCGAAACGCGAACGGGCTCGGCGCCAAGAAACAAGGCGCCGGCGAGCCGGTCATCCGCGAAGAAAGCGAAGCGCTTTTGGCCCGTTGTCGCATCCTGGTAGAGTAGAATGTCGGCATCGATAGAGCATCCGAACAGCTCGGCGGCAAAGGCGCGCCAATCGCGCGCGGCGCTGGCAAAAGCGAATTCGACACGCCAGCCATCGCGGCATTTGGCGAGAGCCCAATAATCGGCATCGGATGCCGCGGGCTTTTCGCGCAGCACAGCGAAACCATAAAGCGCGGCGTCGAAACGCGAGAGCTGCACCGGAACGTGCTTGAACGCCGGCTGGCCCGAGACGGCATCGGTCGTGGATGGCACGACACAATTGATTCGCGCAGCGCTGGCGAATTGACCGTTCCAATGCATCGGCACGAAAACGCTGCCGCGTGCCTGTGTGGGCGTGATAAAGGCCCGCACGAGAACGGACCCGGCGCCGATAGAAAGACAAGCGATGTCGGCATCGCAGATGCCGAGACGACGCGCGTCTCTGGGGTGGATTTCCGCGAAGGGTTCCGCGAGATGTTGCGACAACCGCGGGCTTCTGCCGGTCCGCGTCATCGTATGCCAATGATCGCGCACGCGGCCGGTGTTGAGCACCAATGGGTAGGCGTCGCTCGTGCGTGTCTCGGGCTTCGGTAAGGTCGCGACGAAGCGTGCCTTGCTGTCCGCGGTGAAGAATTGGCCGTCAGCGAAAAACCGGCTCCGTTGCCTTGCCTGTCCAGAAGGCGAGGGCCATTGGAACGGCGCGAGCTTCTCAAATTGCGCAATATCGAGTCCGGCATAAGCGCCGATATCGAAATCGCGCGTACCTTCGTTTTCAAAGGCCGAAAGCGCCGCGTGCTCGGCGAATATTTCGGCGGCCGACGCGTAGGAGAAAGCCTTGCCGAAACCCATACGCTGCGCCACGTCGCAGACGATCTCCCAATCGGGCCGCGCCTCGCCCGGCGACGGCAAAAAAGGCCGCTGGCGCGAGACGCGCCGCTCGGAATTGGTGACGGTGCCATCCTTCTCGCCCCAGGCTGCCGCGGGCAATTTGATATGGGCAAGCCGCAGCGTATCGGTCTCCGAGACGACATCCGAGACGACGACAAAGGGGCAGGTTTTCAACGCCGCTTCGACAAGGCCGACCTCCGGCATCGAGACGACGGGATTCGTCCCCATGATCCAGATCGCCTTGACGCGTCCACCCGCCACGGCGCGGAACATCTCGACCGCTTTGAGGCCCGCCTGCGAAGCGATGCGCGGCGCCCCCCAGAAGCGTTGTACGCGATCACGATGTTCGGGATTCTCAATCTCCATATGGGCCGCCAGCATATTGGCGAGGCCGCCGACTTCGCGGCCGCCCATCGCATTGGGCTGACCTGTCACCGAAAACGGACCTGTGCCGGGTTTGCCGATCCGTCCCGTAGCGAGATGGCAATTGATGATGGCGTTGACCTTGTCGGTCCCGGCCGAGGATTGGTTGACGCCCTGGCTATAGACGGTCACGGCCTTTTCGGTGTGCGCGAAGAGCGTGTAGAAGGCTCTCAGTTCGTCGGCCGGAACGCCGGTTTGGTCTGCGATTTCATCGAGCGATAATGCTTTCGCCACGGCGACAGCGTCGTCAAAGCCGTTCGTATGCGCGGCGATGAAGGCACGGTCGAGCGCATCGTGATCGGCGAGCCAGGCGAGCAAACCCGTGAACAATGCGACATCGCCATCGGGACGCACGGCGAGGTGGATATCCGCAATATCGGCGGTCATCGTCCGGCGCGGATCGATGAGCACGATGCGCATCTGCGGCCGCTTCTGCTTCGCCGCGGCGATGCGCTGATAGAGTACGGGATGACACCAGGCGAGATTGGAGCCGACGAGAACGACCAGATCGCCCAGTTCGAGGTCTTCATAAGTCCCGGGCACCGTGTCCGCCCCGAAGGCCCGGCGGTGCCCGGCGACGGAGGAGGCCATGCAGAGCCGCGAATTGGTGTCGATATTGGCCGAGCCGATGAAGCCCTTCATCAGCTTGTTGGCGACATAATAATCCTCGTTGAGCAATTGGCCCGAGACATAGAAGGCAACGGAGTCCGGCCCATGTTCGGCGATCGTCCGTGAGAAGGTCGCGGCAACAAGATCGAGCGCCTCGTTCCAGTTCGCGCGGCGGCCGTTGATCTGTGGCGCAAGGAGTCTGTCTTCGAAGCCGACTGTTTCGCCGAGCGCCGAACCCTTGGAGCAGAGCCGGCCGAAATTCGCCGGGTGTTCGGTGTCGCCACGCACCGTCACTGTACCGTCGGCGTTCCGTGCCACGAGCACGCCGCAGCCAACGCCGCAATAGGGGCAGGTGGTTCTCGTTGCCGGGGCGTCCATCTACCCGGCCCGCCGCAACGCCCTTTCCAGCGCGAGGAAAAGTCTTTCACCCTCACGCCGGAGCGGGATCGTTGGCACGCTACCCTCGTCGGCCCCGAGCGCCTTGCCGGTCTCGAGCGAGATGACCCAATTGTGCAGCGGGCAAGTGACTGCGGTGCCGTGCACGATGCCCTGGCTCAGCGGGCCGCCCTTGTGCGGGCAGCGGTCCTCGGTCGCGAAGAATTGGTCGTCCATCGTACGGAAGACGGCGATCCGCCCTTGCGGTGTCTCGACGCAGCGCGCGCCGCGGCGCGGGATGTCGGTGGTGGAGCCGATTTCGATCCAGGTCATCTGTCACTCCGCCGCTACGAAATCGAGGACCGCCATAGGCTTGAATTCGTGCTTGTGCTTGCGCGACACGCGCTCCGACCAGGGATCGACCTGCGCGAATTGCTGCGAGAAGACGAAGCGATCGAAATAGGCCTTGCGCTTGCCGGTATCTTCCAGAGCCTGGCGGCGGATTTCAGCGATGCCGACGCGCTTTGTCCATTTGTAGATGCGCTCGAGATAGCGCGCCTGCTCGCGGTACATCTGCACGAGCGCAACGATGACCTCCAGGGCCTCGCCCTCGGTCCTGACGAGGCCGAGAACTTCGGTGCCCTTGATGTCGAGCCCCGCGGCGCCGGCGAAATGGATTTCGTAACCGGAATCGACGCAGATGACGCCGACATCCTTGCAAGTCGATTCGGCGCAATTGCGCGGGCAGCCGGAGACCGCCATCTTCACTTTCGCCGGCGTCCATGAGCCCCACATGAATTTCTCGATGCGGATGCCGAGCCCGGTCGAATCCTGCGTGCCGAAGCGGCACCATTCCGAGCCGACGCAAGTCTTCACCGTGCGGATGCCCTTCGCATAGGCGTGGCCGGAGACGAAGCCTGCCTTGCCGAGATCAGCCCAGACAGCGGGCAAATCCTCCTTCTTGACGCCGAGCATGTCGATGCGCTGGCCGCCGGTGACCTTCACGGTCGGGATGGCGAATTTGTCGACGACATCAGCGATAGCGCGCAATTCCGCCGCGCTGGTAACGCCGCCCCACATCCGCGGCACGACGGAATAGGTGCCGTCCTTCTGGATGTTGGCGTGGGCACGCTCGTTGATGAAGCGCGATTGATAATCGTCGGCATATTCGCCCGGCCATTCGCAGACGAGGTAATAGTTGAGCGCGGGCCGGCATTTGGCGCAGCCGCAGGAGGTCTTCCATTCGAGTTCCTGCATCAATGCCGGGATCGTCTTGAGGCCCTTGGCGCGGATGAGCCGGCGCACGTCGTCATGGCCGAGATCGGTGCAGCCGCACATCGGCTGGACCGCGGCGGGATTATAGGACTCGCCGAGGCTGAGCTTCAGCAATTGCTCGACAAGTCCGGTGCAGGAGCCGCAGGAGGCCGAGGCCTTGGTATGGGCGCGGACGTCGTCGAGCGAGGTCAGGCTCTTTTCAACGATGGCGCCGGTGATCTGGCTCTTGCACACGCCGTTGCAGCCGCAGATTTCTGCGTCATCCGGTAAGGCTGCAACGGCCGCCGTAGGGTCCAGCGGGGCACCTCCCTGATAGGCCTGGCCAAAGATGAGCGTTTCGCGCATCTCCGAAATATCGACGCTTTTCTTCTTGAGATCGGCGAACCAGGCGCCATCGCCCGTTTCGCCGAAGAGAACCGTGCCAATGATCCGGTTTTCCTTGATCACAAGGCGCTTGTAGATGCCGGCCGAGGCGTGGCGCAGCACGATCTCCTGACGATCTTCGCCATCGGCAAAATCGCCGACCGAGAAAAGGTCAATGCCGGTCACTTTCAATTTGGTCGGCGTGTCGTTGTGGACGAAGCCCGGCGCTTCGCGCCCGGCGAGCCGCGCCGCCAGCACGCGCGCCATCTCGTAGAGTGGTGCGACAAGGCCGTAGGTATGGCCCCCGACCTCAGCGCATTCTCCAAGCGCAAAAATGTCTGGATCGGAGGTCTGCATATGCGCATCGACGAGGATGCCGCGATTGACGTCGAGGCCCGCGCGCTTCGCCAGAGCTGCGTTGGGGCGGATGCCCGCGGCCATGACGACGAGCGTCGCGGGAATGATCGTGCCGTCCGCCAATTCGAGCGCCTCGACCTTGCCGGTGCCGTGGATCGCCTTGGTATTGGCCTGAGTGAAAATCTTGATGCCGCGCGCCTCGACTGCCTGCTGCAGCAGATAGCCCGCCGCCGGGTCGAGCTGGCGCTCCATCAGCGTCGGCATCAGATGCAGCACGGTCACATCCATGCCGTGCGATTTAAGCCCCGCCGCCGCCTCGAGGCCGAGCAAGCCGCCGCCGATGACGATGGCCCTGGCACGCGATTGCGCTGCGAGCAGCATGGCGTTGACGTCGTCGAGATCACGGAAGGTCAGGACGCCAGCGAGGTCATGGCCCGGAACCGGCAGGATGATCGGCGTCGAACCGGTCGCGATCACGAGCTTGTCGTAAGGTTCGGTCACGCCGTGGTCGGATGTGACCGTCTTCGCCGCGCGGTCGATCGCGACGATCTTGTGGCCCTTGTAGAGGGTGATGTCGTTCTTGATGTACCAGCCGTCGCCGTGGATGACGATCTGCTCATAGTCTTTTTCGCCCGAGAGCACGGGTGAGAGCATGATGCGATCATAATTGACGCGCGGCTCGGCGTTGAAGATCGTGATCTGATAGCGTCCCGGCGCTTCCTGAAGCAGATGCTCCAGCATCCGGCCGGGGGCCATGCCGTTGCCGACGACGACAAGCCGCGACATGGTTTGCGCAAACGCCGGCTGGGATTTTTCGTCTTGAAACATCTTCGGTCCGTCAGGCTTCGGAGGGAGAATGGGCGGCCTCGATCATCGCGCCGCTGAGCAGGCCATAGGCTGTGCCCCAGGCTTCGGCCGTCTCGGGTGTGAAGGCATCGCCCAACCCCTGCTTCAGCGTCCACAGAAGCGCCGCGCCGACCGGCTCGTAGTGCTGCGGCTTGACGCCGTAGTCCACGTGACGGGCGGCGAGCGTCTTCACGGCGGGCATGACGGCATCGAGCCGGTCGAGGCTGCGCACGACAGTGCCGAGCGTCGCCATCAGTTTTCTGCCCTGTTCGCTCATGTTGGTCTTGAACAGCGGCCGGACATCCGGCGCGATCTCGAAGAGGCGCTGGTAGAACAGCGCCGCCGCGGTATCGGCAATCGGTACGACCTTTTCAAAGCTCGTCTGGACGAGCACGATCTGTGCAGGCGTCATCTGCGATCTCCTCGATCAATGCTTGCCGGGAAAGCCGCCTAGACCGTGGAAGGTCATGAACAGCGAATAGGCGCTCACCGCGATGGCGATGACCATCTCGATCGTGAGGAAGGCGACCCCGTATTTGTACCAGGGCTCGTAGGCTTCCTGCGTGATGGATTGCGTGGGCATATGCATGGGAACCTCGTGGGTTTGGGGATCAGGCCTTGTCGATGGCAAGGGCGCTGGTGAAGATGCCGTGCTCCTCGGGGTGGCGCTCATAACGCGCCGCCCAGAAGTAGAAGAGGATGATCGGCACGAAGATGTAGAGGGCGACATAGAGATAGCCCATGTGGATATTCGGACCCGCCGCGAAGATCAGCGGATAGACGATGCCGCCCACGGTGGAGACGCCGCCGATGAAGCCCGCGGCGGCGCCGGGTCGATCCGGGAACAGTAAGGGCACGAGCGCGAATGTGCCGCCGGTTCCGAACGAGATGAAGATGCCGAGCGCGACCAGCGTGATGACCGAGAGGTGTAGCGATCCGGTCAGGCCCGCGAAGGTGAGCCCGCCCATCGCGAAAGTGATGAGGATCAGCGCGATGGCAAGCCAGTGCAGCCGTGGCGCGTAAGGCAGCGACTTGGCGATGAAGGGCAGCGGCGTCCAGCCCTTGCGCTGGAAGAGATCGGACATGAAGCCTGCGAACGGCCGGAACAGCGACGCGCAGAAGGATTCGACTGCGGCGAAGGTTCCGGCGGCGATTTGCAGACCCGCGACATTCTTGAATCCGAGCGCGAGGATCGCGTCATGGAAGCCATGGGTGAAATAGCCCGGCAGCCAGGCGTTCATCGCGATTTCGAGGCCGAAGGACATCGCATAGGCGAGCATCAGCGCCACGGCGATATAACGGCTCCAGACGAAGACCGTGCTGCGCAGATCGCTGCGGGCGCGGGCGGTGTCGCGCAGTTCGTTGCTCTTGGCGGCGCGGCCGCGCAGGAGATACCA
This sequence comes from Methylovirgula ligni, assembly GCF_004135935.1. NCBI lineage: Bacteria > Pseudomonadati > Pseudomonadota > Alphaproteobacteria > Hyphomicrobiales > Beijerinckiaceae > Methylovirgula > Methylovirgula ligni. The sequence goes on along the minus strand of NZ_CP025086.1, from coordinate 877,753 downwards.
GGCCGCGACGAACAGCGCGATTATGCCCAGCCAAAGAAAGGCCGCGTGATAATCGGTGCCGAAGAGGCGCGGCAGGACCAGCGCGCCCATGCCGGCGCCGACATTGCCGGTGCCCGCATAAAGACCTTCGGCGGTGCCGATTTCATTGGCGTTGAACCATTGCGCGACATGCTGGATGCCGACGACGAAGGAGACGCCGGCGATGGCGACGATCACCCGTTCGGTGAAGAGAAGCGTGTAATTCTCGGTGAATGCCGAAGCGATCGAGACAAGGCCGCAAACGGCGAGGATGACGGCGAATGTGCGCGGCGCGCCGAAACGGTCCGCGGCCCATCCGGCAAGGATGCGGCCGACCGGCGCCATCCAGATCGCCGAACTCGCCAGCAGGCCCAGCGCCTTAATGCTCAAATGATAATGCGCCGCGATGCTCGGGCTGAAAGCTGCGGTCGAAAACCACATCAGGAAGCACCAGAAGAAGCCCACGGTCGCGATGATGAGCTGCTCAATCTTATGCGTCTTCATCCTGTCTGATCCTCAGGTGCATATCGGGCAGGCGAGAGTGGCGCGCAGCACAAGCCGGGGCAGCGGGTAACGCCCACGCGCGAGATCATCACGGGTGTTGGCGGAAGAGCCGCTCTGAACAAGATGAGTTTCATCGGCATAGGCACGCGTCAGCGCTCAGCGCTGCCGGAATTTTTCCGGATTGCGAACCGCCATTAGCTCGCGAGAAACGTTGCTGATACGAAACTGTCCGCCGTTAGACAGGTCGCGATCGGCGGCAAAAGCCCGTGCCGATATCCACACGGTCGCAAGAGACGTGCCAGCACATTTGCAGAGCCAGGCACCCAAAACCGGAACGTGGAGTTCGGTTCGACGGCGGGCAAAACGCCCGGATGCTGAACAGCAGGCTCAAAGTTTGTGCAGTGCACTTTTGGCCGTTGTTGCGTCGATCACCGCGACATTCTCCGGGACGAAAATGCTGCCATCGCAGAAGCGATCGGCTGGCATGGCAATCGTCTCTGGCTGGGCGTCGAGCGTCCAGGGCGCGTCGTGGGCGCCCTCGGTTTTCCAGTCCGCAGTCGGCGCAGGGAGGCCCAGCGCTTGCGCGGCCGCGCGATGAAAATCCGGCCGGTAGACACGTTCGACGAGTTCACGCAGATCGGTCGCCGGATCAATGAGGCCCCAGCGGCGCATTTCGTTGAGAAACCAAAGCCCCTGCGAACGCCACGGGAAGGTCGCAGCGCCGCGATAGAAGACGCAGGCGCCATCGCCCATGACGCCACCTGGCAACGAGGCGAGGATCGCGTGGCTGTCGAGCGCGAAGTAGCGGCGGCGTGAGAGCAGCGCCGCGATATAGGAGGCGTTCTCTGGCGCGTCGCAGAATTGTGCCGCCCGCAAGAGCGCCCGCAGGCTGGCGGCGAGTGCTTCGGGATTTTCCTCCGCCCAGCGCGCGCGCACCGCGAAAACCTTCTCCGGCGCATTGGCCCAAATATCGTGCGAAGTCGCGATGGTGACGCCGGCACCGGCGCGTCGCGCCACCTCGCCCCAGGGCGCGCCAGCACAGAAGCCGGCGATCTGGCCGCTCGTCAGAGCTTCGACAGCCCGCGCCGGCGGGACGACAATCAGCTTGACGTCGCGTCCCGCTTCGATCCCGGCCGTCGCAAGCCAATAGCGCAAATAGAGATTATGCGTCGAAAAGGCATGGACGATGCCGAGCGCCGTAGGGCGGGCGCGCAGCACCGCCGCGAAGGCTTCGACGGTTGTAAGATTTTCCCGCACCGCGCGATCGTAGATCTCGCGCGCGAGGGAATTATTGAGCGTGATCGTGCTGCCGCGCGAATTGATTGCCGACGGGATCAGCAATGGCTGCATCGCGCCGCGCAGGCCGAGCTGCACGGCGAAGGCGAGCGGCGGCACGAGCACCGCGGCATCGAGAAAGCCGAAGGCGAGCTTGTCGGCGATGTTGGCCCAGGACGGTTCGACCGAAAGCTCCGTCTCGACCCCTTCGTCGGCGAAATAGCCGAACTCATGCGCCACCATCGCTGGCGCGCCATCGGTGAGATGCAGCAGGCCAATCCGCATTTTCGGCGCCGCGGCCTTGCGCGCGGCGGACAAAGAGACGATCTCGCTCATGGGCGTTTTTTCTCCGCCTGCGGCGCAGGCTCAATATCATGCTCGCGGACGAATTGTGCGACGACCTGCGCCAGCTTGCGGTTTTCGTCCATCGCCTTCTTTCGCAGCCAGCGATAGGCCTCGGGCTCCGTCATCTTGCGGTGTTTCATCAAGATCGCCTTGGCGCGCTCGATCGCCCGGCGCTCCTCCAGCAGCGTCTTGGCGGCCGAAAGCTCCGTTTCCACCTGACGGTAGCGGCGGAACAGCGCGATCGCCGAGGCCATGATCGGCTTCACATCCTGAAGCGCGACGCCGGAGAGATTGTAGGAGCAGACGCCCGCCGCGATCGCCTCCTCGACAAAGCCGATATCGCCGCTGTCGGCGAACATCACCACCGGCTTGACGGCCGAGACCGCGCGCACGTCCTCAAGCGCGTCGCGGTCGGGGAGCGCCATGTCGATGATGACGAGATCCGGCTTGGTGCTCTCCACGGCCTCGACGAGATTGGCGCCCTCCCGGGCTTGCAGAACCTCGGCGAACCCGGACTCGAGCAGCTTCTCCCGCAGCGCCTGGGCGCGGGCCTCGTCACTGTCGATGAGCAGAATTCTGAGTTGCACGACGTTATGATTCCCACAAATCCGCGGCTTTGCAAATGTGAGATCAATGGCCCACTGATCCGATGCAGGTCGGAAGCTGCGTGGGATCGGCTCGTCACCGATGAGGAGGAAATCTCCGGTCTGTCGTTTGTCGGGTTTCGGCGGCTCGCGACGTCACTGTACGTCCCTTAGGAAGTCGTCGGGAACGGGGAGATCGCATTCGCTGCGAGCACGCTCAACGATGTGTTCGGCAACGACGTCCAAATCCGCACGGACGACTTCTCAAGCTCAAATTCTCGGAAAAGATGCTCGACGCACGCGCCAATGTCGCGCACGTCGATGTTTTCGGAGACTTGCCCGCCTTCGCCCAACATTGGCATCGCTGGGAGCGGAGACCGTCGAGCGACAATCTGGATGAGAAAGCCCGACAGTCAGCATGAGGGGCTTGGCCGCGGCGGTTTTATTGCTCCAGGCGACGCTCCTGATCGCCTGAATCAATTCCTCGTCCGCTCGGCAAGAAAACGATCAGATCCTAAACCTGATCGCTTTCAGTAACCGTATCCGTTGTTGCAGAGGCCTGCGGCTATCTGGATCGGCCCGCAATAGCCACCGTATCCGCCGTATCCATATCCATGCCTGTAGCCGCCGCCGGCATATCGGCCGCCATGGCCGTGGTGACCGCCGGCAAAATGCCCGCCTGCATGACCACCGCCCATATGGCCGCCACCCATGTGACCGCCACCGCCGTGACCACCGCCACCATGGCCGCCGCCGCCGCGAGCATCTGCAATGGAAGGAGCCAAAGACAGCGCCAGCACCGCAGTACTCGCGAAAAGGATGTTTCTTATGGTTTGTCTCATGTCTATTTCCTCGAAAAGATAATAAGTTACGTAATAGCAATGGCCGAGAGACCCGTTCGTTCCTAAGTTATTGAAGAAGGGGCGAGGCCAAACGAAAAGGTGAAGCACTCTTTTTTGTGGAAGTGAGCCATTTTATACACTCGCGTCATCGCGACTGTACTGAATGCCCCAAATGGCAAGGAGGCAGGATGAACGTGCCGAAGCGTCCCCGCAAAAAATCCGGAGCGGAAAAACGGCGGTTTGACCCCGCGGTGTTTTTGGAGACCGCAGCCAAGGGCCGCGTCGTTGCCGCGCATCGCAAGCGTGAAATTCTTTTTGCGCAAGGCGATGATGCGGATGCGATTTTCTACATCCAAAAGGGCAAGGTCAAAGTCACCGTCGTCTCGAAGCACGGCAAGGAAGCTGTCGTCGCGATTTTGGGCGCAGACGAATTCGTCGGCGAGGGATGTTTGATCGGTCAGCCGAAGCGGCTGGCCACGGCGAGCGCAATGACCGATTGCGTAACGATGCGCGTAGAAAAAACGGAAATCATGCGCGTGCTTCGAGACGAGCCCACCTTTTCCCAGATGTTCGTCGCCCATATTCTGGCTCGGAATGCCCGGGTTGAAGAGGACCTTGTCGACCAGCTCTTCAACTCAACGGAGAAAAGGCTTGCCCGGCTGCTGTTGCTCCTGGCCAATTTCGGCAAGGAAGGACGGCCGGAGCCGGTGATCGCAAAGATCAGTCAGGAAACCCTCGCCGAGATGGTCGGCACGACGCGATCACGCGTCAGCCATTTCATGAACAAGTTCCGCAAGGCCGGCTTCATCGATTACAACGGCCATCTTGAAGTTCACAGTTCGTTGCTCAGCGTGGTGCTGGCGGATCACCCGCGGACTATTGAACCGCCGTGACAATCTTTGCCGCGCCTAATGTCCCCTCCACCCTGTGGGTGTCGAAGGGGCGTGCACGCTGGAAACTCCCGGAAGAGGGTTGTCACCGCGCGCCGGCTGCTGATGGTTTGCGACGGTCAATTGAGCGCTGATCAAAAGCGCCACAGTGATGGCGCTGAAGAAAAGCGCAAAGACGGCGCCTCGCAACCTATTGGCTCCGCCTGCGCCGATTTCAGTCGCCCGCGTTGGCGCACTGAAAGGCGTCGCACGCGGCAATAGCGCGATCAGGCGCGCCGCAGCCATTTCAGGGGCCGAATCTGCTGTCTGTTCGGCGGGAAGTGCTGCAATAAATGAGGCCAATCTCAGGGTTGCAGTTTCTCCGGGGAGGCGAGCCAATTGGGCAGCTTCCCGCCAGGGATCGACCCCAAGACGTGTCAGCACCGAAAGCACGCTGAGCAACATTCCATTTCTGTCCTCGCCTACAGGCGCGAACAGGAAGGTGTCAAATTCCGATCCCAGCGGGGAAAGCGATGAACACCGCGTCATTTTGTTCAGCAAGTATCACCGCCTGAGTTAAATCGACGAACGAGATTGGTGCAGCGGCTTCTGAGCCGCCGCATGCCTCTGGCATTATTCGGTGTGAACTTTATCGTGGCCTCGATCAGCGGCATGATTATGGCCGACATCGTGATCGTCGTGGCTTTTCAAATGATGCAGGCCTTCATCGCTCCCGTGGTGGTCGTGATGCATGCCGACCGCAACACCGTTTGGGCCCAGGATCACCGAATCCGCCATGGCACGCGCCGCGAAAAAGAAAGTGACAAAGGCTACTAGGAATAACGTCAGAAATTTTTTCATATCGCGTTCTTTCGAGATCGCCTGCGTGAAGCCGGGGCTTCAGATGAACGTTGCTCCTGGCATAATGGTTCGGACGAGTCTGAGCTAAATTAAACGCCTTCTTCTCGGCGTGGCAGCTTTCGTCACGGGTAGAAGGCCGCCACGCCAGCAAAGCGACGGGCTTTTTGCCAGGTTTGTACGCGTTAGTCATATCTTCGTTTATTTCGATCGTGAGCACTTTTGAACAGTCTCGGTTCAGGTGCCGTGCAATGGTCGCCCGTGGGGAATAGAGCGTGCTGCTCGAAGCCGCGCCGAGTCCCTCTCCAATCAGCTTTTTCGGCTTCATAAAAAGTCGGGAGTGAATGCTATGAGTAATACGCGGACAACGGAACGCCGTCTGTTGCAGCTCCCGTGGCTGCCCGCCATCAGAAACGCCAAGCGCGAACAGGCGCGGCATGATGCGTTGACGGACGAACTGCAGGCCGCTCTCGCCCGGGAAGCAGCCTTGCTCCGCGAGAAGAGCGCCCTGTTCCAACGTCAAGACATGCTCGCGCAGGAATTCGACCACCGTCTCATCAACAGTCTTCAATTGATTACAAGCCTGCTGTCCATGCAAAGCCGGGGAGCGTCAGCCGAAGCCGCCGCGCATTTGGACGCTGCGGCCCGCCGCGTCGCCGCCTTTGGCCGCGTGCATCGGCGTCTCCATGTCCTCGATCATCAAGAGAACGTGGAATTTAGGCAATATCTCCAGCAGCTATGCGAGGATCTCTCCGGCCTCCTGCGGGGGCAAACTGGTCACGTCATCCGCGTCGAAGGCGCGAAGTTGGAGATACCCACTCTGTTCGCGACGCCGCTGGGGTTTATCGTCGCCGAGCTGGTCACCAACTCGGCAAAATATGCCAAGAGCAATGTCGTCGTTCGGTTGGAAACCTCCCCGACGCTCGGCCATTCGCTCTCGGTGTTGGATAATGGGCCGGGGTTTCCGGCGGGGTTCGATCCTACAAAAAGCAACGGGCTTGGGATGAAGATCATTCTTTCGCTTGTTCAGCAGATCAACGGCACGTTGCGGATTACGCGTGGTGATGATGGCTGCGGAGCACGCTTTACCGTTACCTTCTGCGCACCGAGGTTCGGAGCAATCGAGACTTGAATTCGCCTCTGCGCTTTGGCGCAGATGACGAAGAGCGACGTAAAAATCCATCAGGAAAAAATAATAAAATTGAATCTTATCGGCGTTGTCGGGCCGAGCATGGTGGCGATGCTCGCGCCGCCATTCGAGCGCTGCTTGAGCAGATCTCGTATCTGGAATTGGCGCGCAACCGGGCTTCGGACCCTACTCAGCAACTTGGCGCGCGTATTTCCTTTCATTTTGACCAGCTATAATCAGGCTGACGACAGAACGTCGGAGCCAGGCGTAACGCGCGATACGTGGATCAACGTCTTCACGCGAGCACAAATGGAGAGCGTCTTTTGGCGGGCAGGGCTGCGCATTGAACAGCGGCGCGCTCTGGCAATGCAGACTTTGTGGCTTCTGCGGTCTCAGGCCATACAGAGCAGCGCTGTTTCCGGTTAAGCAGCGCACCGCCCTTTAAATTCCCGTTGTACCGCTCAGCAGACGGCCGCCTAAAGGCACCGAGCCGTTTTCCTCAGAAGCTTAATGGAACAAATCACACAGAAGACGCGGCGTAGTCCCGGCTATGAGTGCATCTCTGGCACCGCACTTACGCAACGTCGCCTTGTTAAAATCACAATGTTGTCAGTAATCGCCATGCCGCTGGTTAACCAAACCGGCGCAATTGCGCTGTTCCTATATGGGCAGGATTTAAAAAATGAAGTATAAATTTAGTAAATCTTCGCTGGATCAAGCGAAGAAGGAAAGCATTGAGGAAATCAAATCCAGAGAGATATCTGCAGTACGCGAGATCCTTGAGAAACTGTTGACAATCACTACTGGCTCGGTCGGTTTTCCGCGGGAGGATCTATCCGAAACAGCCGTCCAAGAAGGCGTCGAACTAACCAGAGAGTTTCTAAAGATCTTGAATCCGCAAGCAAGGCGTTTGGTCATAGAACTTGTGACGATAATCGCCGAATTGAGCGGGGACCGTTAGATTTCTCTCTCCACGCATGGCTGGGGAGAAATTATGCCTAACTCGAAATCGGAAATTTCTACGGCGAAGGATCGAAATATTTTGGAGGCGATCTATGCGCTTGAGGATGCGCGGATAGCAGCGGAACACGCCGATGATCGGACGTTGAGATATTTCATTGAGATGGCGCTTACTTATGCGAAGAACGCCGTTAAAACGGTGCAGGGGCCGATAGATCGCAGCAAGTAAGATACAGCCCTCTAGCGCGGCGATGATCGACGCGCGACCTTATCGCTCAAAACAAAGTCTCTCGGCCACGGCAACTTCTTGCCGTGGATCGAGGCCGAGTTTGGAATGAGCGAACAAAGCGCGCGCAACATGATGCATGTTGCAGAAACATTCGGTCAAAATCCAAAACGCGTTTTGGATTTGAGTCCCAAAGCCCTCTAACTGCTCGCCGCGCCAAGGATGCCAGAAAAAGCCGCCTTCGGGGCGGCCTTTTGTTGCTCTGGCTCGAAGCTGAATAGATCAGTCTTCGTGATGATGATGGTGGTGATGCCACCTGCCTGAATCGCGCCAATGATGATGCCAGCTGCCGTGGTGATGATGTTGAGACTGTAAGACGCCGTCGAATTCCGCTTTCTGTTTTTCGTCGAGGCTATTGTAAAAAGCGAGAATTTTTGGCGTTGTTGCCTTCAAGAATGCAACGCGGTTCTCAAGCAGACTCTGTATGAATGCCAGCCGTTTCTCCAACGTCGAAAGGTCCGGCTTGTTTGCGCACACATGGGCTTTGTTGTCAGCGCGAAGCTCATGGCGCGTGTCTTCAAGATCCTTGAATGCTGCTTTTTGTTTGTCCGTCAGATTCAAATGCTCTGCAACGTGGTCGACGTAATGTTGTTCCCGTTCGGCCGCCTTGGCTCTGTCGTTATCTTGGGAACAAACGTGTGAGAGCCATGCCTGATTTTCATTATCCGTTTCCTCCGCGGCAATGGCGTGGGTGGCACACCCCAGCACCAATGTGACGAGAAGCGATGAAAGCTTCAGTAGTTTCATGACGAGATTCCCTTGATCGATGGCGATCCGCGCAATGCTTATGCAGCTATCTGTGCCGGCGTGAATAGGCGCTGAACGCGATGAGCCATCACGATAATTTGCGGTGAGGCGTAAGACGCCCCAGCCCGCGGGCAGGTCGCGTTGGCGCAATTATTTTCGGGTCTTCAAAGGGCTCTTCGCGAGCATTGGACGGCTCATGACTTTATGAATGTTGCGGAGAAGTTCGCGGACAAATTAGAAAGTATTTCTAATTTAAAGCCGACTGCCCTCTACTTGCTCGCCGCGCCGTCGACGGCGGGGGTGATGAGGGAGGCTACAGTTCGCCCTTAAGTGCGCGCTCGAAATATTTATGAACGATTTTTTCCTGATTTTCGAGGAGCCATTCTATAGACGGTTCATTCGTCATGGCTTTATGAATGGCGCGCGCTGTCGCTTCACGGTGAATATCGAAAAGAATTTTATGGTCCAGCTTTTCGACGTCAACGACTGACGGATTCAGCCAGATCGATATAATGATGCCGATATCATTGACGTTCGCCTGAGGGATGTCGCCCTTACGCACGGCATCGAGAACGCCCATGGCTGTCGCATATTGGACGGTGCCCATGAGGATGTTCGTGTAGCGCGTATCTTTGACGGTCACTTTGCTCACGCACAGAGTGGCAGGTCGAACCATAACGTCCGTGTTGAGCAAGGCTAAGACGCGCGTGTGTCCGGCGACCTGATTCCCAAGCAAACTCGCGAAGGCTGATCCAAACGGACCGTCCAGATCGCCGATCACGATCTCCGGTTCGGCCGCCGTCCCTGGCGGGCCGCCTGCTACAAGTGCTTCTCCCACTCGAATTCCGATCTTCGTGCTCATGCTTGATCCCAAGACGGTTTCGGCATGCCGCCAAGGCATGCTGCTGATGATTGCATTTATAGAACACAGCGGTTTATTGCAAAGAAACAAATATTCCTATCAGGAGATCAGAGGCGTTCTGTCTCGATGGTACGACTAGCGTCCAGCGCGCGTAGCCGCCTTCAGCGCCACACCCGGCCCGGTCGCCGAGGCGCGCGACCAACTTGAAGTCGCGTTTGAGGTTGCCCGCGGCGACAATAGCGCGCCACAAGCCGAACAGCCGCCTCTAGAAGAGGCCGCCTGAGCTAGGCGGGCTTTTTGTTGTGTCGATCGCCCGAAAAGGCACCAAAATCGCGGTTAGGTCAGCCGTTATGGCAAGGCCAGAAAAGCGCAGCTAAGTTATTTATTTTGCTATGATTGTGGCGGAGAGGGAGGGATTCGAACCCCCGATAGGCTTGCACCTATGCCGCATTTCGAGTGCGGTGCATTCAACCGCTCTGCCACCTCTCCAGCACGCTGCGGTAGCCGGCGCAGATAACATGAGCGTTCCGGCCGTACAAGGCTGCTTCAATTCTCCGGGTCGGAGGCGAAAAGCCCGAATTGCTGCGGCGTCGCTGGCGCCTCCAGCCCAAGGTGGCGAAAGGCCTGCGCCGTCAGCATCCGGCCGCGCGGCGTGCGCTGCAGAAAGCCCTGCTGGATCAGATAGGGTTCGATAATGTCCTCGATCGCGTCACGCGGCTCGGAGAGCGCCGCTGCCAGCGTCTCGATCCCGACGGGGCCGCCGCCGAAGTTCGTCGCGATGAGGGAGAGATAGCGCCGGTCCATCGTATCGAGGCCGATGGCATCGACATCGAGCGCCCGCAGCGCCCGGTCGGCGATGGCGCGGGTGATGCCGCTTTTGGCACCTCCGACCTCGGCAAAATCGCGAACCCGGCGCAGCAGGCGTCCCGCGACCCGCGGCGTACCCCGCGCCCGCCTGGCGATCTCGTTGGCGCCGTCGTCGGTGATGGCGACGCCGAGCACATGCGCGCCGCGGCGGACGATGGTTTCGAGTTCCGGCACGGAATAGAAATCGAGCCGCACCGGGATGCCGAAGCGGTCGCGCAGCGGTGTGGTGAGGAGGCCCGCGCGGGTCGTCGCGCCGACGAGCGTGAATTTGGCGAGATCGATCTTCACCGAGCGCGCGCCGGGGCCGGTGCCGACCATGAGATCGAGCTGAAAATCCTCCATCGCCGGATAGAGGATTTCCTCGACGGCGGGGTTCAGCCGGTGGATTTCATCGATAAAGAGCACGTCGCGTTCTTCGAGCGCCGTCAATAGCGCGGCGAGATCGCCGCCCTTGGCGATCACCGGGCCGGAGGTCGAGCGGAAATTCACGCCCAATTCGCGCGCGACGATCTGCGCCAGCGTCGTCTTGCCGAGGCCGGGCGGCCCGACGAAGAGCACGTGGTCGAGCGGGTCACGCCGCGCCTTGGCGGCCTCGATGAAGATTTTGAGATTCTTGCGCGCGGCTTCCTGGCCGGTGAAATCGGCGAGCGTCAGGGGCCGCAGCGAGGCATCTTGATCCTCGGCGGCCGCTTCGGGTGCGATCAGGCGGCGCGGCTCATTCACGATCGATCCTCTCGAATCGCCACCCTATCACGCCGCGGGCCGAGAGCGGGATGAGGAAAAGCGCCAAGCGGTTTTCCGGCCACATCCCCCGCGCTAACCCGGCAGAGCCGTCTTTTTCGGCCAGCGGCAGAGGTCCGCGATCAGGCAGCGCCAGCATTGCGGCTTACGCGCCTGGCAGATGTAACGCCCGTGCAGGATCAGCCAATGATGCGCGTGCAGCTTATAGGCTTCGGGAATGATCTTCTCGAGCCCGTCCTCGACCTCGCGCACAGTCTTGCCAGGCGCCAGCGGAATACGGTTGGAGACGCGAAAGATATGCGTATCGACGGCGATGGTCGGCTCGCCGAAGGCGACATTGAGCACGACATTGGCGGTCTTGCGGCCGACGCCGGGCAGCGTCTCCAGAGCTTCCCGCGCGCGGGGCACCTTGCCGCCGAAATTCTCGATCAGGGCGCGCGAGAGGCCGATGACATTCTTGGCCTTGGTCCGGTAGAGGCCGATCGTCTTGATCAGCTCGCGCACGTTATCTTCGCCCAGCGCCAGCATTTTCTCCGGGCTGTCCGCCTTGGCGAAAAGTGCGGGCGTCGCCTTGTTGACGCCAGCGTCGGTCGCCTGCGCCGAAAGGACCACGGCGATGAGCAGGGTAAAGGGATTCTTGTAATGGAGTTCGGTGTTGGGATGCGGATTGGCTTCTGCGAAGCGGCGGAAGATCTCGGTGACGTCATCGGGCGGCACGGGTTTCGGCCAGCGGGCGGCCCGCGAGCCGGTGGTCGCCTTCACCGAAGGCGTTTTCCGGGTCGGAACCTTCGCGGCGGGTCTTCCCTTAACTCTTGGCTTAACTCTGGTGACGGACGCCATTTAGGCGTTATAAGGTTCGGGGACGTCCTGGAGAAGAGCGTGCCGCGATGAACGACGGCCCGGTCCACACAATCGAGGCCCGGGGCGGCAAGACGCCAGACCCCGCGCAGCAGCACATCTACGCCGTGCGCCTGCGCCCGTATCGTTCGCTCAGCCAGCGCAATTTCCGCATTCTGCTCTGCATCTTCTCGGCGATCAGCTTCGCGACGACGATCCCCTTTGTGATCATGGGCGCCTGGCCTGTCGCCGGCTTCATGGGTGTTGATGTGGCGATCTTCTATTTCGCCTTCCGCGCCAATTTCCGCGCCGCCCGCGCCTATGAGGATGTCGATGTGACGCCCATCGCGCTGTCGCTCGCCAAGGTTTCGCCGGAGGGCGCGCGGGCGGAATGGCAGTTCAATCCCTCCTGGGTCTATCTGCACAAGGAGACTCACGAGGAATATGGCGTGCAGAAAGTGGCGCTGGTGTCGCGCGGGCGCAGCGTCGAAGTGGGCAATTTCCTCGGCCCGGACGATAAGGCGCTTTTCGCGCAGGAACTCTCGCGCGCCTTGGCCGAGGCGCGTCGCGGCCCGCGTTTTTCGGACTGAGATTCAATAGCCGGGGCATACGTAGCTCGGCGGGCTCGCCCAGATGACGCGTGAGGGTGCCGGACAGTCGATGCCGCACGGCGTGCCGTTGACGTCACGCACGAAGTCCGAGACCGAATCATAGGTCCCGTCGGGCTGCTGGTAATGGCTCATCTTCAGGATCAGGCCGGGGCCGGTGACGACGCAGTGCTGCGAGTGGCGAAAATGGGCCAAGGCCGAGCCCGGCGCGGCGGCGAGAAGCGCGGCGGCAAAGAGGCAACGCGTGAAGCTTTGCATAGCGATCTCCTGGCGAATGAACGTGCCAATTTAGTCTTGTCGCGCAGATTCGTTGCCTAATAACCAATTTATATGAAGACGACGAACCAAAAGGGGCAGCAGAGCGAAGAATCCGCGTTCCAAGGCCCGCCCGGCCGTTCCGTAACCACGGTTTCGGTTGCGCCTTGCGCGGCGCGCGTCCGGCGCGATTCCCGGGCACGGAACCGGCAGCCACGACGGAGCTTTTCGGCCCCGCAAATCGTCGATTCTCGTAAAAACCCTGACTTGCGGCGAAAATTCATGTCCTTATATACGGGCCATCTTGCGCGCCCCTGCGGCGCTACCACATTGAGTTCTATCGGGGACCGGGCGGCCTTTACCCGTCCGCCCAAACGCCGGATTGCTTCGGGGTCCGGCTGGTCTTGCGGATCGAAAGGAAGAACGACATGGCTAAAGTTATCGGCATCGATCTTGGCACCACCAATTCGTGCGTGGCGGTGATGGAAGGGACGACGCCCAAGGTTATTGAGAATGCGGAAGGCGCGCGCACCACGCCCTCCATCGTCGCTTTCACGGATGATGGCGAGAGGCTCGTCGGCCAGCCGGCCAAGCGTCAGGCGGTCACCAATCCGGAGCGCACCTTCTTCGCGATCAAGCGGCTTATCGGCCGCACCTACGACGACCCCATGACCAAGAAGGACATGTCGCTCGTCCCCTACAAAATCATCAAGGCCGCGAATGGCGATGCCTGGGTACAGGCCGACGGCAAGCAATATTCGCCCTCGCAGATTTCCGCCTTCATCCTGCAGAAGATGAAGGAAACCGCCGAGGCCTATCTTGGCCAGCCGGTTTCGCAGGCTGTCATCACCGTTCCCGCCTATTTCAACGATGCCCAGCGCCAGGCGACAAAAGACGCCGGCAAGATCGCGGGCCTCGAAGTCCTGCGCATCATCAACGAGCCGACCGCAGCGGCACTCGCTTATGGTCTTGACAAAAAGGGCTCCGGCACGATCGCGGTCTATGACCTCGGTGGCGGTACGTTCGACGTATCGATTCTCGAAATCGGCGACGGTGTCTTCGAGGTCAAGTCGACCAACGGCGACACATTCCTCGGCGGCGAGGATTTCGACAACCGCATCGTCGATTACCTGAACGACGAGTTCAAGAAAGAGAGCGGCATCGACCTGAAGAAGGACAAGCTCGCTCTGCAGCGTCTGAAGGAAGCGGCGGAAAAGGCCAAAGTCGAACTCTCGTCGGCGACGCAGACGGAGATCAACCTCCCCTACATCACCGCCGATGCCTCGGGGCCGAAGCACTTCACCTTGAAGCTGACGCGCGCCAAGCTCGAAGCTCTGGTGGACGATCTCATCCAGAAGACGGTCGAGCCGTGCCGTAAGGCTTTGAAGGATGCCGGCCTCACCGCGGGCGACATTAACGAAGTCGTTCTCGTCGGCGGCATGACCCGCATGCCGAAGGTTCAGGAAGTCGTCAAAAACTTCTTCGGCAAGGAACCGCATAAGGGCGTCAATCCGGACGAAGTGGTCGCCATCGGCGCCGCGGTCCAGGCGGGCGTGCTGCAGGGCGACGTCAAGGACGTGCTGCTGCTCGACGTGACGCCGCTGTCGCTCGGCATCGAGACGCTCGGCGGTGTCTTCACCCGGCTGATCGACCGCAACACGACGATCCCGACGAAGAAAGGCCAGGTCTTCTCGACGGCTGAAGACAATCAGACGGCGGTGACGATCCGTGTCTTCCAGGGCGAGCGCGAGATGGCGGCCGACAACAAGCTGCTCGGCCAGTTCGATCTCGTCGGTATTCCGCCGGCGCCGCGCGGCGTGCCGCAGGTCGAAGTCACCTTCGACATCGACGCCAACGGCATCGTCAATGTGACGGCGAAGGACAAGGCGACCAACAAGGAACAGCAGATCCGCATCCAGGCGTCGGGCGGCTTGAGCGAATCCGACATCGACAAGATGGTCAAGGATGCCGAACTGCACGCGGCCGAGGACAAGACGCGGCGCGAATTGGTCGACGCCAAGAACCACGGCGAGGCTTTGATCCATACGGCGGAGAAATCGCTCAGCGAATATGGCGACAAGGTCTCGCAGGCCGACAAGAGCGCGGTGGAATCCGCGGTCGCGGGTGTGAAGAGCGCACTTGAGGGCGAGGATCTCGCCGCGATCAAGGCGCGGACCGAGGAACTCGTTCAGGCTTCGATGAAGCTCGGCGAGGCCCTTTACAAGGCGCAAAGCGAGGCGGGCTCCGCCCCCGGCGCGGACGCCGAAGGCGCGAAGGACGACGATGTCATCGACGCCGATTTCAAGGAAGTCGGCGACGACAAAAAATCGGCCTGATCGGCGTGCGCCGGATAGGACATAAAAAGGGGCCGGGCGGTTGCGCCTGGCCCTTTTGCGCGCCGCCTTTTTGCGTTTGTGCTCCGGTTGGCAAGCCTGGGGACGCTGCTTAAGTGTTGATGCGGGAGTAGCGGCGCCGACGAAGCCGCGATTTCCACGCCGAATCGCTTAAGTTACACGAGTAAATGCCGCGGGGGCGGCAGGGACCGATATGCAATGGGCAAGAACTGCTATTACGAAACGCTCGGCGTCACGCGGACGTGCACCGAAGTCGAATTGAAATCGGCTTTCCGCAAAGCCGCGATGCAATTTCATCCCGACCGCAATCCCGAGGACAAGACCTGCGAAGTCAAGTTCAAGGAAGTTAATGAGGCTTACCAGTGCCTCTCCGATCCGCAAAAGCGCGCCGCCTATGATCGCTTCGGCCATGCCGCCTTCGAGCAGGGCGGCGGCGCGAACGGCTTCGCGGGCGATGGTTTCGGCGCCTCGATGGCGGATATTTTCGACGATCTCTTCGGCGATGTGATGGGCCGCCGCGGCGGACGCGGCAACAGCGGCGCCACGCGCGGCTCGGATCTGCGCTACAATCTCGAAATCACGCTGGAAGAGGCGTTCGCCGGCAAAACGGCCAATCTCACCTTGCCGACATCGGTCGCCTGCACGGCCTGTTCCGGCTCGGGCGCCAAGCCCGGCGCCAAGCCCCGCGCGTGCACGACCTGCGGCGGCTACGGACGGGTGCGGGCGCAGCAAGGCTTCTTCTCGATCGAGCGCACCTGCCCGCATTGCCACGGGCAGGGCGAGGTCATCGACAATCCCTGCACGACCTGCTCGGGCAGCGGCCGCCTGACGCGCGAGCGCAGCCTCGCGGTCAACATTCCGGCGGGCGTCGAGGACGGCACGCGCATTCGTCTCGCGGGCGAGGGCGAGGCGGGCGTGCGCGGCGGGCCGCCCGGCGACCTTTACATCTTCATCGCCTCCAAGCCGCACCCCTTCTATCAGCGCGATGGCGCCGATCTCTTCTGCCGCGTGCCGATCTCGATGGTACAGGCGGCGCTTGGCGGCGAGATTGCCGTGCGCACGATCGACGGCGGCGAGACCAAGGTGAAAGTGCCGGAAGGCACGCAATCCGGCAAACAGTTCAAAGTGCGCGCCAAGGGCATGCCGGTGCTGCGCTCGCGTGACGTCGGCGACCTCTATATTCAGGTCAATGTCGAGACGCCGCAGAGTTTGACGAAGCGCCAGCGCGAACTTCTGGCCGAGTTCGAGTCCCTTTCCTCGAACAGCACGCATCCCGAATCGTCCGGCTTCTTCGCCAAGATGAAGGACTTTTTCGAGAATCTGGGCAATTAGGCCAAAGCGACAAATAAAAACCCCGCCGAGCATGGCTCGCGGGGTTCAAGGTTGACGGTGTGGGGGACCAGCACCGCCGTTATCAAAACCATATAGTGCGCCTGATATAATGATGTGCGGTGGCACACATGGGCTGCTGGACGCAGCGTTTGCGTCAAAAGACCACTCGCTTGCTTGACGCTGACGGCGCTCTCGGCGAATTTGCGCCGCGATCCAACTCTCGCCTCCGAGGCCCCCCTTGAGCCATCCTGCCACCGACGCGCCGAAGCCGCAGAGCCGCCGGGCCGATGCGGCGCAATTCCTGCGCACCTGGGCGGCCAATCCGCTGCTCCTCGGCGCGGTGACGCCCTCAGGTCCGGCCCTGGCCGCGGCGATGGCGCAGGAGATCGATCCGGCGCAGCCGGGCCCGGTCGTCGAGCTTGGCCCCGGCACGGGCGTGATGACGCAGGCGCTGCTTGCGCGCGGCATCGCCCCGGAGCGGCTGTTCCTCATCGAATATGAGCCGGGCTTCTGCGAATTGCTGCGGGCGCGCTTTCCGGGCGTCACCATCATCCAGGGTGACGCTTATGATCTGCGCGGCACCTTGGGCGCGCGGCTGAGCGCGGCGCCCATCGCCGTTATCTCCAGCCTGCCGCTCATCACCCGGCCCGAACCGCAGCGTGCCGCGCTGCTGGCGGAAGCTTTCGGCATGATGGCGCCGGGAAGCCCCTTCGTGCAATTCTCCTACAGCCTGTTCTCGCCGGCGCCGCGCAAACTGCTGGCGCCGCATACGCTCAAAATCTCGCCCTGGGTCTGGCGCAATGTGCCGCCCGCACGGGTCTGGGTCTATCGCGCCGCTGGAGCCGCCGCATGAGCGTGAGCAAGCCCTCTGACCGGCTGATCGTCGCGCTCGATTTTTCCGACGTTGCGCAGGCGCGCGCTCTGGTCGCGGCGCTCGGCGACAGCGTCTCGTTCTACAAGATCGGCATGGAGCTCGCCTATGGCGGCAGCTCGGCCGATAATGGTTTCGCGCTTGCCGATGAACTGGCCGCGAAGGGAAAGAAAATCTTTCTCGATCTCAAATTGCACGACATCCCCAATACGGTGCAGCGCGCGACGGCGCAGATCGCGCGCCGGGGTGTCGATTTTCTCACGGTTCACGCTTTTCCGCAGACCATGGCGGCGGCCAAGGCCGGCGCGGCCGGCAGCCATCTCAAGCTGCTCGCCGTGACCGTGCTCACCTCTTACGACGACGACGATCTGGCGGCGGCCGGGTATCGTTTCCCGGTTCGCGATCTCGTGCCCCATCGCGCCCAGCAGGCCGTCGCGCTCGGGATCGACGGGCTGGTTGCCGCCGCGTCCGAGGCGGCGGAATTGCGCCGCGCGCTTGGGCCGGAGATCATTCTGGTGACGCCGGGTATCCGCCCGGCCGGCGGCGCGGCCGGGGATCAAAAGCGCGTGGCAACGCCCGCGGCGGCGATCGCGGCGGGGGCGGATTATCTGGTGGTGGGGAGGCCGATTACGGAGGCGGCCGATCCGCGGGCCGCGGCCGAGGCGATCCAGCACGAAATCGCCACGGCGCGGGGATAATGGCTACGCGGAACGCTACGCAAAAACTGGGAACGCGACTGCAACTCAAACGCAACGCCGCAATATGTGACAAGGGCGAGCGCAAGCGAACGTACATCCGGCTCGCCTGCCCGGCGCTCTGCCGGAATGCTTCCCTAGTCGAGCGAAACCTATCGCGGCTCTATGACCTGCCCGTGACAGGGTGGGTTCAGGAGCGAACTTTTCATTCCGCCGCGCCCGCCGTATAGACGCCCTGGCGCATGGGAGATTTTTTATGAGCGATATGCGGCTCATCGTAGCCGGGGCGGCGGGTCGCATGGGCTGTGCGGTCATCGAACTGATCGCCAAGACGCCAGGCGTCAGCCTTGCCGCCGCGCTTGAAGGGCCGAAAAGCCCGGCGCTGGGCCAAGACGCGGGCATCTATGCCGGCGCCGGGGGACTCGGCATCGCGATTTCCAGCGATCCCCTGACTGCCGCGCTCGATGCCGACGGCATCATCGATTTCTCGACGCCTCACGCCAGCATCGAACTCGCGGCTCTGGCGGCGCAGGCGCGCATCGTCCACGTGATCGGCACGACGGGGCTTTCGGCCGGCGATCGCGAAAAGATCGCGGCGGCGGCAAATCACGCGGCTATTGTCCAATCGGGCAATATGAGTCTCGGCATCAATTTGCTAGCCAGCCTCGTCGAGAAGGTCGCGCAGGCGCTCGGCCCGGAATTCGATATCGAAATCGTCGAGATGCACCATCGGATGAAAGTCGACGCGCCGTCCGGCACCGCTTTGCTTCTTGGCGAGGCGGCGGCGCGCGGCCGCGCCGTTTCCCTCGCCGAACAGTCGGTGCGCAGCCGTGACGGCCATACCGGCGCGCGGGCCGAGGGCGCCATCGGCTTTGCGACCTTGCGCGGCGGCACGGT
This sequence comes from Methylovirgula ligni, assembly GCF_004135935.1. NCBI lineage: Bacteria > Pseudomonadati > Pseudomonadota > Alphaproteobacteria > Hyphomicrobiales > Beijerinckiaceae > Methylovirgula > Methylovirgula ligni. Next base: position 859,017 of record NZ_CP025086.1, on the reverse strand, counting down.
GGTTGGCGACCATTCGGTGATCTTCGCCGGCCCGGGCGAGCGGCTGGAACTGACCCACAAGGCCGAGGATCGGACCATTTTCGCGCGCGGCGCGTTGCGTGCGGCGCTCTGGGCGCGCGGGCGCAAGCCCGGCCTTTATGCGATGGCCGACGTGCTCGGCGTGAAATAGGAATGTCCATGCAACGGCTTCTCGTTCTCGTGCGGCACGGCCAGAGCGAATGGAATCTCAAAAACCTCTTCACCGGCTGGAAAGATCCGGGGCTGACGGAGCTTGGCGTTGCCGAGGCGCGCGGCGCCGGCCGGGCGCTGAAAGCGGCGGGTCTGGGCTTCGATACGGCCTATACGTCCGAGCTTGGCCGCGCCCAGAGGACCCTGACGCTGATCCTCGATGAACTCGGTGTGCCCAATCTGCCGACGACGCGCGATATCGCTCTCAACGAGCGCGACTATGGCGATCTCTCCGGCCTCAACAGGGACGAGGCAAAGGCACGATGGGGCGCGGAGCAGGTGCATCTCTGGCGGCGCTCCTACGATGTGCAGCCGCCGGGCGGCGAAAGCCTCAAGGATACGATCGCGCGCGTGCTGCCCTATTATTGTCAGGAGATCCTGCCGCGGGTGCTGCGAGGCGAGCGCACGATCGTCACCGCGCACGGCAATTCGCTGCGCGCGCTCGTCATGGTGCTCGACAGATTGACGCGCGACACGATTCTCGGCGCTGAAATCGCGACCGGAGCGGCGCTTGTTTACCATCTCAATGCGGATTCAACCGTGGAATCCAAAGTGGTTCTGCAACCGCAGCTTTGACGGCTGCATTGCGTATGTTCCCCGATTGCGCGGGCGGTGGCCTGTCCTAATGTTGCTTGCGACTCGCGAGGAAGCATCATGCTGAAATTCACCGGCGCCCATGAATGGCTCAAGCTCGATGGCGATGTCGCCGTCGTCGGTATCACCCGCCACGCCGCCGGGCAGATCGGCGATCTCGTCTTCGTCGAACTGCCCAAGATCGGCGCGGCTCTGAAGACGGGCGAGCGCGCCGTCGTTCTCGAATCGATCAAGGCGACCGCCGAAATCCGCGCGCCGGTCGCTGGCGAAGTCATCGAAATCAACGAGGATGTCGTCGCCCATCCGCCGCACATCGCGGCCGATCCGCAAGGCGAGGGCTGGCTCTACCGCCTGCGCGTCGACGATGTGGCGGCGGTGAACGCGCTGATGGACGAAGCCGCCTATCGGCATTTTCTCGGCGCGGCCGCCTGAAGCGGATGACGCTTTTCAAGGGAGCGCGCGAGACTTTCGCCGATGGGCTCATCTATGCGCCCGGCTATCTCGACATCCGCGAACAGGACGCTTTGCTGGCCGCGGTCGAGGCGGCGATCGAGGTGGCGCCGCTGTTCCAGCCGCGGATGCCGCGCACGGGCACGCCGTTTTCGGTGAAGATGACGAATTGCGGTGCGCTGGGCTGGGTCTCGGATCAGGAACGCGGCTATCGCTACCAGGCGGAGCATCCCGAAACCGGGCGCTCCTGGCCGGCCATCCCCGTGCTGGCGCTGCGCGCGTGGGAGGAACTCGGCGATTATCCGCACGCCCCCGAGGCCTGCCTTATCAATGTCTACGGGCCAGAGGCGCGCATGGGGCTGCATCAGGACCGTGGTGAGGCGGATTTGACGGCGCCCGTCGTCTCCCTTTCGCTCGGCGCCTCCTGCATCTTCCGCTGGGGCCCAACGCGGAGCGGCAAGACGCAATCTTTGGAGCTTGCGTCGGGCGATGCGCTGGTCCTCGCCGGGCCGGCGCGCCTCGCCTATCATGGCGTCGCGCGAATTCTGGCCGCCACGTCCGCTTTGCTTGACGGCGATCGTATCAATCTCACGCTACGGCGCGTGACGAAGCCTAAAAGATAATTCGGCGCGATCCGGCGACATCCGGATCGCGCCGCGAGGCACTCAATGACGCTAACCTCAATGATGCAGGAACAGCGCGAGAAGAATGATGACCGGGATCGGGATACCGATCAGCCAGAGAAGCAATCCTTTTCCGAGACCCATGATCTGTCCTCCTTTTTGAAGGTGTCGGACCAACGGGATCGGAGCTTTTCGGTTCCGTGAGGAACCTCACAACCTTCAACGGAACTTTTGCGCAGAGGGCGCGTTTTGCGGGCCGGTCGCCGCTAACATGAGTGCCGCCATGAAGGATATTTTCGCGAAATTCGCCGCGGCCTGCGCGCATGTTGCAGGCCATCCGCTCGCCTTCGGCATCTCCGCGGCGCTGATCGTCGTCTGGGCGATTGTCGGCCCCTATTTTCATTATTCCGATACATGGCAGCTCGTCGCCAACACCGCGACAAGTATCATCACCTTTCTCATGGTCTTCCTGATCCAGAATTCGCAGAACCGCGACGGTGCGGCAATCCAGACGAAGCTCGATGAACTGATCCGTGCCGGCGACGCAGAAAACCGCTTCGTCGGCATCGACTCCCTGACCGAGGATGAAGTCAACGAACTCCGCGCGGTCTGCGCCGCACGCGCAAAAACTTAAAGACCGCGCCGTGTGGACATGGCCGCTAGCCGCCGATCGCAGCAGCGTAGTCCGGAAGCCGCAGCGAACTGTGGACGCGCCGGCGTTTCTCGGCGCGCGACGCGGCCTCTCCCGGCAACCGCGCCGCGCTGAGCGCCCGGTTGCGGGCTTCGAGTTCCTCGGGCGTGCGCGGCAGAAGGAAGCCGCCGCCGCCGGTCGCCAATGCCTGGTTCGCTTCGACGAAGGGCCGGATGATGCGCTCATAGGACGCGAAGGCTTCGGCCGGCTCCGCATGCGTCGCCAACTCCCCGGCCAGCACATAGGCGCCGACCAACGCCAGGCTGGAGCCCTGTCCCGACAGGAAAGAGGGGGCGTGCGCTGCATCGCCAACCAGCACCACGCGACCCGAAGACCAGCGCGGCATGTGGATCTGGCTAACCGTATCGAAGTAGAGATCGTCCGCGCGCTGCATCGCCTCGACCATGCGCGGGACCTGCCAGCCGGCGCCGGCGAAAACGTCTGCCGTTCGCCGGCGTTGTTGATTGGCGTCCGGATGCCCGTGGAACGGGGGCTCCTGCGCGGCGAAGGTCAGAAAGGCATGGAGCGTGTCGCTGTGACCAACCGCATAGACCCCCGCCATACGGCCGGGCTCCGCCCAGATGACGCCTTCATGCGCCAGGCCGGTGTCATTGGGCAGGGAGAAGAGGTTGAAGCAATAGCCGAGATAATGGTTGAACGGCGCCTCCGGCCCAAACACCAGATCACGCGTGTTCGAATGCAGACCGTCGGCGCCAACAACGATGTCGAACCGCCCTTCTGCGCCGCTCTTGAAGCGCACGTTCACTCCGGCCCCGTCGTCCTCCAGCGCCGCGATTGAATCATTGAACCGATAGCGAATCGCTCCGTGCCGCGTCAGGTCGTAAAGCAGCGAGGCCAAAGCGCCCCGCGGCAGCTCGATGTCGCGGCCGGAGACGCCGCCCGTCAAGGCTTCGGGCTGGATGATTCCGATCGGCGCGCCATCGGCGTCGAGGAAGGTCAGTTTGCGCGCGTCGATATGCGCCGCCTGGAGTTGCGCCAGCAGCCCCATCCGCTCGACCACGTCGATCGCCGTGCCGCGGATGTCGATCGGATAACCGCCACCACGGATGGCGCCGGCCCGCTCGACCACGCTAACATCGAACCCGTATCGGTCGAGCCAATAAGCGAGGGTGGGTCCGGCAATGCTCGCGCCGGAAATCAGGGCGGTTCGGCGTGAAGGCTGGGGCGTAGCGGACATTCTATTTCCTCATCTAGATAAGATGCGTATATGTATCTAAATGAGGACGCCGAATGGTGCAATAGGATGCGCGGATGAATCTAAAGACTGAAGTCATGAACGAGACCAGAACCGGGCGGCGGCGCGGGGCGGCGCTCGAGGACGCGATTCTCGACGCGGCATGGGACGAATTGGTGGAGCGTGGCTATTCGGGCCTGACGCTGGAGGGAGCGGCCAAGCGGGCCGGCACAAGCCGGCCGGTGCTGAACCGCCGGTGGCCAAGCCGCCTCGATTTGGCCGCCGCCGCACTTGCGCGGTACATCACGTCGAATCCGGTGTCGGTGCCGGACCTCGGCGCGGTGCGCGACGAGCTAATCCTTTTGCTGCGTCAACTCTCGGATCGGGGCGCGCCCGCGCTGATCCGGCTTATGCTGGAGATGAGCGAGGATCTCGCCGCGGCCGGGTCGAGTTTCTCTTGGCTCAGGTCCCGCGTCGGCGACCGCAGCCTGGTCGAGAATATTCTCAAGCGCGGTGTCGAACGCGGCGAGATCGATCCTGCCAGGCTCACACCTCGTATCGCCTCACTGGCAACAGATCTGGCGCGCCACGAGGCTATCATGCGGCTCGACCGAATTCCGGACGCCGTCATCAATGAGATCGTGGACGAGATTTTCCTTCCGCTGGTTTCCCCGGGGCGGCGCTAGCCGGAAGCGGCCCTCAGCTGGCGCAGTCAGCCAGCAGTTTTGGCACCGCCGCGCGAAATGCCGACCTTGGCCGGCCGCAGCATGCGCTCGCCAATCGTGTAGCCGTCCTCGACGACCTTGACGACCGTGCCGTTGGGGAGTGATTCGTCCGGCACTTCATAAAGCGCCTCGTGCAGATTGGGGTCGAACTTGCTGCCGAGCGGCTCCATCTTCTTGGCGCCGTGGCGCGCAAGCCGGGAGATGAAATCGCGCTCGGTCACTTCGATGCCGCTGATGAGGGTCTTCACGGCCGGGTCGGCACTTTTGCGCAATTCGTCGGGAATATTTTCGACCGTACGGCGCAGATTATCGGCAAAGCTCAGCATGTCGCGGGCGAAGCTCGAAACGCCGTAGAGCTTGGCATCGGCCACTTCCTTGTCGGTGCGGCGGCGCAGGTTTTCACTCTCGGCGAGCGTGCGCAGAAGCCTGTCCTTCAGCTCCCCATTCTCGCGCTGGAGGGTCTGCAAGACGGCAAACGGGTCCGGCGTGTTTTCGGCCGTCGGGCCGTCCGTGGCCGTTGTATTCGATTCGGGCAATGTTTCGTCGGGCATGGTCGATCCGCGGCTCGTCATGTGTCGTTTGGAGAATTACAGCCGATATCAGGGTTTGGGCCTCGAAAATCAAGCCACAGCGGGGCTTTTGCCGGCCGCGCCGGCCTTTGTGGCCGCCTGGCCGGGGAAGGCTGTGAGCAATTTCTGCCGGATCGCGGCCCTGCGGCCGCTCGTCGTGATCTTCGCGCCGGTGAGATCGGTGACATAGAAAACGTCCGCCGCCTTCTCGCCGAAGGTCACGATATGCGCCGAGGCGATGTTGAGGTTCAACTGCGAGAGAATATCGGTGATCGCATAGAGCAGGCCGGGCCGGTCGCGGCCGGAGACTTCGATGACGGTGTAGCGGTTCGACAATTCATTATCGATCGAGACCTGCGCCGGCACGTCGAAGGGCGTGTCTTTCGCTGCTGCCGCGTGCTTGGCGGCGAGGATCTCGGCGAGACGAATTTGCCCGCGCAAGGCCTGCTCGATGGCGAGTGCGATCCGCTCGCCGCGACGGATCTCGTCCTCGTCGCGCTCGAAGGTGCGGGAGATGAAGAACGTGTCGACGGCAAGCCCGTCGTTGCTGGTGAAAATCTGCGCGTCGACGATATTGGCGCCGGTCGCGGCGCAGGACCCGGCGACGATCGCGAGCAGGCGCGGATGGTCGATCGCGATCAGCGTGATCTCGGTCACGGCGCGGAAGGCGTCTGTCCGGATGTCGATAATCGGATCGGGCAAGTCGATCTCGGTCTGGTTGAGAAGCTGTGCGTGGCGGATTTTGCGCGGCAGGTCGACGCGCAGCCAATAGGCTTGCGAATGGCGCGCGGCATAGGCCTCGAAATCGGCGTCCGTCCAGTTCGGCAATTGCGCGCGCAATTCGGCTTTGGCCTTTTGAATGCGCTCGGTCCGCTCGGTCTTGGTATGCCCGCCGCCGAGCACGATCTGCGTCTCGAGAAAGAGCGTGCGCAGCAATTCGCCCTTCCAGCCGTTCCACACGCCGGGGCCGACCGCCTGAATGTCGCAGACGGTGAGGACGAAGAGCATTTTGAGCCGCTCGATGGTCTGCACGCGCGCGGCAAAGGTTTCGATCGTGCGCTGGTCGGCGAGGTCGCGCCGCTGCGCCGTATCGGACATGACAAGATGATTCTCGATCAGCCAGGCGACGGTTTCCGTCTCCGCCGGCGTCAGGCCGAGCCGCGGGCAAAGGTGTCGCGCAACGGCGGCGCCGGCGATCGAATGGTCCTCTGTCCGCCCTTTGGCGATGTCATGCAGGAACACCGCGACGCAGAGCACGCGCCGCTTCTCGATCGAGGCCATGATCGTGTTGGTCAGCGGCAGGTCGTCGCGATGGCGTTGCGCGTCGATGTCGGCAAGATAGCCGACGGCGCGCAGCAGATGCTCGTCCACCGTGTAATGATGATACATGTTGAATTGCATCATCGCGACGATGCGGCCGAACGGCGGAATGAACCGGCCAAGCACGCCCGCCTCGTTCATCAGCCGCAGCACGACCTCCGGCGAATTGCGCGAGGAGAGTACGTCGAGGAAGAGCTGGTTCGCCTCCGGATCGTCACGCAAATTGGAGTCGATCAGGTGCAGCCGCGAGATGGCGAGATGCATCAGGTCAGGATGCAGCGCGACGCCATAGCGGTCGGCGAGCCAGAACATCCGGATCATGTTGACCGGATCGTGGTCGAGCACGTCGGGACGCCCGGCCTTCAGACGACCGTTCTCGATGAGAAAGCCGAATTCCTTGATCAGCTTGTCCTGGCGCCGCACGCGGATATGGAAGCGGTCGAGGACTGCAGCGGGCTTGGCGTGGCGCTCTTCCAGCGCCGCGCTCAGCACGGCGGTAAGGTCGCCGACCTCCTTGGCGATCAGGAAGTAATGCTTCATGAAACGCTCGACGCCGGAGAGGCCGCCGCGTCCGGCATAGCCGAGCCGCTCGGCGATTGGCCGCTGCAAATCGAAGCTCAGGATTTCCTCGGCGCGGCCGGTGATGAAGTGCAGATGGCAGCGCACCCGCCACAAGAATTCTTCGCAGCGGCAGAAGAGGCGGTATTCGCGCCGCGTGAACAGGCCGGCATCGACGAGATCGGACGCCTGACGCACGCGATAGACATATTTGGCGATCCAGAACAGCGAATTGAGATCGCGCAGGCCACCCTTGCCCTCTTTGACATTAGGCTCGACGAGATAGCGCGACTGGCCCGCCTTGGAGATGCGGGTGTCGCGCTCTTCGAGCTTGGCGACGACGAATTCACGCGGGCTGCGGTGGACGATCTCCTTGTCGAAGCGCCGGCACATGTCGTCGAAGAGCTTCTCGTCGCCGAGAATGAAGCGTGCTTCGAGCAAAGCGGTGCGGATGGTCATGTCGCGCCGCGATTGAACGAGACATTCCTCGACGCAGCGCGTCGAATGGCCGACCTTCTGCTTCAGGTCCCAGAGCAGATAAAGCATCGACTCCGTGACATGTTTGCCCCAGGCGTCTTCGGCGGAGGGCAACAGGAACAGAAGATCGATGTCGGAGCCCGGCGCGAGCGTTGCGCGGCCATAGCCGCCGACCGCGGCGACGACGAGACACGGCGCGTTCGGATCGGGCGCTGGATAGAGATAAGTGACCGAAAAATCGTACAACGCGCGGATCAGTTCGTCTTCGAGCTTGGAGAGATTGGTGGCGCAGGCGAGGCCTCCGCCGGAGGCGAACAAAACCTCCTGCGCGCGCTCCCGGCCGCTATCGAGTCCGGCGCGAAACAGTTCGAGCGCCTGTCTGCGCAAGGCGTCGCCGGCGAGGCCCTCGGCATGCGCCTTGGCGATCTCCGCGCCGATTTTGGCGCGATCGAACAATTGCGCCAGGGGGATCGCCGTGGCCTGGCGGCGCGGCTTCTCCAGGGGCGGGACGAGATCGCTGAGGCTCATGCGCGGGTTTCCTGCCGCCTTCCGCGGAGCTTGGCTTCGATCGCGTCCCAGAGGATCGCGGCGACATCCGGGCCGCCGGTCTTGGCGATGGCGCGGATTCCCGTCGGCGAGGTGACGTTGATTTCCGTCAGATAGCCATCGATCACATCAATCCCCACGAACAACAGGCCGCGGCGTTTCAGCTCCGGCCCGAGGGCAGCGCAAATCGCCTTTTCGCGGGCGGTGAGTTCGGTCGCCAGCGCCGCGCCGCCGCGTACCATATTGGCACGAATGTCATTTTCCGCCGGCACCCGGTTCACCGCGCCGGCGGCGATGCCGTCGGCCAGGATAATGCGTTTATCGCCCTTTGCGATCTGCGGCAAAAACTCTTGCGCCACCCAGGGTTCCTTGAAAGTGGCGGCGAACAGGTCGTAGAGCGAGCCGAAATTGGGGTCCTTCCGGCCGAGTTTGAACACCGCCGCGCCGCCATGCCCATAAAGCGGCTTGATGACGATCTCGCCATGCTCCTCAAGAAAGGCGGCGATGGCCGCCTTGTCGCGGCTGATCAGGGTCGCCGGCATGAATTCCGCGAATTCCATCACGAACAGCTTTTCCGGCGCGTTCCGCACCGCGGCCGGATCGTTCACAACCAGCACGCGCGGCGGCAAATGCTCAAGCAGATGGGTCGAGGTGATGTAGCCAAGATCGAACGGCGGGTCCTGCCGCAAAAGCACGACATCGACCTCGGCAAGCTCCAGAAGCTGCGGTTTTTGCAGGCTAAAATAATCGCCAGGCCGGTCCCGCACGGAGATTTTCGCCGCCTTGGCGGTGATGCCGCGGGCGCTCCAGATCAGCTCATCGGGCGTGTAATGGTAGAGCGTATGGCCACGCTTTTCCGCCTCCAGCATCAGGGCGAAGGTCGAATCCCCGGCGAAATTGATCTTCTCGATCGGGTCCATCTGGACCGCGACGGCGAGGGACATGACGGCTCCTTTGGCGGCTGCCGGTCTTAGCGCGCTTTCCGGCCGGAGGGAATTACGCTCCGGCGCCCGGGAATAGCAAAAATCTGGGCTGGCGGAACCTCTGCGTTAACTTCCCATGAAGCGGGCAAGCATATTGTCACCAAAAATGCGGCAGAGGCGAATACATGGGCAATCTTTCCATTGGCCGAAGCTTGGTTCTGAGGCAATTCCTTTACATCGGCCTTCTGGTGGTTCTCAGCGTGGTCGCTTATTGGGCCTCGACCCAGCTGCGCGACCTGGCACGAGTCGTCGTCACCGCCGACCCGGCCACGGCGCATATTGCGGCGGAGCAACTCTACCAATCGGCGACGACGCTGAGCCGCGATCTGCTCTATGGTTCGGCGCTCGGCTGCCTGCTCGTCCTGCTGATCTCGACGCCGATCGCCTATTTCACCATCGCCAAGCCCGTCGATGTCCTAGCCAGGCAGATGTCGGCGCTCGCCGCCGGCAATTTCGATATCGCCATCGAGGGCACCGAGCGCAAGGACGAGATCGGCATCACCTCGCGGGCGCTGAGCATCCTGCGCGATGCGGTGCGCAAGAACAATGAACTCGCGGCCGAAATTCGCGACCGCGAAAACCGCGAGCAGCGCCTCGTCCGCGAGGCGGCCATTCGCGCCAAAGTGCAGAAGTTTTCCGCCGAGCTAGCGTCCAGCGTTGCGCGTCTCACCGGGATGACGAAGCACATGGCGAGCGCCTCGCAAGAGATGATCGAAGGCGCGCGCAATGCCGCTGAGGGCTCCTCGCACGCCAAGGTCGCCTCCTCCAACGCCGCCGGCGATGTTTCTTCCGTCGCCGTCGCCTCCGAGGAATTGCTGGCCTCGATCGAGGAAATCAGCCGCCAGGTCGTCCAGTCGACGACCGTCGTCAAGCGCGCGGTCTCCGAAAGCATCGAGACATCGAGCGGCATGGCCCGCCTGACCGAGGCGGCTCGCCGCGTCGGCGATATCGTCAGCCTCATTTCGCGAATCGCGGCGCAGACCAATTTGCTCGCCCTCAACGCCACGATCGAGGCGGCCCGTGCCGGTGAGGCCGGTCGCGGCTTCGCGGTCGTCGCGCAGGAAGTGAAGACGCTCGCCACCCAGACGGCCCGGGCGACGCAAGATATTTCCGGCCAGATCGCGGATATGCAGGCGGCGACCGAAAGCTCGGTCACCGCGATCGATACGATCCAGACCAAGATCGGCGAGATCGAGCAGATTTCCGCGATCATCGCCTCGGCGGTACAGGAGCAGGGCGCCTCGACGCAGGAGATCGCCCGCAACGTCCGCTCCGCCGCCTCCGGAACATCCGCGACTTCCACCTATGTGGAGGATGTCGCCAAGGCCGCGGCCCTCAACAGCCAGAATGCCGAATCCATGGTTCGACTGGCGAGCGAACTCGACGAACTCGCGGCGCGTGTGCTGGCCGACGTGCGTGCCTTTGGCGAGACGTTGCACGAGGCCGCCTAGCGCGCCCGATTTTCATTTGACTTGGTCCGCGATCCCCGCGAACTAGGCGCATGAAAATCAGCCTGATCCAGATGAATTCCGGCCAGGACAAGACGGCAAATATCGCCGCCGCTTCGGCCCTCATCGAGCAAGCTGTGGCGGAGGAGCGGCCGGACTGGATCGGCCTGCCGGAATGTTTCGATTTTCTCGGCGGCCAGCGCGCCGATAAGCAGGAGGCGGCCGAAATCCTCGGCGAGGGGCCGGCCTATCGCGCCATGCAGGACCTGGCGCGCCGGCATCGCATCTTCATCCATGCCGGCTCGATCCTCGAAAAAGTCCCCGGCGAGAGCCGCATCCATAATACAACCGTAGTCTTCGATCGCGACGGCAACGAGATCGCCCGCTATCGCAAGATCCATATATTCGACATCACCGCGCCGGACGGCACGCAATACCGCGAAAGCGCGTCGTTCAAGCCCGGCGAGGCTGTCGTGACCTATAAGGCGGAGGACTTCACCTTCGGCTGCGCGATTTGTTACGATCTGCGCTTCCCCTATCTATTCGCCGCTTTGGCGGAGAAGGGCGCCGATGTCATCGCGTTGCCCGCGGCCTTCACGCTGCTCACCGGCAAGGATCATTGGGAGGTTCTCTGCCGCGCCCGCGCCATCGAGACCGAGACCTATTTTTGCGCGCCCGCCCAGACCGGGCTGCATCAGGTCGGCAATGAGTCCCGCGCGACCTATGGTCATTCGCTCGTCGTCGACCCGTGGGGGCATGTGATCGCCCGTGCCTCCGACGGCGTCGGCATCGTCTCGGCGCGGATCGCGCGCCAGCGCGTCGAGAAAGTGCGCGCGCAAATTCCCGTCGCCGAGCATAAAGTCAAATTGAGATAAGTCAGAAAAGGGGAGCGCGTGCGCCGTCTTTGGTATCATCGGCAACCGGGTGTTGAGCGCGCGCAGAAGAAGCCGCGGACCGGCATCCGCGCCCTCCTCAACATCATCGGTCCCGGCTTCATTACCGGCGCCGCGGATGACGATCCCTCTGGTATCGCGACCTATTCGCAGACCGGCGCGCAATTTGGCTTCGGCCAGCTCTGGACTGCACTTTATCAGGTGCCGCTGCTGCTCGCGGTGCAGGAATGCTGCGGCCGCATCGGCGCCGTCACCGGCAAGGGACTCGCCGGCGTCATCAAGGAGCATTACAGCCGCAAGATCCTGCTGGCGATCGTGCTCCTGGTCCTGGTGGCGAATATCATCAATATCGGCGCCGATATCGGTGCCGTCGCGGCGTCGGCGCGGCTCGTCTATCCGGCGCCGTTCTGGCTCTATGCGATCGGCACGGCCGCCGTGGTGACGTCGCTTGAAATCTGGCTCACCTATCCAGCCTACGCGAACATCCTCAAATGGCTGGCTCTGGCGCTGCTCTCCTATGTCGCGACGGCGCTCATGGTGGCCAATGATTGGCACGCGATTCTACGCGCGACCTTTGTTCCGCATATCGAGTTCAACTTCGCCTTTCTGTTCATCATCACCGGTGTTTTGGGCACGTCGATCTCGCCTTACATGTTCTTCTGGCAAGCCTCGGAAGAGGTCGAGGAGGAAAGGGCGATCGCCGAACGCGACGGCAAGACGGAGCCGGAACTGCCGCCGCATTTCATTTTCAACATGCGCATCGACACGACGGTCGGCATGGTCGCCTCGCAGCTTGTGCAATGGTTCATCATCATCACCACCGGCACCGTGCTCTTCGCCCACGGCGTGAAGAACATCAACACCGCGGCAGACGCTGCGGCGGCGCTTGAACCGCTGGTGCGCTCGTTTCCCAATGCCGGGCAATTGGCGCGCGATATTTTCGCGTTCGGCGTCGTAGGGCTCGGGCTTCTCGCCATTCCGGTTCTTGCGGGCTCCGCAGCTTATGCCCTGGCTGAGGCGCTCGACTGGAAGCTGGGTCTGTCGAAGAAATTCGGCGAGGCGCGGGGCTTCTACGTCATCATCATGGTCGCGACCGTGATCGGGCTGGCGCTCAATTTCATTGGCATCGATCCGATGAAGGCACTGGTCTATACCGCCGTCTTCAACGGCATTGCCGCCGTGCCGCTCATCTTTGTCATCGCCAGACTGAATGGCCGGGCCGATGTCCTCGGCGAATATCGCGGTGGCCCGGTGTCGCGCTTCTTCGTCTGGCTGGCTTTCGTCGTCATGGCGATCGCCGGCGCGGCGCTCGTCTATACGACCCTGCACGGCGGCAGCTGAGTTTCCGATCGCTAAAATTTTAGCGACCCCACAAAAGGAAGATGAAGCCGCGCGAGCTATGACGTTACCGTAATAAAGGGGGGACGTTCATGGCGCTTTACGCCGTCGGATTTGGAACATCGCAATTTTCCCGGGCGACTCAGCCCCCGGCGCCGCAAAATGTAGCGGCGCAGCAGTCCCGCGACCTGTCCGACGCCCTAGTGGCGTTGCAGGCGCCCCGGATTCTGGCGACATCCGTTCGCGCCAGCGCCGGCACGCAGATGGCGACGCTCTGCCTCGTCCAGCCGAGTGACACGTCAAGCGATACAACAAGCCAGTCCGGCACGGCGTCGACAGGCGGCGCTTTCGGCAGCGCGCTCGCCGCCTATGCGACCGTGCTGGCTGATTAGCCGCGGCTCGTCGTGTCCGGCGTCGTATTCGCTGGCGGCGACAGAAGATTGAATTGCGCCTTCTGCTCGTCGGTGAGCGTCGCATAGAACGCCTTCAACTTAGGGTCGACCTGCTTGATCGCCGCGATCGTCGCCTTGAGGCGCGCGTCGATGGCGTCGAAACGCTCGGCGACGTTCTGCGGCGCTGTGTTCGGGCAGGCCGCCGCAACTGTCGCGCTGGCTTCGTCGGCGGCGGTTTTCAACGCATCGAAAGCGGACTTCTGATCCGGCGTCGGCTTGAGCGTATCAGCAATCTGCTGCGCCGGCAGCCCAGTGAATTGCTGCGAACGCTGCTTGCACAATGCGGCGACATCGGCGGGCGGTTCTTTCGCCTTGGTGGGCCGGGCGCGATGCCCGAGCGCGACCGCGTCGAACTTGGCCTTCTGCGCATCGCCAAGTGAGTCATAGAGGCGCGCGAGCGGCGTGCGAATCAGATCGATCGCCTGCTGCGTCGCCGTGAGCCTCTGCTCGATGGCGTCGAAGCGGGCCACGGGAGTCAGTGGCACCTGGCTCGGGCAGGCGGCGTGGAGAATGTCGCCGGCCTTGGTCTCGGCGTCCTTCAAATCGTTCAGCAGACTGGTCTGGTCGGTGCTGGGCTGAATCGCCTTGGCAATGCGATCGATCGGCAGAGACGTGACGTCCGGTGCCTGCGTCGCGCACGCATCCGACGCATTGGCTTGCGCCTGCGGCTGCTGCGTTTGCTGATGGTGGCGTCGATGGCGCGATGGCGGCGCTCCGGCATAGAGGTTGCCGGACCCATAGCCGCCGGAATAGGCGCCATAGCCGCTATCATCATAGCCCGGCCAGTAAAGTCCGGCGAAGAGAGCGTCCGGCCCGTAATCGAAAAACGAATCGTCGTAATAGTCCGGCCACAGAGCGAAGGAGAGCGCGTCGCCGTAATAATAGGGCCAGAAGACGGACCCGCCGCCCCAGCCCCAGCCGCCATAGCCGTACTGGTTATGCCAATAGCCACTGTGGCCACCCCATCCGCCGTGTCCCGCCCAGGCGCCGTGGCCGAAGCCGTGCCCCGCCGCTACACCGTGACCAACGCCATGCGCGAAATGCTGGTGGCCGTGGGCATGAGCGAAATGCCCGTGCCCAGAATGGCCCGCGTAATGATGGCCGCCGTAATGATGGCCCGCGAAATGACGCCCGCCATGGCCGCCAAAATGGCCGGAGTGTCCGCCTCCGAAATGTCCGCCGCCGCCGTGGCCGAAGGCATAGGCCTCACTCGCAAAGCTCAAAGCAAGGCAGAGAGCCGCTGTTGCGGAAAGCAATCTTTGTTTCAGGCCCGGCATATCAGCCTCCATTCCCCCCCCGCGGGTAATAGAACGCGCCGACGGCAATGCCGTTGCATTGACCCTGGTCAAACCGTTGCGCGCACTCTCGCGAGGCTAGACGAGGGCGATTGCAGCAATGAGACGGCCATAATCCGGCTCGTTGCGATGCACGGAGCGGCGGTAGGAAAAACAGCGCGCCTCGTCGGCATAGGTATCGACGCCGCAGCTCTCGAACCGGCCAATTCCGGCGCTCTTCACACGCGCGCCGATGAAGCGCGGCAGATCGAACATGAAATGGCCGATGCGCGCCGAGGGCTTGAAAAATTGCGCATAATCTTGCGCGGCATCGAGAAAACGCGCGAAAAATTCGGCGCCGACTTCGTATGAGTCGCCGCCGATCGTCGGGCCGAGCGCGGCGCTGATGGCTTCCCGCCGCGCGCCCCTCGTCTCCATCGCGTCGATGGTGGCCTCAAGCACGCCGGTCAGCGCGCCCTTCCAGCCGGCATGCGCCGCGCCGATGATCTGCCGCTCCGCGTCGGCGAACAGAATGATGCCGCAGTCGGCGCCGGTGACGCCGAGGCCGAGACCGCGCGTCGTGGTGACGAGCCCGTCGCATTTCGGCCGTTCCTCTTGCGCGAAGGGCGCATCGACTTGCAAGGCAATGGCCGAGTGAACCTGAAACGGCACGAGCAGATGATCGCCGGCGATGCCGAGCGCTTCGGCCATGCGGCGGCGATTCTCGTTGACGCGCGCCGGATCGTCCTTCGAGCCGACGCCGCCATTGAGCGACTCATAGACGCCTTGCGAGACGCCGCCGCGGCGCGTGAAAAAGCCGTGCGTGATCCCGGCGGCTTTGAGGAGATCGCTTTGGATGGCTTCGGCCGTCATTGATCTTGTCCTGGATCTTGTCCTGCAATTCGATCGAAGCCGGGCGGCGTGGGAAGATCGGGCGAGATGATTGCGAGAACCTTAAACAGCTCCGCCATGCTCGCGTTCGGGCCGCTCTCGGGGCCCGGTAAAGCGAGCCGGGCGAGCGCCGCGTCGATCGCGGCGGCCTGCGCTTCCGCCGCGTTGCGCTTCAACATTGCGGCGCGTTCGAAAATACCGAGCCGGGCGAGAAACTTGCCCTGACTGACCGGGCCGTAGACGGCGGCGCCTTCCGCCTGTGCCGCCCGCGTCAGCGCGGCGAAATCGACATGCGATGTCAGATCGGCCTCGCCCGGCGCGCGCAAAGGATCGTCTGGCTGGTGCTTCTGCAAGGCTTGCAGCGTATCGCCAGCGCCCGGCTGCGCGTAGCCGTAATCGATGGCGAGCAGAGCGCCCGGCATTGAGGCGAGCCGCGCCGCGAGCGTACGCATCGCGGCTTGCGCCGCCGCGCCGACTTCGATGATCGCGCCCTGTGCCGCATGGCTGCTTGCCGGTGCGCCTGTCGGGGCGAGTCCGAAGCAGAGTTCGCCCGCCGCATCGAGGCCGACGACCCGCTCGCAGAGGCCCTGCCCGGTGCTCACATATTGGCGGATCGGCAGGGCGTCGAAGAATTCGTTGGCGATAATGATCGCCGGCCCGTCGGGGATGTCTTCGATCGCGCGATGCCAGGTGATCCGCGCTCCCGCCAGCGTCTCACGCTGCACGTCCATCAGCGCTTCGCTGGCTTCGACGAGGTGAATATGTGCCGCTTGCAGAAAAGCCGGCCGCACTTTCGCGGCGCGCAGCAGGTCAGCCATCAACGTGCCGCGCCCGGGGCCGAGTTCGACCAGAAGAAAGGGCGACGGCTCGCCCATCTGCTGCCAGACCTCGACCGCCCAGAGGCCGATCAATTCGCCGAACATCTGGTGAATTTCCGGCGCGGTGATGAAGTCGCCCTCGGCGCCGATCGGCCGCCGCGTGCGGTAATAGCCAAGTTGCGGATGCAGCAGGGCGAGCGTCATGAACCGTTCGAGGCTGATCGGGCCGTCCGCGGCGATCATCGCGGCGATTTCCTGCGCCAGCGCGTTCACGCCGTTTTGCTCCGCGCTGCGTAAAGGATGAGCGCGAGCCCGGCGAGGATCAACGGCAGCGAGAGCAGCATGCCCATGGTCGCGCCGCCGAAGAGAAAGCCGAGCTGCGCATCGGGTTCGCGGAAGAATTCGCAGATGATCCGCGCCGTCCCATAGCCGAGCGCGAAAAGGCCGGTCGTAAGCCCCGGCCGTTTCAGCGCGCCGAGGCGCACCGCCAGCGCGAGGATAAGGAAGAGCGCGACGCCTTCGAGGCCCGCTTCGTAAAGCTGGCTCGGATGGCGCGGCTGGCCGTCGGAGCCGGGAAAGATCATCGCCCAAGGCACGTCGGTGGGCCGTCCCCAGAGCTCCGGCTTGATGAAATTCGCCAGCCGTCCCAGCGCTAGGCCGATCGGCACCGAGGCCGCCGTCGGGTCCATCACCGCGAGCACCGGCACCTTGATGCGACGGGCGAAGAGGATGATGCCGAGCATGGCGCCGATGAGGCCGCCGTGGAACGACATGCCGCCCTTCCAGACGGCAAGGATTTCGAGCGGATGGGCGAGATAGACCGGCAGATTGTAGAACAGCACATAGCCGATCCGCCCGCCGAGGATGATGCCGAAGGCAACATAGACCACGAGATCGTCGATGCTGGCCGGGCTCGGATGCCGAACCTTGCCCCAGAGCGAATCCTTGCCGACGAGATGGCGCACATAGGCCCAGCCGAAGATGATCCCGGCGATATAGGCGAGCGCGTACCAGCGGATCGGCAGCGGGCCGATATCGATCAAGACCGGATTGATCTTGGGATAGGGGATGAGGGCGAGCATTCGTCCGAATCTGCCTGAAATCTGCGGCGGTCATGCGACGCAGCCGCGGCGAGGTCAAGCCGCCCCCACGCCGGGCTTTACGCTTGCGGCAGCCGCGAAAACGCGCAACATAAGGGGAACGAAGACGACTATCTGGAGAGCGCGCGATGCCGCAAAGCCGCAGAGTGTTTGACGATTTCAGCCGCCTGGTGAACGACGCGACGGAAATCGCCCAGGGCGTGCGCCGCGAGGCCGAAGGCGCCGTCAAGGCGCAGGTCGAGCGTTTCCTCGCGGCGATGGACATCGTCAGCCGTGAGGAGTTCGAGGCGGTGCGCGAAATGGCGATCGCCGCGCGCGATGAGAACGACCAACTGAAAAAGCGCATCGAGGCGCTCGAGGCGAAGCTCGGCATCACTTCAGCGTCCTGAGCCGTGCCGCCTTTCAATGCCCCGGTGGCTGTCGTCGATGGCCGCCAATCCGACATGGCTTTGGCGATTGCGCGCGGCACCCGTCGCCTGCTGCGCAATCTGCGTTTCTCGACCTTGATGGAATTGCCGCTGGCGAGCGGGCGGCGCGCCGATATCGTCGCCTTGGCGAGCGATGGCACCATCCTCATCGTCGAGATCAAGTCCTCGCTCGCCGATTTCCGCGCCGATCAGAAATGGCCGGATTATCGCGCCCATTGCGACCGGCTCTATTTCGCGATCTCCGACAATCTCGCGCCTGCGATCATGCCCGAGGATGCCGGCCTCATCGTTGCTGATTCATTCGGCGCCGCGGTGCTGCGCGAGGCGCCCGAGCATCGGCTTCCGGGCGCCACGCGCCGTGCCATGCTGATGCGTTTCGCGCATGCGGCCGCGCACCGGCTGCATGGTCTGACCGATCCTGAGATTTTGGGCTTCGGGCCCTTGTAAGCCGCTAGCGCGGCGCGCGTTTGGCGAGGATGCGCTGCAGCGTCCGGCGATGCATGTTCAGCCGTCGGGCCGTCTCGGAAACGTTGCGGCCGCAAAGTTCGTAGATGCGCTGGATATGCTCCCAGCGGACTCGGTCGGCCGACATCGGATTTTCCGGCACTTCGGCTTTGTCGTGGTAGGTCGCCATCAGCGCGGCATAGATGTCGTCGGCATCGGCCGGCTTTGCCAGATAATCGAAGGCGCCGAGCTTCACCGCCGTCACCGCCGTAACGATATTGCCGTAGCCGGTGAGGATGATCGCGCGCGCCTCGGGGCGCTTGGCCTTCAACTCGGAGATGACGTCGAGGCCGTTGCCGTCGACAAGCCGCATGTCGATCACGGCAAAGGCCGGCGGCTGCTGGGCGATGGCGGCAAGGCCTTCGGCCACGGATTGTGCCGCGGTGACGATGAAGCCGCGCCCTTCCATCGCGCGGGCGAGCCGCGTGAGGAAGGCGCGATCGTCATCGACGATCAGCAGCGTCTTGTCCTCGGGCAGATCTCCAGAGGTCGAAATCGCTTCCACCCTGGCCCCCGCTGAAGGCTCGTAGGGGTCAATTTTCGTCATCATCCCGCCTATACTAATGCGAAATTGCCCACCCGAGAACGGGAATCTCCATGATCCGACCTTTTTGCATCCCGCCTTTTTGCCTATCGGGCGGTGAATGGCAAATATCGCGCGTCAGGGCGCCGGTCGTTGTGTGGCGCGACGCCCGTATCGAACCGCGTGCGCGGCCAGCGGATGGTGATGCGAGCGCCCGATTGCGGTGGCAGCCGGTTGCTGGTGATGACGGTCGCGCCGGAGCGCTCGAGCAAAGTCTTGGCGATGAACAGCCCCAGCCCTAGCCCGGAATCGGCCTCGTGCTTGGTGTGGCGTCCGGCGCGGGTCGTGATGTAAGGCTCGCCGATGCGATCGATCACGTCGGGGGAGAACCCCGGTCCGTCGTCCTCGATTGTGATTTCGATGATCGCCTTGTTCCAGCGGGCGATGACGCGCACTTCCGACTTGGCGAAATCGGTGGCGTTCTCGATCAGATTGCCGAGGCCGTAGATGAGCCCCGGATTGCGCTTGGTGACGGGCTCCGGCGCGCTGCCGTTCTTGACGATATTGATCGCGATATCGACGCCGCGATTGGGTGCGACGGCTTCTTCGAGCAGAAGGTCGAGGCTCACCTCCTGCAGCAGCGCGCCCGGCGCGTCCTCGTTGAGCGAGGAGAGCTTGCCGAGGATGCTGCGGCAGCGGCCGATTTCCTGGATGATGAGGCTGACATCATCATCGTAAAGGCCGGCCGGGAGCTGCTTGTGCAGCTCCTTCGCGGCAATGCTGATCGTCGCCAGCGGGGTGCCGAGTTCGTGCGCCGCGGCGGCGGCAA
Organism: Methylovirgula ligni; assembly: GCF_004135935.1. Taxonomy (NCBI): domain Bacteria; kingdom Pseudomonadati; phylum Pseudomonadota; class Alphaproteobacteria; order Hyphomicrobiales; family Beijerinckiaceae; genus Methylovirgula; species Methylovirgula ligni. Next base: position 839,560 of record NZ_CP025086.1, on the reverse strand, counting down.
GCCCGTCGAGCTGTGTCAGCAATTGTTCGCGCGCGATGATGAGTTCCGTCGCAGCAAAAGCATCGGCGAGCTTGCGCGTTTCCTCGGCGATGCGCGAGGCATAGATCACGGTGAAGGCAGCGCTGACGGTGACGGCGGCCCAGATGCCGAGGCTATAGAGCCAGGGAAGCTGGAACGGCGCGTTCTGCGCCCAGGGCAGCGGATGGTGAAAGAAGCTGATGGTGGTTGCGGCGATCACCATCAGGACAAAAAGGCCGATGGCAGTGCGCGCCGAGAACGAGACGGCGGCGATCATCACCGGCGCCAGGAACAGGACCGCGAACGGATTCTCGATGCCGCCGGTCAGATAGAGCAGCGCCGCAAGCTGGATGATATCGTAGGCAAGGATCGCCGCGGCCGGCCTGTCGTCGAGCCGATCGCTGCGGCGATAGCGCAGGCCCAAAACAATATTGAGCCAGGCCGAGCCGGCGATGAACAGCAGGCAGATGCTGAGCGGGATTGGAAAGCCGAGGCCGAAGCGCACCAGCAGCACGGCCGCCAATTGGCCGAATACGGCGAGCCAGCGGAGCTTGACCAGCGTGTCAACATGCAGCCGGCGCGAGCGGCGGCCAAGGTCGAGATCGGCGCTGTCGGTCATCTCCGGCTACTTCCTTGATCCGGGCTGGTCGGTCCAACGCCGGCACATTGCAATAAAAACCGCCTCAGGCAATGCCGCGCGGCCGGACCCCGCGCTCCCAACCCGACTTGATTCATTATCCAGTGGCTATCCAGCAGGGCGCACCGCAATATGTTGCGAGGCCGCCGCCGCCGCCCTATGCTTGGGGAACCGATCCGCCCTGTCGTCAATTCAGGTTAAGGCTGGCTTGAGGGGCGGTTGCATAGCCTAAGACAAGTAACCATAATAAGCATTGCTGCAGTGCAGCAAATTGCATCCGGTTGGGGGAATCACGAAACCGCGGATTTTCTCAACCCGGGCGGGGAGAAACTAGGATGGCCTGGGCGATGAAGGATTCCTATTCGTATCAATGGCACGAGTTCGCCTATCTGGCCCTGGCGCCGGCACGGGCCGTCTCCGATGTCGCCCGGGTCTGGTTCAAGAGCCCGCTCAATCCGCTTGCGCACACGCCTGTTGGCCGCAATGTCGCGGCGTCCGCCGAACTTTTCGAACGTCTCACCCGCCGCTACGGCAAGCCTGTCTTCGGCCTGGACGAGACGACCATCGATGGCGAGCAAGTGCCGATCATCGAAAAGGTCGTCTGGGAACGCACCTTCTGCCGGCTGCTGCATTTCGAGCGCCAATGGACAAGGCCCCACGCGCCGCAGCCCAAACTGCTGATCGTCGCGCCGATGTCGGGACATTATGCGACGCTGTTGCGGGGTACGGTCGAAGTCTTCCTGCCCGATTATGATGTCTACATCACCGATTGGGTCGATGCGCGCATGGTGCCGCTCGCCAACGGCGGTTTCGATCTCGCCGATTACATCGATTACCTGATCGATATTTTCCGCGTGCTCAGCGTCCGCAAGGACGGTCTGCCGCTGCATACGATCGGCGTTTGCCAGCCGGCGGTGCCGTTACTCGCCGCCGTCGCGCATCTCGAGAAATTGCACGATCCCGATGTGCCGGCCTCGATGGTGCTGATGGGCGGGCCGATCGATACGCGGCGCAGCCCCACCGCCGTCAACAAGCTTGCCGAGGCGCGCGGCAGCCAATGGTTCAAGGACAATTGCCTGCATCAGGTGCCTTATCCTTATCCCGGCGCGCGGCGGATGGTTTATCCTGGGTTTTTGCAGCTCTCCGGCTTCATGGCGATGAATCTCGATCGCCACGTCAACGCGCATATCGACATGTTCAATCATCTGATGGAGGGCGACGGCGACTCGGCCGAGAAGCATCGTGAATTCTACGATGAATATCTCGCGGTGATGGACCTGACGGCGGAATTCTATCTGCAGACGATCGAAACGGTTTTCGTGCGTCACCTTCTGCCGGAAGGAAAAATGACTCACGACAATCAGTACATCGATCTCTCCGCAGTCAATCGCACCGCGCTGATGACGGTCGAAGGCGAGAAGGACGATATTTCCGGCCTCGGCCAGACCAAGGCGGCGCAGGATCTCTGTATCAATATCCCGCCGAAGCTGAAGTTGCATTACGAGCAGGCCGACGTTGGTCACTACGGCGTCTTCAACGGCTCGCGCTTCCGCAAAATCATCGCCCCGCACATTCGTGAGTTCCAGGCGGCGGTCGCGCCGCTCTAGACCGGCGCAGGGGCGCTCTTCCTCTAGGTTGCGCTGCAAAATAAGACAATTCCACACTCCGGGAACGGGTAAAATGCCGCCGATTTGAGCCACGGAGTTAGTGGCGACTCGGCTTGGCACCGGCTAAAATTGCCCGCATGGCTGGCTCCCCGAAGAACGCACCGAGAACATCCGATCTCGCCTTTATCGAGGTTTCGCATGCTGGCGAAACCTTTCGTATTGCGCTGAAGCGGATCAGCACGGCGCGGCGCTTCACCTTGCGTGTGCGCGCGGCGACGCGCGATGTCGTGCTCACCATGCCGCCGCGCGGCTCGCTTATCGGGGCGCGCAATTTCGTCGAGCGGCATGCGGCCTGGATCGGCGTGCGGCTTCAGCGTTTGCCGGCGCCGATGCCGTTCGGCGGCGGCGAGACGGTGCCGATCCGCGGCGTCAATCACCGCATTGTCGAGCGTCCGCGCGAGCGCGGCACGGTCTGGATCGAGCCGGCATCGATTGGCGACAAGAGCCTGCCCTTGCTCTGCGTCACCGGCGAGCGGGCGCATGTCGCGCGCCGGGTCCAGGATTTTCTGGTGCGCGAAGCCAGGCGCGATATCGAGGCCGCTGTCGCGCGCCATGCCGCCAAGCTCGGGGTCACGCCGCGCCGGATCACCTTGCGCGATACGACAAGCCGCTGGGGCTCGTGTTCATCGACTGGCGCGCTCAATTTCTCCTGGCGGCTCATCATGGCGCCGGGCTACGTGCTCGATTATCTCGCCGCGCACGAGGTCGCCCATCTCGTCTATATGAATCACTCGCCGGCATTCTGGAAAATCCTCGGCCGGTTGTCGGCGCATGTCGAACGCGCCGAAGCCTGGCTCAAGGCGAACGGCGCGGGACTTCTGCGCTTCGGCCCGTATAAAGCTTGAGCGCGTTTTCTGCACGCAAACCGCTTCCCGCTTCGCTCGAAAACGTTATTTCCGCACGAAGGTGAGATAGACGGGCGTGCGTCCGGCTGCGAGCGCTTTGGCCTCGTAGCGGGTGGCGGCCCAGCCAGACCACGCGCCGCGCCAATCCTGCGCGGTTTGCGCCCGCCATTCGAAATCGGGCGAGCGCAGGATGCGCGCGAGAGTCCAGCCGGCATTGTCGTCGATGTCGGTGGCGAAGCGGATTTCGGCGCCGGGACGCAGCGTGCGGGCGAGCTGCTTGAGCATTTCATCGGAGAGAAAGCGCCGTTTGCGCTGGCGCCGTTTCGGCCACGGGTCCGGATACAGGAGATAAGCGCCGGCGAGACTTTGCGCCGGCAGCGCGCCGATGATCGCGCCTGCATCGCCCTGATAGAGGCGGACATTGTCGAGATCCTTCGCGGCGATCAGCGACAGCACTTTGACGACGCCGTTCTCGAAGAACTCGCAGCCGATGAAGCCCTGGTCCGGATGTGCCTCCGCTTCCGCCGCGAGATGTTCGCCGCCGCCGAAGCCGATTTCGAGCCAGAGATCGGCCGGCGCCTGCGGGAACAGCGCCGCCACGTTGCCGAGCGGCTGCGCCGGGTCGAGCGCCAGGCGCGGCAGGAGCGTGTCGAGGAGGCTTTGCTGATGGACGCTCAGCTTCTTGCCCTTGCGGCGCCCATAGAGGCGCGTCGCAAGGGCAGAGGTTTCGCTCATGTGTTAATTGAAGCTCGCGCGCAGTTTGTCGACAAGATCGGTCTTCTCCCAGGAGAAGCCGCCGTCGGCATCGGGCGTGCGGCCGAAATGACCATAGGCCGCGGTGCGCGCATAGATCGGCTTGTTGAGCTGCAGGTGGTCGCGGATGCCGCGCGGCGAGAGCCGCATGATCTGCGGCACGGCCAACTCCAGCTTTTCCTCCGGCACGCGGCCGGTCCCATGCGTATCGATATAGATCGACAAGGGCTCGGGATAGCCGATCGCATAGGCAAGCTGGATCGTTACCCGATCGGCAAGGTCGGCGGCGACAATATTCTTGGCGAGATAGCGCGCGGCATAGGCCGCAGAGCGATCGACTTTGGTCGGATCTTTGCCGGAGAAGGCGCCGCCGCCATGCGGGGCCGCGCCGCCGTAGGTATCGACGATGATCTTGCGGCCGGTGAGGCCGGTATCGCCATCCGGGCCGCCGATGACGAATTTGCCGGTCGGGTTGACGTGCCAGATGGTCTTGTCGCTGATCCAGTGCTCGGGCAGCGTCTTGCGGATATAGGGCTCGACGATGGCCCGCACGTCGTCCGACGAAAGATCGGCATCGACGTGTTGCGTCGAGAGCACGATCTGCGTCGCGGCCACCGGCTTGCCATCGACGTAGCGAACCGTCACCTGGCTCTTGGCGTCGGGGCCGAGTTTGGCGGCATCGCCTTCGCGCGCGTGGCGCGCCTTCGCAAGGACTTCGAGAATCTTGTGCGAATAATAGAGCGGCGCCGGCATCAGCTCCGGCGTTTCACGGCAGGCATAGCCGAACATGATGCCCTGGTCGCCCGCACCCTCGTCCTTGTTGCCGGCGGCATCGACGCCTTGCGCGATATCCACGGATTGGGCGTGCAGCAGCACCTCGACCTTGGCGTTCGCCCAATGGAAGCCGTCCTGCTCATAGCCGATCGCCTTGATCGCCTGACGGGCGGTTTCTTCGATGATGGCGGGAGAAAGCTTGGGGCCACGGGTCTCGCCAGCGATGACGACACGGTTCGTCGTCGCCAATGTCTCGCAGGCAACGCGCACTTGATACGGGTCGATGCCGGCCTTGGCCGATTCACGGAAGAAGAGATCAACGACCTCGTCGGAGATGCGATCGCAAACTTTGTCGGGATGACCTTCGGAGACAGATTCGCTGGTGAACAGATAGTTTTGCCGAGGCACAGAACACTCCAAGTTTACCGAGCATGTGAAATTCGGGTGAGAATCCTGCCGGCCGCGATGGGGTGGGGCAAGACCGGAAAGACGGGAGAGTTTCGGTCAATCCGTTCGTTTCGTCAAGCTAATCCTGGAAATCCGTTCTTTATAACGAATATCGTCTCTCAGGATTTTTCTTCTTGCCGGACCTCGTGGCTTGGTGCGGGCGCGATGTCATCGCTGGCGAGGCTGGTGACGAGATCGATGATGCGCTTGCGCACCTTCGGATCCTGAATACGGGCGAATGCTTTGTTGAGATGCAGGCCCTCGGCCGTGGAAATGAAGTCGAGAACGAAGCTTGAGCTTGATGGTTCAGCGACGCTCAGAACAGACCCGTTTTCCAACCCTGTTTCGTCATGCAGCGGTGCGCCGTCGAAGAAGAAGGCGGGCGGAACGTTGAGCGCGCGCGAAATTTGCTGCAGACGGCTTGCACCGATGCGGTTGGTGCCTTTTTCGTATTTTTGGATTTGCTGGAACGTCAGTCCCAGCGCCTCGCCGAGCTTTTCCTGACTCATCCCCAGAAGAACCCGGCGCATACGAACCCGGCTGCCGACGTGACGATCAATCGGATTCGGAGCCTTCTTCACGAATTACATACTCCTGTCACTGCCGTCCCCCGAGGTGGTGGGGGTCGGATACATTGATCCCCTTGCGCAAGAAAACCTCCAGGAATGATCATGATAAAAGCTGGCGGAACGCTCTTTTTTCTTCGATTGCCAATGTGGGAAAAACGAACGAAACGCCAAGCGCGACGCAGCTTAGAACGCAGCTTGGCTTGAGGCCGCCTATCAAGGTTTCGCTTTGCCCCCACTGGCAGATTGCGGTCATATAAAGCTGTGTTATTCGCGGTTGTCAAACAATCCCTCGCAGCGCGAGCGCAGCGCAAAGCATTACAACCCAAGCTAAAATTCCGATGAGAAAAGGTGCCCGCGCAAACGGCGGCGGCGCAATCTTTTCGGGCAATCCGCCATCGATTACGCCTTCCTGTTGCAAGCCGAGACTATGCAATACGCGCCCATAAGGATCGATGATTGCAGAAACGCCGGTATTCGCATCGCGCAGCATCGGCAGGCCCTGTTCGATGGTCAAAAGCCGCGCTTGCGCGAGGTGCTGATAAGGGCCGGCTGTCCGACCGAACCAGGCATCATTGGTCACGTTGATGATGAAGCCGGGTTCAGTGCCGGGCGGCAGGTCCGGCGGCAAAGCTTCTTCCGGAAAGATCGCTTCGTAGCAGATCGAGCCGACCACCGGCGGCAGGCCCGGCAGGCTCAACAGCCGCTGCGCCGCGCCCGGCGCGAAGCCGCCGGGAATATGCACGAAATGATGCAGCCCCAAGTGTCGCAGCGTGGATTCGAACGGCAGATATTCGCCAAACGGTACCAGATGCACTTTATCGTAAGTATCAAGGATGATACCGCCTCGCGCGATGGCGAGAATGGAATTGAAATAGGCGGGATATTCCTCGCCCGCATGCGAAACGATGCCGACCCGCGCCGCGCCGGTGACGAGCGTCGTGTTGGGCGGCAGCGCGCCGCCGATCGCGGCAAGGGCCTGCGGGTCTTCGGTCAGAATGAAGGGGAAGGCGGACTCAGGCCAGATGAGTAGGCTGACATCAGCGAGGCCGGTATGTTCGGGGCTCGTCGCGCGATCCGAAAGCGCGAGATAACGGGCGATGATCTCGTCCTTGTGGGCGGCGCTGAAATTCTCGTCCTCAGTGACATTGGGTTGCATCAACCGCACTTTGACGCCAGGCAGGTCTTTCGGCTGTGGCGCGGACAAACGAATGGCGCCGAACGCGGCAATGGCGAGAAAAGCGCCGATGGCGACGATGACGCCCGTCGGCACGCGGCGCTTGTTTTTCTTGAAGCGCATATCGGCAACGAGCGCGGGCGACGCGCAAATCGCGATCGTCAGAACATTGAGCGCGCCAAGGCCGCCGATCGCCGCGAATTGCGCCAGTACGAGATGATTGCCGAACGCCATCCCGTAATCGTTCCAGGGAAAGCCGGTGAGCATATGCTCGCGCAACCATTCGCTGAAGCCGAGCGCCGCCGCCAGCGTCAGGACGCGAGCGGGCCCCGGCGACCAGCCGAGCCGCGCCAGCGCGAAGCCAAAAGCCGGAAACAGAGCGAGAAAAGCCGGCAGGCCGAAAATGCCGAGCGGCATAGCCCAGACAAAATCCTGCGGCTCGACCAGAAAGGCGGCGCCGAGCCACCAGAAGCCGGCGACGAAATAGCCGAAGCCCCACCACCAGCCGGCGCCGAAAGCATTGCGCACGGCGAGCGATCGCGGCCGCGCGCCGGGTGCTTGCCTGGCCTCCGCGGCGCCATCGATCAGCCAGACAGCGATGGTCATTGGCACGATCATCGCCGGAAGAAAATTGACCGGGGCGAGCGCCAGCGCGCCGCAGGCGCCGCCAGCGAAACTAATCAGCCGGCGCCGCCAGCCGTCGGCGAGGATCACATATTCGGCGATTGGATACATAATCTCGCGAAGGTCGGCGCGAACGCCGCAAGGGAGGATGCCGGAGAGAGTCGAATCGGCGCGAATTTAGCGACTTTTTGCGGCTTGGCTAAGTCCGGGCTGCGGCGCGGGCGTGGCCACTGGCACGGACTCCTGCCCCTCGGTCGCCGGTTCGGAAATCGGATGGATCTTGATGCGCTTCACCCGGCGCGGATCGGCGTCGAGAACCTCGAACTGGAATCCGTCGGCCCTCAGCGTCTCGCCGCGCAGCGGCACATGGCCGGCAAGGGTGGTGATGAGGCCGCCGAGCGTATCGACGTCTTCAGCATCGACCAGCGTCGAAAGATCCGAGCCGAGCACTTCCGAAACATCGTCGAGGCTCGCCCGGGAATCGACCACGAAAGTGCCGTCGGCGCCGCGATGAATCTTCTGGGCCTCGCTCTCGTCATGCTCGTCCTCGATATCGCCGACGATCATTTCGACCACGTCCTCGATCGAGGCGAGGCCGTCGGTGCCGCCATATTCGTCGATGACGAGCGCCATATGCGTGCGTGTCGTCTGCATTTTCACAAGCAGGTCGAGCGCCGGCATCGACGGCGGCGCGAACAGAACCGGCCGCAGAATGCCGGATTCGGCGAGGGTAATCTCGCTGAAGTCGCGCTGGTCCGGCCGTGGCGCGTTGAGCTTGAAGCCGTCCGTCAGCTTGGCGATGAGATCGACGAGATCGCGGATGTGCACCATGCCGCGCGGGTCGTCGAGATTTTCGGCATAGACGGGCAGGCGCGAATGGCCGGCGGTGCGGAAGGCGTCGAGCACTTCAGCGAGCTTCGCATCATGCGCGACCGCGATGATGTCGGTGCGCGGGATCATGATGTCGGCGACGCGGACCTCATGCAGCGAGAGCACATTGGTGAGCATCTCGCGCTCGAGCGCGGAGAAGCCGGAGGCCTCGGTAATCTCCTCGATCGCCTCCTGCACATCCTCGCGCAGCGAGCCGCCGCTGAGGCCGAGCAGCGCGCGCAGCCGGCCAAGCAAGCCGATCTTGCCGGATTTTTCCGGCGTACTCTCAGGATCGTCGTTGACGCTCATTCGATACCCGTAACGAAGGCCGCGTAAGGATCGTGGATGCCGAGCGCGGCGAGAATCTCGCGCTCCAAAGCTTCCATCTCCACCGCCTGCGCCTCCTCCTCATGATCGAAGCCGATGAGATGCAGAAAGCCGTGCGCGATGAGATGCGTCACATGCGCGCGAAAGCTCTTGTGCTCGGCTTCGGCTTCGCGCACGCAGGTCTCATAGGCGATAGCGATATCGCCGAGAGCGGGACGCGCCTCGACCGCGCCCGGCGCCGGGAACGAGAGCACATTGGTCGGCTGGTCCTTGCCCCGCCATTGCGCATTGAGCTTGCGGATCGCCGCGTCGTCGGCAAGCAGGAGGCTGATCTCGGCTCCGGGTTTCAGCTTCACGTGCGACTTCAAGACCGCCTCGCCGATCGCCGCCGCCGCCCAGCCGTAAACGTCAGGCGCCTTTTCCCACAAAGTGCTTTCGACCGCGATATCGATGAGAGGAAGCGCACTCATCGGCGGGGCCTATCCTCCAGGGCCGGGCGCGGCCGCGATTCATAGGCCGTGACGATGCGGCGGACGAGATCGTGGCGCACGACATCGCTGTCGGCGAAGCGCACATGGCCAATGCCTTCGAGCCCGCCGAGCAGGCCGACGGCTTCCGAGAGGCCGGAAATCTGTCCGGGCGGCAAATCCACCTGCGTCGGATCGCCGGTGACGATCATGCGCGAGCCCTCGCCGAGCCGGGTCAGGAACATTTTCATCTGCATGGACGTCGTGTTCTGCGCCTCGTCGAGCAGGACGCAGGCATTGGTCAGCGTGCGTCCGCGCATGAAAGCGAGCGGCGCGACTTCGATCATACCGGTCTGCATGCCGCGCTCGACCATGCGCGGGTCCATGAAATCGTTCAGCGCGTCGAAGATCGGGCGCAGATAGGGATCGACCTTTTCGCGCATGTCGCCGGGCAGGAAGCCGAGTCGCTCGCCCGCCTCGACCGCCGGGCGCGAAAGGATCAGCCGCTCGATGATGCCCTGCTCGAGCAGCGAGACGGCATAGCCGACCGCGAGCCAGGTTTTGCCGGTGCCGGCCGGGCCTTCGGCAAAACACAGCTCCTGCCGCTTCAGACAGCGGATATAGAGATCCTGCGCCGCGTTGCGGGCGCGCACGATGCCGCGCCGGCGCGTACTGATCTGCTCGAAATGGGTGCGCGGAATATCCGCGTTGGGGAACAGCGAGCCCTGCAGCGCGCGCTCCTCGATCGCCCCGTCGACATCGCCCGGCCCGACGCTCTGGCCGAGCTTGACGCGGCCGTACAAGGTTTCCAGAACTTCCCGCGCTTGTTCGCAGGCTTCCGGCGGCCCCTTGATCGTCACCTGATTACCGAGCGCGTTGGCGACGACGCCGAGCTTGCGTTCGACCTTGGCGAGGTTCTGATCGTAGAGACCGAAAAGCAGCGAGGCGTGCTTGTTGTCGTCGAAAGCCAAGGTCACCAGCGCCGGAGGTTCGGGCGCCAAGGGCACCGGCGGGGAATTGCCGCGCAGCGACAGCGAACGATCAGTTGGTCTCAAAGCTTCTCCTCAGATCACGATGATTTTGGATTGAATCGATCCAAAATCATAAACGTGATCGGTTCTCATAATCGGAGCGGGATTCAAGCGAAAAACCGGCATCCACTTTTTCGCATCCCGCTCCATCCGCCAGCCGTCCAAACAGTGAATTCGTCCCCAGGCCGGTAATCTCGACCGGCACAATCCGGCCGATCAGCGTTTCCGGCGCCTCGACCTGAACAGGTTGTAGATAGGGAGACCGGCCGCCGATTTGACCAGCACGCCGCCCCTTTTTCTCGAACAGAACAGCAAGAGTTTTGCCAACCAGGCTGGTGTTGAACGCCAGCCGCTGCGCGTCGAGCAATTCCTGCAGCTCAGCCAGCCGCATCACCATCACGTCCTCGGGCACCTGATCCCGCAGATCGGCGGCCGGCGTGCCGGGTCGCGGCGAATATTTGAAGGAAAAGGCGCTGGCGAAGGTAATCTCCCGGACAAAATCGAGAGTCGCGGCGAAATCGGCGTCGCTTTCGCCCGGGAAGCCGACGATGAAGTCCGACGAGAGCGCGATATCGGGGCACGCCGTGCGCAGCCGCCGCACGATGTCGCGATAGGCGGCGCGATCATGCTTGCGGTTCATCGCGGCGAGGAGCGCGTCGGAGCCCGTCTGCACCGGCAGATGCAGAAAGGGCATCAGTGCGGGCAGGTCGCGATGTGCGGCGATAAGATCCTCGTCCATGTCGTTCGGGTGGCTCGTCATATAGCGCAGCCGGGCGATGCCGGGGATTTCGGCGAGCCGCGCGCAGAGTTGCGCCAGCGACCAGATGCGCCCGTCCGGCCCTTCGCCGTGATAGGCGTTGACGTTCTGGCCGAGCAGCGTCACCTCGCGCACGCCGGCTTCCGCCAGAGCCGCGACTTCGGCGAGAATTTTTTCGACCGGACGCGAGACCTCGGCGCCGCGCGTATATGGCACGACGCAGAAGGTGCAAAACTTGTCGCAGCCTTCCTGAACCGTGACGAAAGCGGCGACGCCGCGGGCCTGAATCGCGCCACGTGAGGCGCGCGGCAAATGGTCGAACTTGTCCTCGGCCGGGAATTCGGTGTCGATCACCGGAACTTGTTCCGCGCGGCGCAGCAGATCGGGCAGACGGTGATAATTCTGTGGCCCGACGACGAGATCGACGGCCTTCTGCCGGCGCACGATCTCCCCGCCCTCGGCCTGGGCGACGCAGCCGGCGACGACGATCTGCGTGGCGCGCCCGTCCGCGCGACGGGCATCCTTCACTTCCCGCACCTTGCCAAGCTCGGAGAAGATCTTCTCCGACGCGCGTTCGCGGATGTGGCAGGTGTTGAGTATGACGAGGTCCGCGTCGTCCAAGCGTTGGGTTTCGTCGAAGCCCGCAGGCGCCAGCAAATCGGTCATCTTCTGCGCATCGTAAGCATTCATCTGACAGCCATATGACTTGATGAAGAGCTTGCGGCGCGGCGCGGCGGCGGGCGGCGTTTCGGCCGCGGCCTCCTCGACAGGCAGATCGAGAGTGTCGGTCATGGTCCTCGCTGGCGGCCGCCGCTGTGGCGCCGCCGATTGCTCCTTTTAGCCCGGATTCGCGTCCGCCGCCATGTTGTCGGAGCGTGTTCCGGAAAAGTTGCGTGACTTTTCTGACGAGAACACGCTCCAACATTTTGAACCGGCGCGATTTCTCATCGGCCAGATGAAGTCTTCTGGCCGGAAAGCGCGCTAGAAAAGATCGCGGCGTAAAACCAGGGCTGTGGCGGGGCTGCCGCCAGCCGTGCGGTAATAAGCCTTGCGCTCACCGACCTGGCGAAAGCCGAAGTTCTGGTAAAGCCTTATCGCGGCGGTATTGCCGGCTTCAACCTCTAAAAACAAGGATTTAACCCCCGCTGCCGCCAAAGTTGGCAGATGGGTCGTCAAAAGCGCCGCGCCAACGCCCTTTTGCCGGGCCTTGGGCGTCACCGCGAGGGTTAAAATCTCCGCTTGATCGGCCGCCCGGCGGGAAAGGATGAAGCCGACCGGGGTCCGGCCCGGCTGCCAGAAGGAGCCGAGGCTTGCCCCAGGATTCGCCCAATGGGCGATCACGTCGCGCCCGGCTAGCAGGGCCTCGAATTCCTCGGCGCTCCAGGGGTGCGGGAAGCTCTGCGCGTGAATACGCGCGCAGACCTTGCCGAACTGCGGGCCAAGGCGATGGACGGTCGGAGCGGTCGACTTCCCAAGCCAGTTGCCGAGCCAACGCAGCATCAGGCAGGCGCGAGCGGAATATGGGCCTGATCCTGAGGCTTGGCGTCCGGCGGCTTGAGATAGAGCGGCCGCGGCGGCGCCCCTTTCGGGTCGGCGAGCAGGCCAAGCCGGGCGACGAAGGCGATATCCGGCGCGCCGGTCTCGCCGACGACTTCTGCGCTGAGGCCGGCCGATTTGGCCTCGATCGCCAGCATCGGCGCGCCCGAGCCGGCAAGGCGTATCGGACCGGTGCCGAGCAGACGCACGGCCTCGCGCACCGTCGCGACGCGCGGCAGGACGAGCGCGCGCCCGTCGGGGCCGAAGACCGCGAAATAGAGGCTGCCGTGCCTGGCATCGATCGCCGGGACGACAAGACCGGGCTGTGCCTCAAGGATCAGCGGCGCGGCAAGCGCGGCGAGCGTCGAGACGCCGACGACCGGCACATGGCAGGCGAGGCCGATGGCGCGCGCGGCGGCGATGCCGACACGCAGCCCGGTGAACGAGCCGGGGCCGACCGTCACCGCGATCCGGTCGAGGCCCTTGAAGCCCTCTTCGGTCTGCGACACGACGCGATCGAGCAGCGGCATCAGCGCCTCGGCCTGCCCGCGCTGCATGAAGAGCGTTTCCAACGCGAGAGGCTCGCTGGCACTGTCATCGAAGATGCAGGCGGAGACCGCATCGAGGGCCGTATCGATCGCGAGGATTCGGGTCATTCAGCCGCGTTCGCTCTCCGCCCTAGATGGATTGCACCGTCTGCACCGCGGGCACGAAATGGCGCAGCAGATTCTCGATCCCGTGCCGCAGCGTCGCCGTCGAGGACGGGCAGCCCGAGCACGAGCCCTTCATCGCCAGATAGACCGTGCCATCGCGGAAGCCGCGGAATTTGATGTCGCCGCCGTCGCCGGCAACGGAGGGGCGCACGCGCGTCTCGATCAATTCCTTGATCGTCTCGACCGTTTCGGCGTCCTCGGCGGCGAAGAACTCGTCCGGCTCGTCGTCCGGGTCCGCGCTCACACCCTCGGCCAGCAGCGGCGCGCCGGAGGTGAAATGCTCCATGATGACGCCGAGGATGGCGGGCTTCAGCTCCGGCCAGTCGTTGGCGCCCTTGGTCACGGTGATGAAATCCGCGCCGAAATAAACGCCGGCGACGCCGGGAATTTCGAACAGAGCCGCGGCGAGCGGTGATTGCGCCGCGCCGGAGGCGTCGGGAATGTCGAGCGTGCCGTCCGGCATCACTTGCCGTCCGGGAAGGAACTTGAGAGTCGCCGGGTTCGGCGTGAGTTCGGTTTCGATAAACATAGCTTTGCTCCCAATCTCCGGTTCAAGGCCGGAACTGGCGGTTAATCCCTATATGGGCGAGGAATTTTGCGGGAGCAAGCCGTGAATTCCAGCGAGCGGCATTCGAGGCTGCAACTGACTTTCGGCTCGCGATCAAGCTAAGCGGCTGGCCTCAAGGCCGGCCGCCGTTATCCCAGCTATTATGCCTTTGGATGGACGGGCGTTGGCGTTGCCACTTCGACGAAGTAGCCGCCCTTTGCTTTGAAATAGAAGGTCCAGGCGCCGTGGTAATCGCGTGGCGCAGGCGCATCCCAACCGTCGGCAACGAGGCGCGCATGTATCGCATCGACCGCTTCTCGCGTTTCCTGGATGAACCCGATGTGCAGCACATCGGAATCTTCCGGATAAGAGAAGTCACCGCGCTTGCGCGTAAAATTATTCAGGACGAAGGCCATGCCGTCGTCATCTTCCATTACGGCCAATCCATTGCCGCGGGAAACGAGGCAGCGCAGGCCGAAATAGTGTTCGAACATTGCCCGGTCAGCCGGAATGTCGATGCTGGTGAGATTCACATGATTGAGCTTCATTGGACGTACCTTTCCCGTTGATGGAAAGGACGCGCCGGAAGCTGGTTCACGCAATCAGCAGGAAGCAGCCTGAACGAGCGCAAAGGCCACCTGGACTACCAACCGGGCCGTGGATTTTGCACGTCCAAGATCAGTATTGTCGGACAGCACGGAATTGTCAACCGTACCCGCCAGTCTCGATATCGAGGGACTGTAGTTGATATAAGAAGGTTCGGCGATGGTTGTGTGCCGTTGACTTCCGGGAGCGATTTGGTGGGCCGGGCAGGACTCGCCCTCGGGCGGCTTTTTTTGACCGCGCCTCGCCGTCGACGGCGGAGGGGTGAGAGCGAACATACGAAAAAAACGGCGGCCGAAGCCGCCGTCTGAATCGTCGTGCTGAAGCAATTCAGTATTTCGCCACGACCGGCGCGGCCGCCGCGAAGAGATCGAATTTGTACGAAAAACCAGCCTGCACGCGGTTGTCGGTCAGGTGATCGTGTATGACGAATGGGCTGAGAGCCAGCGTTGTATAATTAATTCCGCCGGCCCTGTAATCCGTATAACGGTACTCCGCGCGGACCGACCAGTTGTTATCGATGGCATATTCGAGGCCGCCACCGACGGTCCAGCCAACGGTGCTGGGGTTGTGGCTCTCAACAACACCAAACGGGTCGGTCAGGCTGGTATGAAAATCTCCGAAGGCGGCGCCCGCTGTCGCGTAGATCAGGATTCTATCAAAAGCGACGCCCGCCCGAGCGCGGAGAGATGCATCGAACTCTTCACTGCCATAGCCAGCGAAGCCCAAGTTTGTCTCGTTGCCGTGACTGGTCGAGCCGTTCGCGTCAGCTTCAACGCCGAAGACGAACTCCGATATCTGATAATTGTAGCCAACATGGCCGCCACCAAGAAATCCGGAGAGGTTAGAACCCTCGCCCTGAACGACAGCGCCCCCGGGAAACAGGATGTAATCAGACTTATGTCCCCATCCATAGCCAGCCTGCGCGCCGATGTAAAAGCCGGTCCAGGAAAAGACGGGCTGCGGCGGCGCATAGACCGGTTCGCCCTTGGTGCTGGGCAGATCGGCGGCTGCCGCAGATGCAGCCATAGCAAGAAGCAAACTTGAAGATAAAAAGAATTTGGAAAGCATTGTCGCTCCTAACGAGAATCCACAAAGCGCCCGCATGTTGTTGGTGCTTTACGCCCGAAGGGTTTACGAGCCGCTTAAACCGCGTTGAGCGATCGAGATGTCCGCAGCTTGTGCTTTTCTTACAACAAAATGACTCGCTCTTAGACAGTGGACGCATCTAATAGGGAGGCGTCACCGGCGGGCCAGCGGCGAAATGCTGCGGCTTCACTTGGCCTTCAACGCCACTCTCGGCCCGGTCGCCGAGTCGCCCGCTTCGAGGAACCGCACCGCGCCTATACTGATTCGCGGCCCTCGTCGGGCGGCGCAAGGCGCGACCTGGAAGACCTCAGAGCGGCAATCTCACCACGCAAAGGAAGGGCTGCACCGGGGCGTGGTGCGCGTGTGGTTACCGGAGAAGGGCCGACCCCGTGACCGATGGCTGACGTGCTCAGAGGCCGCCAGCCTCATTTGGTACTGCTGGCGAGCCTGCGAGGAACAGCGGCGCTGGCGAGGCCCGAACAAGGGCCGCACAATGCCCACGTCGAAGCGCCCGCTACAGCATGTGGCACGCTTTATATTGCTCGCCCTGTATAGCGGCACCCGTGCCGCGACGGTGGCCGCCGCTTCGCCCCTAAGGGCTGAAGGTCGGTCCTATATCGACCTTGAACGCGGCGTTTTTTATCGGCTTGCGGGAGGAAAAGAGCTACCGCCAAGCGTCAGCCACCCGTGCGGCTGCCGCCAGAGCTTTTGGCGCACCTGCGTGCGCTGTCAGAAGCTGGGCATCGCCAAAACCCATTTCGTAGAATGGAATGGCAAGCCCATCCAATTAGTCAGGACGGGCTTCGCAACGGCTGTCACAGGCGCCAAGCTGGAAGGCCGCGTCACGCCCCATACGCTTCGGCACACCGCAGCGGCCTGGCTGATGCAGAACGGCGTTCCGATGTGGGAGGCGGCTGGCTTCTGGGCATGTCGAAGGAAATTCTGGAAAAGACCTACGGCCACCATCACCCGAACCACATGAAGGCCGCTTCCCTTGGCTTCCGTAAACGTTTCGGTGGAGATAACGGTGGAGATGGCAGAGTGGCCAAAAGCTAAGTTATTGATAAATTTGGTGGGCCGGGCAGGACTCGAACCTGCAACCAGACCGTTATGAGCGGCCGGCTCTAACCATTGAGCTACCGGCCCGGCAGCGGCTGCGGGATTACACTGAACTTGGCCGCACGCGCAAGCAAGGCTCAGCGCAGAATCTCGATCAACAGGACCCAGGCGATCAGCACGCCCGAAATGAGGCTGAGAATAGTGCCTGCGGCGATCCAATAGAGTCCACTCGGATGACCGAGGATCAGGAGAATGCCGGCGATCAGCATGGCAAGGCTCGGGCCGCCATTCATGATCGCACGCACGATGGTGCGCCGCTGCGTCAGCGGCTCGACCCTCGAGGCGCGGATTTGGATGAAGGTGGGCACGAGCAGCATCGCCAGCGCGACCGCGAAGGTCTCGAGGCCGAAGATGATTTTGGGCTGATGCGGGATCAGTGCTGCGCTCGTCACGACGAGAACGCTGCCAAGCAGAATCAGGGCGGTGGCGGCCAATCCCGGAAGCGTTTTGTAAGTGAGAATGCGCGTCAGATTGATCGAGATCGCGACCACCACGAGCCCGGTGAGCGCCGCCGAAGCGCCGACTTCGGCAACAAAAAAATTGGCCCAATCGGCGTTTTGAATTTCGTTCAACACCCGCCCCGTCCGCCGGCTATTTTTCCGTCAGCTTCAATTCGATGCGGCGGTTCTTGGCGTAGGCATCGTCGCTGTCGGCGGGATCGATCGGCTGGAATTCGCCAAAGGCCGCGGCGACGAGCCGGTCGGCCGGCACGCCCTTGCTGACGAGATATTGCACGACGGCGATGGCGCGGGCAGCCGAGAGATCCCAGTTCGAATGAAACTCGCTCGATTGCATCGGCCGCTTATCGGTATGCCCGTCGACGCGCAGGACCCAGGGGATTTCCGGCGGAATCTCCTTGTTCAACTCGACGACGGCATCTGCGAGCTTATCGAGTTCGGTCTTGCCGTCGGGATTCAACTGCGCCTTGCCGGTCTCGAACAAAACTTCGGATTGAAAGACGAAACGGTCGCCGACCGTGCGGATATCCGGCCGGTCGCCAAGAATCTGTCGCAGCCGGCCGAAGAAATCGGAGCGATAGCGCGAAAGCTCCTGCACCTTTTGCGCCAGAGCGATGTTCAGCCGCGAACCGAGGTCGGCGATTTTCGCCTGCGATTCCTTATCGCGCGACTCGGAGGCGGAGAGCGCATCGTCGAGCGCGGCGAGCTGCCGCCGCAAGGCGCCGATCTGCTGATTGAGGATGTCGATCTGCGCCAGAGCCTGCGCGGAAATCTGCTTTTCGCTCGCAAGTTGCTGCTCGGCGGCGGTGAGACGCTGATCGGCGCTGCCGGCGCCCGCACCCGCCAGGGAAATCGCGCCCTGCAATTCGCCGTTCTTCTGTTTTTCCTCGGACAGCGTCGCCGTCAGGGAAGCAATCGTATTCTGCGCATCGGCGCGGTTCGTCTGTGCCAAAGCGAGCTGGGCGGTGAGTTCGGCGATCTGCTTGTTGAGCTTGTTGAGCACCGTATCCTTGCCCGAGACTTCGCGGGCGAGGAAGAATTGCGCGAGCATGAAGACGGAAAGCAGAAAGGTGATGACGAGCAGCATCGTCGTCAGCGCATCGACGAAGCCCGGCCAGTAATCGATCGGGCGCTGCGCACGCCGCGCGCGGGCGAGCGGCATCAGCGGCGCTCCGCTTCGCTGGCAATCTGTTTCAGTACGTCTTTCAATTCGTTGTTCTGCGCCGCCTGGGCCTCGACCCAGTCGCGGATCATCTGCTGCTCGGTGCGCATATGCTGCACCAGGCTCTGGATTCCTTCGGCGAGATTGGCGACGGCGATCGAGGTTGCGCGCGCCTGCGTCTGATCGGCGGTGGCGGCGATCTTGTCGAGCGCGGCGCGCAGATCCTGCGGTACAGCAACGGCGACAGCATTGGGTTCCAGCGGAGCGTCGGCCGCGGTGCGCGCGGTGAGATTGTCCTCGAGCTCGTTGTAGAAGCGGTTTTGCGCCTGGCCGGCCTGCAGATCGAGGAAGCCGAGCACCAGCGAACCGGCGAGGCCGAAGAGCGAGGAAGTGAAGGAAATGCTCATGCCGGACAGCGGCCGGGCGAGATTGTTCTTGAGATCGTCGAACATCACCGCGGCGTCGCCGCCGCTCTGCAATGAATTGAGGATGCCGCCGATCGAACTGACGGTCGTCAGCAGGCCCCAGAACGTGCCCAGCAGGCCAAGGAAGATCAAAAGCCCGGTGAGATAGCGCGAAGTATCGCGCGCTTCGTCGAGCCGCGTGCCAATCGAGTCGAGAACCGCGCGCAGCGTCAGCGTCGGCAGCACGGCCTCGTTCACCGGCCGTCCGGACAGGAGCGTGGCGATCGGCGCCAGCAGAACCGGCTGGGCGACCTCGTTCTCCAGCCCGCGCGGCAGCGCATTGACCCAGCGCACCTCGCGGAACAGGCGGATCACCTGCCGCAGCGCCAGCACGATGCCGACGAAGAGCACGAAGAAGATGAGGCTGTTGAGAGCGGGGTTGCCTTTGAAGTCCTTGGCGATCTGCTCGTTGAGGATCAGCGCGAGGAAGCCGACGAGGATAAGGAACACCACCATGCGGACGAGATAGATGCGCGGCGACGATAATTTGTAAGGATCAATCTCGACCGCCATCGGACGCGCTCCGCCTTCGCTTCCCCGCCAAATCTTGAGGTCTGTCTAGCATAGTTAGGCTGGGAGCGGGATGCCAAAAAATGGTCTCGGCGCGCGGCATTGCGAGGCGCGGAGCGAGGAAGCAATCCAGGAACAATTCTGGATTGCGTCGCTTTGCTCGCAATGACGCCTTTGCCGATAATTGCTCTATTTTGCGCTGCGCAGCAGCGCCAGCAGTTGCGTATGGATGGCGTCGTTGCCGGCGCAGATCGAGCCGGTGCCGAGAATGTCCGCGCCGCCGTCGGCATCGGTGACGAAACCGCCGGCTTCCCGGATGATCAGCAGGCCCGCCGCCATATCCCAGGGTTTCAGGCCGCGCTCCCAAAAACCGTCATAGGAGCCTTGCGCGACAAAGCAGAGATCGAGCGCCGCGGCGCCGAGCCGCCGCAGATTGGCGGCGCGGGCCATGACGGCGGCGAATTCCGCCTGGAAGCCCTCATGCCCCTTTTTGCCGAGATGCGGGATGCCGCAGCCGATCAGCGCACTGGAAAAATCGCGCCGCGCCGCGACACGCAGGCGGCGGTTGTTGTGATAAGCGCCCTGACCCTTTTCGGCAATATACATGTCGTCGCTGGCGGGGTTGTAGACGAGCCCGGCGACCATCTGGCCCTCGCGCTCCAGACCGATGGAAATCGCGAAGAGCGGCAGGCCGTGGAGAAAATTGGTCGTGCCGTCGAGCGGGTCGATATACCAGGTGTGCGTCTTGTCGGCGCCCTCGATGATGCCGGATTCCTCGAGCACGAAACCATAACCTGGCCTTGCCTTGGAGAGTTCCTCAAAGAGGGTTTTCTCGGACTTCCGGTCGGCGGCAGAGACGAAATCGCCGGGCCCCTTGATTGAAACCTGAAGGTTCTCGACTTCGCCGAGATCGCGCTTCAGGCCGCGCCCGGCTTTCAGCGCCGCGGCGGTCATCACATTCATCAGGGCAGAACGGATCATTATGAACTCTGGATGGCGGGAATGCGCAGCATCTGCCCCGCTTGCCCCGCGCGCGTCAAGCTAAACCCCGCCCAGCTTGCAGATGAGCGTCCATTCCGCCTCGCTCACCGGCTGCACCGAGAGGCGCGAATTGTTGACGAGCACCATATCCTTCAAGCGTGGCTCGGCCTTTATCGCTTCGAGCGTCACCGGATGTTTCAGCGGCTTTACGGCGCGCACATCGACCATGCCGAACTTGCCGCTTTCGTCGCTCGGGTCGGGATAATAGGGCTTGATGATCGTCACGATGCCGACGATCTCCTTGCCTTCGTTGGAATGATAGAAGAAGGCCTCTTCGCCGACCTTCATCGCCATCAGATGCAGCTTGGCGCTGTGGTTGCGCACGCCGTTCCAGAACGTGCCTTTGGCGCCGGCTTCGACCTGCTGTTGCCAGGACCAGGACGAAGGTTCGCTCTTCAAAAGCCAATGCGCCATGCGTCCTTCATCCTTCGTTGGAAAGCGCCTGCGTCAGTTCCGACTTCAACGGCCGCGCCAGCAGCGCCTCGATCGCCGCATCGATGCTAATGCGCTCGGCCAGCACGGCATCGACGGCTTCGCTGATCGGCATGTCGATTCCTTTGCGATGCGCCAGATCGACGAGCACGCCGGCGGTGAAGACGCCCTCGGTCGTATGGCCCTCGGCGCGCGCCGCGGCGATGTCCTTGCCGCGCCCGAGCGCGAAGCCGAAAGAGAAATTGCGCGATTGGCCGGAGGTGCAGGTGAGCACGAGATCGCCGAGGCCGGAGAGGCCCGCGAGCGTCGCGACGTCGGCGCCATAGGCGCGGCCGAAGCGCGATAGCTCAGCGAAGCCGCGCGCGATCAGCGCCGCCCCGGCGCTGGCGCCGAGCCCGCGCCCGGCGGCGATGCCGCTGGCGATGGCGAGCACATTCTTCGCCGCGCCGCCAATTTCGACGCCGCGAATGTCGCGCGAATGGTAGAGCCGGAACCACGGCGTGGCGAGCGTGCGCGCCAGCTCGGCTGCCTCATCTTCGCTGCGCGCGGCGAGCGTCACCGCCGTCGGCAGTCCTTTGGCGACATCCTCGGCGAAGCTCGGGCCGGAAAGCACGGCGCCCGGATTCTCCGGCAGGACTTCGGCGATCACCTCGCTGAGGAAAAGTCCGCTCGTCCGTTCGATACCCTTGGCACAGATCACCAGCGGAACATCGTTGCCGATGATCTCCGCGAGCGCGAGACAGGTCTGCCGCACCGCCTGCGCCGGCACGGCGAGAAAGATCGCTTCGGCGTTGGCGATATCGGCAAGCGCCGCGGTCGGGACGAGATTGGCCGGCAAGGGAACGCCGGGCAGGCGCCGCGCATTAACGCCCGTCGCCGTCATCTCGATCGCGTGGTTCGGGTCGTGCGCCCAGAGATGAACCTTGGCCGCGTTGCGCGCGGCGAGGTTGGCGAGCGCCGTACCCCAGGCTCCGGCGCCAAGCACGGCGATATGGGTGTAACGTGCCATCTCGTTCCGCTTCAGGCTTTGCCGTGATGCAGGGCTTCGGCTTCGCTGTCGAGCGGCCAGCGCGGTCGCGCGGCGAACGTCATGTCGTCGCTGAGGCCGAGGCGCAGCCGCTCGATGCCCGCCCAGGCGATCATCGCGCCATTGTCGGTGCAAAGGCCGACGGGCGGCACGACGAGCCGCAACCCGCTCTCGCTGCAGAAGCGCATCAGCGCGCGGCGGATGGCCGAATTGGCGGCGACGCCGCCGGCGACGACCATCGCCTGGCAGGGGCCGATCCTTTCGCCGAAGACGCGCACGCCGGCGCGGAGCCGGTCGACAAGCGTATCGACGACGGCGGCCTGAAACGAGGCGCAGAGATCAGCGACAGCGCTCGGGTTCAGCGGCGCGATCTTCTCGGCCTCCAGCCGCACCGCCGTCTTCAGTCCGGAGAAGGAGAAATCAGGCTTCGGGCGGCCAAGCATGGGACGGGGAAAATCGAAGCGGGCGGCATCGCCTTTCAGCGCCACGCGCTCCACCTGCGGGCCGCCGGGGTAGGGCAGGCCGAGCATTTTGGCGACCTTGTCGAAGGCCTCGCCCACGGCATCGTCAACGGTGGCGCCGAGCCGCACATAATCGCCGACGCCGCGCACCGCGACGAGCTGGGTATGGCCGCCGGAGACGAGCAGGAGCAGATAGGGAAAATCGAGGCCGCCGGCGAGCCGCGCGGTCAGGGCATGGGCTTCGAGGTGGTTGACGGCGACAAACGGCTTGCGCGCCGCGAGCGCGAGGGCTTTGCCTTCCGTCAGGCCGATGATCACCCCGCCGATCAGGCCGGGCCCGGCGGCGGCGGCGATGCCGTCGAGATCGTCAAGCTCGACCTTGGCCGTTTCGAGCGCCCGCTGGATCAGCCGGTCGAGCACTTCGATATGGGCGCGGGCGGCGATTTCCGGCACCACGCCGCCATAGGCCTGGTGTTCGGCGATCTGGCTGAACACTTCATTGGCGAGGATTTCCCCGCCGCCCTCGGGCTTCAGCGCGACGACGGCCGCCGCCGTTTCGTCGCAGGTGGTTTCGATACCGAGAAAACGCATGAAACATCTCAATGGCTTAGAGAAACCGGGCTTGGGGAAAACCGGCGCTGGCCGCGGCTCCGCCGTAAAGGCATAGTATTGATCGGCTATCCACTAAAGCCCCTTAGGGCGCTTTCCGATCGCCAAGACTCCGGCCATCGACAGAAATCGCGCCAAATCAAAAGACCGGAGCAAATTCTGATCGAAAAAGTCTATCAACTTTTTCGGAATTTGCCCCGGCTGGCCATAACGCCCGCTTTTGGTGCAAAACACGCCTCCAACGCGAAACAGCCGTGAACCGGCTTTTTCCGCGTCCCGCTCCATAAACGATAACCCAAAATCATGGGGGATTGGCAATTCCTGGTTCTTCCGTTGAAAGCGCCTTGCCGGCGCAATTGAGAATCGGCACCCGCGGCAGCCCTCTGGCGCTGGCGCAGGCCGAACACGTGAAGCAAAGGCTCGCGGCCGCCCATGGCGCTCAGGCGCCGGAGCTGGATATCGTCGTCATCAAGACGAGCGGCGATCTCATCCAGGATCGCGCCCTCGCCGAGGCGGGCGGCAAAGGACTTTTCACCAAGGAACTCGATAGCGCGCTGGAGCGCGGCGACATCGATCTCGCCGTCCACTCCGCCAAGGATCTGCCGACCTTCCTGCCGCAAGGGCTCGAAATTTCCGGCTATCTGCCGCGCGAGGATGTGCGCGATGCCTGGATATCGGAGAAGGCGGACGATCCCCGCGCGTTGCCGCCCGGCAGTGTCGTCGGCACGGCGTCCCTGCGCCGCAGCGCCATGCTGCTGCGGCTGCGGCCGGACCTCGCCATCTCGCTCCTGCGCGGCAATGTCGAAACGCGCCTCGCCAAACTCGCGCGCGGCGAGATCGACGCGACGATCCTCGCCATCGCGGGGCTGAAGCGGCTCGGGCTGGCCGATCGGGCGACGCGCCTGCTCGACGCCGCCGATTTCATCCCGGCCGTCGGCCAGGGCGCGATCGCCATCACTGCGCGTCGGGACGATGCGCCGGTCACGGCAGCGTTGCGCCCCATTCTCGATTCCGCGACGGGCGTCGCTCTGGCCTGTGAACGCGCTTTACTGCAAGTGCTCGACGGCTCCTGCCGCACCCCAATTGGCGGTCACGCCTGGCTCGCCGGCGATGCGCTTCATCTGCGCGCCATCATCCTGCGGCCGGACGGTTCGGAATCTTTTGCGACCGAGATCAGCGGGCCGCACGCCGATGCCATCAACCTCGGCGAAAAGGCGGCGCGCGAACTCCTCGTGCGGGCGCCGCCCGGCTTTCTGGCGGGGTGAAACATGCTGGTTCTTGTTACCCGCCCCGCCGAGCAGGCCCTGGAGACGATGGTGAAGCTCGCCTCGCGCGGACACGAGGCCGTTCTCTCGCCGGTCGCCGACATTGCGCCGGCGGGCGCACATTGGCCGGCGGCTACGATCGATGTGCTGGTCGCGACAAGCGCCCGCGCTTTCGAGGCTCTGCAAACGGCGCCGGAGTTTCCGACGCCGGAGACGAAACACTTGCTGCCGCTGTTTCTCGTCGGGCAGAGAACGCTGGAGGCCGCGCGCACTGCTGGCTTCACTGGGGCGGCGCGCGTTGCCACCGATGTGAAGGAACTGGCGCCGAAGCTCATCGCGCATCTGCGCTCCACCAGCACGGCCCTTTATCTCGCCGGGCGCGAACGCAAGCCCGATCTCGAAAACATCTGCGCTTCGGCCGGGTTCAAGCTCATGCTTCTCGAAACCTATGGCGCCGTGGCGGCGGCATCGCTGAGCGAGGAGGCGCTTGTGGCGCTTGATGCGGGTGCCGTGGACTCGGTTCTGCACTATTCGCAGCGGAGCGCGGCGATCTTTCTGGAGTTGCTGGAAGCTGCAGGCTTCGATCCGGCGGAGCTGCGCCATCTTGCGATTTCCGAGGACGCTGCGGCGCCGTTGCGCGAACTGGGCTTGCTTCATATTGAGATCGCGGCGCATCCGGATGAAGATTCGCTGCTGGCGTTGCTCACGATCTGAGGACGAACCTGAACAAATATCTTACAAACCGGCCGGTTCTCAGATGATAGATGGATGATAAATATCCGCCGCCTCATGTGACAAAAGCCGCGTGGGCCCAGGGATTTGCCAAGCGCTGCGAATGACAGAAGTACTGGCTCAACGGGAAGAAATGCCAAAGTCGCAAGCGCCGCTGCCGCAGGCGGCTGCCGCCCCGGCCGCGCTTGAGGTCGCTGGCGTCACGCATTTTTACGGCAAGCGTAAAGCGCTCGACAACGTCTCCTTCACGGTAGCGCCGGGCAGTTTCACCGTCCTGCTCGGGCTTAATGGCGCCGGCAAGAGCACGCTGTTTTCGCTGGTCACACGGCTCTACGTGACGCGCACCGGCGCGATCAAGATTTTCGGCTATGATGTCGTGCGGCAAAGCAGCCAGGCGCTGCGCCGGCTCGGCGTGGTCTTCCAGGCCCGCACGCTCGATCTCGAACTGACCGTCACGCAAAATCTCATCTATCACGCCGCGTTGCACGGCATCGGCCCGTTCGAGGCCAAGCGCCGCATCGCTGATGTGCTCGCCCGCGCCGGGCTGGCCGACCGCGCCAAGGAAAAGGTGCGCAATCTGTCCGGCGGCTATATCCGCCGTGTCGAGATCGCCCGCGCCTTTCTGCATCATCCGGAATTGCTGCTGCTCGACGAGCCGACCGTCGGCCTCGACATCAAGGCCCGCGCCGACATCATCGCGCAAGTGCGCAGCCTTGTCGCGGACGCGGGCCTCGGCGTGCTCTGGACGACGCATCTCATCGACGAGATCGCGCCGACCGATTCGGTCGTTGTCCTGCATCACGGCAAGGTGTTGGAAAAGGGTCTTGCCACCGACATCCTGGCGCGCACCGGCACGTCCGACATGCGCGCCGCCTTCGTGAAAATCACCGGCGCCGACCTCAGCCACGGAGATGCGCCGTGACCAGCCTTGCGACGACGCAGACACAACCCGCGGCGCGCCGCGGCTTCACGCTGGCGCAATATCTCATCTGCATGGGCGGCATCATTTGGCGCGAGGCTTTGCGCTTCGTCCATCAGCGCGGCCGGTTCGTTTCCGCGCTCGTGCGCCCGCTCGTCTGGCTTTTCATTTTCGCCGCCGGCTTCCGCTCGGTGCTCGGCGTGTCGATCATTCCGCCGTACCAGACCTACATTCTCTATGATGCCTATATCACGCCCGGTCTGATGGCGATGATCCAGCTCTTCAACGGCATGCAGTCCTCGCTGTCGATGGTCTACGATCGCGAGACCGGCAATATGCGCACGCTGCTGGTGAGCCCCTTTCCGCGCTGGTATCTGCTGACCTCGAAGCTGCTGGCGGGCACGGCGGTGTCGATCCTTCAGGTCTATGCCTATCTGCTCATCGCCTATTTCTGGGGCATCGAGCCGGATTCGCTGTGGGGCTATGTTACCGTGCTGCCGGCGCTGCTGCTCTCCGGGCTCATGCTCGGCGCGCTCGGCATGGCGCTGTCCTCACTCGTGCGGCAGTTGGAGAATTTTGCGGGAGTGATGAACTTCGTCATCTTCCCGATGTTCTTCGCCTCAAGCGCGCTCTACCCGCTCTGGAAAGTGCAGGAAGGCTCGCCCTGGCTTGCCACGGTCTGCCAGCTCAATCCCTTTACCTATGCGGTGGAGCTGATCCGCTTCGCCCTGTATCTGCAGGTCGATTGGACTTCGCTCGCGGTTGTCTCGGGCTGCCTCGTCGTTTTCCTGGGCGCGGCGATCTTCGCTTACGATCCGGCGCGCGGCATGTTGATCCGCCGCGGCGGAGCCGCCGAATGAGCGCCGCCATCAAACAAAAACGCCCCGGCGCGGGCCGGAGCGTTTGTCGCCATCTTAAAAAAGATTGGGCGTTATTTCGAGCCGTCCGCCTTGAACTGCGAAATATAGGCCCAGATGTTGTCCCGCTGGCTCGTCTTTTCGAGGCCGGCGAAGAACATCTTGATGCCCGGAATGTCGGCCTGCGGATTGGTGATGTATTTCTTGAACGCGTCCTCGCCCCAGGTGATGCCGGAATTCTTCATCGCGTCGGAATAGGCATAATCGGCCACCGTGCCTGCCTTGCGGCCGTTGAGGCCGTTCAACTCCGGACCGACGAAGTTTTTCGCGCCGGGGCCAATCTGATGACACAGGTGGCACGTGTGCTCGAAAATCTGCTCGCCGGCCGCCGCGTCGCCCGCGGCATAGGCCGGGGCCAGCGCCGCCATCGTCAACAAACCAGCCGCGGCAAAGACGATACCAGTATACTTCATCGTTCCCTTCCCTTCCTCCCGGCGCCTCACGCGGGCGCACGCCAATTTAGACGGCTTCCAACATATGTTTAGCCCGATCTGCGGCGGGAAGACAATCCACATTCCAATTCACGAGACGAGCGAACAATGAGCGACATTTCTGTTCCGCGAGCGAGGGCGTCCCGACATGCGCGCCGCAAGATTGCCGCGTCCTGCCTCGTCTTCCTCGTATCCTGCTGCGGTCAGGCCCGCGCCGAGGAAAATTTGCGCATCGCTGTGCAAAAGACCGGTACTTTTTCCTGGGAACTTGGCGTCATCGAGGAGCACGGACTCGACAAGAAGGCGGGCATTCATCTCGATGTCACGGAACTTGCCACGACCGAGGCCGGTAAAGTCGCGATCATGGGCGGTTCGGCCGATATCATTCTCTCGGATTGGCTCTGGGTTTCTCGTGAACGCAGCCTTGGGGGCAAGCTCAAGTTCTATCCTTATTCAAGCACACTCGGCGCCGTGATGGTGCCGCCCGCCTCGCCCATCGCCAAGCTCGCCGATCTCAAAGGCAAGAAGCTCGGCGTCGCCGGTGGTCCGCTCGACAAGAGCTGGCTGCTGCTTCAGGCCTATGCCAAGAATTCCGACATCGATCTCGATTCCGACGCGCAGATTCTTTACGGCGCGCCGCCGCTGCTCGAAGAACAGAGCTTGCAGGGCAAGGACGATGCGACGCTCAATTTCTGGAACTTCTGCGCGGCGCTGGAGACGAAAGGCTTCAAGCGGCTGATCGGCATTGATGACGTCGAGAAGGCGCTTGGCGCGTCGGGCCGTGTCGCGATGGTCGGCTATGTCTTCGATGAGAGCTATGCCGCACACCATGCTGACCTCCTGCGGCGCTTCTTCGCGATGACTTCGGAGGCGCAGGACATCCTCGCCCATTCGACATCCGATTGGCAGAAGATCGGCGAGAAGATCGGCGTCACCGATCCGGCGGCGCTCGAAATCTATCGCAAGCGCTATCTCGAAGGCGCCGCGCATCGCCCCATCGCTGATGAAGAGGCGGATGCCCGCAAGCTCTATCTGGTGCTCTCTCAGATCGGCGGCGCCAAACTCGTCGGTCCCGCCGCGGAGCTCGATGCCGGTACTTTCTACAAAGACGCACCGGGCGATTGACGTGCTGCTGCGATTGCTCTCGCTTCTCATTCTGATCGCGCTTTGGCAGGCCGCCTCGATGGTGGCCGACAGCCGCCTCTTGCCGGCGCCGCTCACAGTGCTCGCCGTGATCGGTCATGAAGCACATTCGCACGCGCTTTATTTCAACATGGCGACCACATTGGCACGTGTCGCTGTCGCCTTCACACTGGCGATGGTGTTCGGCACGGTCTTCGGCGTCTTGATGGGGCGCAGCCCGACGATCGACCGGCTCGGCGATCCCTGGCTCGTTATTCTCCTGAACCTGCCGGCGCTCGTCGTCATTGTTCTCGCCTATATCTGGCTGGGGCTGACGGAGGTCGCCGCCGTGTTTGCGGTCGCGCTCAACAAATTGCCAAATACCACGGCGACGATCCGCGAGGGCGCCCGCGCGCTCGATCCGGGTCTTGAGGAAATGGCCACCGTCTTCGCCATGCCCTGGCAAACCCGCGTCAGGCATGTCCTGCTGCCGCAGCTCGCGCCCTATATCGCCGCGGCGACGCGCTCGGGCCTCTCTCTCGTCTGGAAGATCGTGCTTGTCGTCGAACTCCTGGGCCGTTCCAACGGTGTCGGATTCGAGATCGGCAGCGCCTTCCAGCTCTTCGACGTAGCGCTGCTCCTGGCCTATGCGCTGCCTTTCGTCGGCATCATGCTGGCGATCGAAACCTTTCTTGTGCAACCCTTCGAGCGTCATGTCTCCCGCTGGCGATCCAAAGCAGCTTGAGGTCCTTGTCAAGCGCAAGGC
The DNA here is from genome assembly GCF_004135935.1 of Methylovirgula ligni. Lineage (NCBI taxonomy): Bacteria > Pseudomonadati > Pseudomonadota > Alphaproteobacteria > Hyphomicrobiales > Beijerinckiaceae > Methylovirgula > Methylovirgula ligni. The sequence continues at coordinate 810,677 of NZ_CP025086.1, read as the reverse complement.
CTTCCGCACCGCCAACGGCGACGTGCGCGAGATTTTGCACGACTTTTCGCTGACGCTCGAAGCGGGCAAGATTCACGCGCTTGTCGGCCCCTCGGGCTTCGGCAAGACGACGCTGCTGCGCATTATCATCGGCCTCGACCGCGATTTTGAGGGCAGCGTCACGCTGCCGCCGGGGACGAAGATCGGCATGGTCTTCCAGGAGCCGCGGTTGCTCCCCTGGCGCACCGTGCTCGACAATCTGAAGCTCGCCGCGCCGGAGGCGAGCGAAACCGCGCTCGCCAGCTTGGCGAAGGATCTTGGCCTCGACGATCATCTGCGTAATTTTCCGGGCGAACTCTCGCTCGGTCAGGCGCGCCGTGTCGCGCTGGCGCGGGCGCTGGCGATCGAACCCAATCTGCTGGTTCTGGACGAGCCTTTCGTTTCGCTCGATGCGGCGCTCGCCCGCCGCCTCGCCAGCGAGCTTGCCGCGCTCGTCGAGCGCACCGGGGTCACGACGCTGCTCGTCACCCATGACATCGACGAAGCGATCCGGCTCGCCGATCACATCATCCTGCTCGGCCATCGGCCGGCCGAAATTGTCGGTAATATCGACGTCAGCTTGCCGCGCCGGGCGATGACCGCCGACTACGCGGCAAAGACCAAGGCGCTGATTGGCGCTATTCTGGCGGAGAACGCGGTTTGAGCCTCATCATTTTTGATTGCGACGGCGTGCTCGTCGATTCCGAGGTCATCGCCTTCGATGTTCTGAGGCAGATGCTGACGGAGCTGGGGCGGCCGATGACCTTGGCCGAATGCCGCCGCCGCTTCATGGGACGCCGCACGGGCGACGTGCTCACCGAGATCGAAAAGGATCTGGGCCATCCCATCCCGCCTGATACCGGCGCGCGGATGAAGGCGATGCTCTTCGCGCGGCTGCGGCTGGAGTTGCAACCTGTCGCGGACGTCAAGGAGGCAATCGCCCATCTCGCGCGGCCGATCTGCGTCGCTTCCTCCTCGCCGCCGGATCGCATCGCTTTATCTCTCGAGGTCACGGGCCTCGCGCCCTTGTTCGGCACGCATGTCTTCAGCGCCGAGCAGGTCGCTGCGGGCAAGCCCGCGCCCGATCTTTTCCTCTTTGCCGCCAAATCCCTGGGTATCATGCCGCAAGACACCATCGTCATCGAGGATTCGCCGGCGGGCGTGACGGCGGCGCGCCGCGCGGGCATGGGGATCATCGGTTTTGCCGGGGCGAGCCATGCCGACAGCGCGCTTATCGCCGCGCTGCGCGAAGCCGGCGCCGAAAGCATCGTGACGGATATGGCGGACCTGCCGGCGGCGATCGACCGGCTACGCACCGCGCGGCCGGCGGCATGAAGCTCCTGCTCGTCGTCGCCGCGGCGCTCGTCGATGCGGATGGCCGCGTGCTGATCGCCCAGCGCCCCGAGGGCAAGCAACTGGCCGGCCTGTGGGAATTTCCCGGCGGCAAGCTGAACGAGGGCGAGCGGCCGGAGATCGCGCTGATCCGCGAGCTGAAAGAGGAACTCGGCATCGACGTTGCGGAGACCTGCCTCGCGCCGCTGACCTTCGCGAGCCACGCCTATCCCGAGTTTCATCTGTTGATGCCGCTCTATATTTGCCGGCGCTGGCACGGCCAGGTCGCATCGCGGGAAAATCAGGCGCTCAAATGGGTGCGCCCGCACAATCTGCGCGATTATCCAATGCCGCCCGCGGACGCGCCGCTCATTCCCGCGCTCATCGATCTTCTCGGCTAGCGAGCGCTAGGCTAGTAGCCGCCGTAGGGGCTGGCACCCCAGGCGGGTCCTTGCGGCGCGTAGCCCCCCCAGGAGCTGTAGCCATATTGGGCGGGCTGTCCCCAGCCGCGGCCGGCATAGACCGAGGCGCGGTGGTGGTGCCGCACGGCATAATGGGTTTCCGGCGGTTGGCCAGTGATATGGATGATGGCGCCTTCTTCCTTGACCATGTCGAAGAGCACCGCCGCATTCTCCGGCGAGATGCGCACGCAGCCATGCGAAGCCGGGTGGCCAAGCCAGCCGGTCTCATAAGTTCCGTGGATGGCATAGCCGCCGGCGAAGAAGATCGAATGCGGCATGGGCGAATGATAATATTTCTTGGAATAATGCATCGTCTGCAGGCTTTGCGGGACGAACGTGCCATTCGGCGTCGCATAACCGTCGCGGGCGGAGGAAATCGGCCAGTCGTAGGTGCCCCCTGAACCTTCCACGTGCATGGTCTGGGCGCTGAGATCGATATCGATCACGACTTTGGCCATCGCGGGCGAAACCGCAAAAACGCCGCTCATCAGAAACAGGAGCCCGATAAATTTACGCATAACGCATCTCCGGCAACACACAGGCCGCCCGATGTCTATTCGTCTCACACTGTAAATGCCGCGTAAACCGCGGAGCTTCAGTAACGTTTATGGGAAACCCTGGATGAAGGAATCATCGGATTCGATATAATTTGGCATTGGATAAGAGAAGATCGTTAAATCGAAGACGAAAGCCGCGTTTTCAACGCATGGCCGAACCAGCTCGCGCCCGGCATGGTGCGCAAATCTTCGATGCCGCCGTTGGTTTTTCTGTTTCCCGGCAGTTTTTATAGCCCGCGCCAGAAAATGGGAGCGATCCCACGTCCCGAACGCTTTGCCCGCGATCACCCCTGCGTCGGCGCCCAGCACCAAAAAATGCGTGGTGCTTTGCGCGCTGATGGGCTTTCACCCGGCCCGCGATTCAATTTTGAGCTCCGCAATTCGCCAGGAATGACCGTCAGAACATCCAATATTGGTCATTTTAGTTGCTTATAAGCAACAGTTGCTGGCTATCTGCCGCATCTGCCTCCCTAACGGAAGACTCATTTTTACTGTGCTGTTCATGTCTACTAGAAGTTGAGCACGCTTTGCGGGGGGTGTGCTCCATGAGTAAATCACTGGTTGCAATTGTATTTATTTCAGCCATTTCAGGGTCTGCGCTGGCTGCAGATCTGCCGAACACGAAGGAAGCGCCTGTCTTTACGCCGGCGCCGGTGTTGAGCTGGACGGGATTTTATGCCGGTTTGAACGCTGGCTATGTCGCCGCTGATGTTGATGTCCGTGACGTCAATGGCGGCGTGACGCCCGGGCCGTTTTCCTATCATCCCGATGGCGGCTTTGGCGGCGGTCAGCTTGGCTACAATTATCAGTTCAACCAGTTCGTCGTCGGTATCGAAGGCGATGTCGGGTATATCGGCCTGCAGGGCAAGGGCATCATCGGATCAGCTGCGGCTGATCACCATCAGGATCTAACGCTGGACAGCGGCGTCTATGGCGATATTACCGGACGCGTCGGTTATGCCTTCGGGCCGGCCCTGATCTACGCCAAGGGCGGTTATGCGTGGTTTGGTGGCTCGGCTGAGCAAACCACGACAAATCCCGGCTATGTGACGACCGGGACGAGCACGTTCAGCGGCTGGACTGCGGGCGGCGGCGTCGAATATCTGATCACCCAAAACATCAGTGTGAAAGCCGAATATTTGCACTTCGATTTCGGCTCGAAGGGCGGCTATCAAACCAATGTCGGCGACGATTCATCGCCGATCGGCTACGAGTTCTGGAACGAAACCAGCCTGAGATTCGATACGGTGAAGGTGGGCCTGAACTACCGCTTCTGGTAGCTGACGGCAGCGCGGACATTCGGAACAGTCTGAGGCAGCGGTAGCGAAGGCCGTCCGGTTCCCCCATATTGGGGCAAATAATCCGGATGGATCGCAATGACGCACGATACCCAAAACGCGCTGCTGGAAGACTGGACCGGGCCATTCGACGCGCCGCCTTTCGCGCGGGTCGAGGCCGCCGATTTTCCGCCGGCTTTTGACGCGGGCTTCGCCGCGCATAGAGCCGAGATTGCGGCCATCGCCGCCAATCCGGCGCCGCCGACCTTCGAGAACACGGTCGGCGCCTTCGAGCGTTCCGGCAAATTGCTTGGCCGCTTGTCGGCGATCTTCTTCAATCTCGCCGGTGCCGACACCAGCGAGGCGATCGAGACGATCGAGCGCGAGGTCGCGCCGCGCTTTGCCGCGCATGACGCCGAAATCCATCTCAACGACGCGCTTTTCGCCCGTTTCGATACGCTCTGGCGTGCGCGTGAAACTCTCGGCCTCGGTGCCGAGGAACTGCGCGCGCTGGAGCGTCATCACATCACCTTCCGCCGCGCCGGCGCCGGCCAGCCGCCGCAAGTGAAGGCGCGGCTCGCCGCGATCGGTGAAAGGCTCGCCGCGCTCGGCACGCAATTCTCTCAGAATGTGCTCGCGGACGAGAACGCTTTCGCCTTGATTCTTGATGAAGCCGATCTCGCCGGCCTGCCGGATTGGCAGCGCGCCGCGGCCGCGGCGGCCGCGACCGAACGCGGGCATGAAGGCAAATTCGCCATCACTCTGGCACGCTCGTCGGTCGAGCCCTTCCTGCAAACCGCGCAGCGGCGCGATTTGCGCGAGAAAATCTTCCGCGCCTGGCTTGCGCGCGGCGAAAACGCGGGCGCGAGCGACAATCGCGCCATTGCCGCCGAGATGGTGAAGCTGCGTCAGGAGAAAGCGCGGCTTCTGGGCTATGGGAGTTTCGCCGAATTCCGCCTCGCCGATCAGATGGCCAAGAGCCCGGCCGCGGCGCAAAACCTGCTCGATGAAGTCTGGACGCGCGGCCGCGCCCGGGCCTTGCGCGAGCAGTCGGTATTGCAAGAGCTTGTCGCGGTCGAGGGCGGCAATTTCACGCTTCAGCCGTGGGACTGGCGCTATTATGCCGAGAAGCGCCGCAAGGCCGAGTTCGATCTCGATGAGGCGGCGTTCAAGCCCTATCTGCCGCTCGAACAGATGATCGAAGCCGCGTTCTACACCGCCGGGCAGCTTTTCGGCCTCACGTTCGAGGAGCGCGAGGATATCGCGCTTTATCATCCCGATGCGCGCGCCTGGGCCGTGCGCGACAGGGAGGGCCGTGCCATCGGCCTTTTCATCGGCGATTATTTCGCCCGCGCCTCGAAGCATGGCGGCGCCTGGATGGGGGCTTACCGCGATCAGGAGAGGCTCGATGGCGAAATCCTGCCGATCATCGTCAACGTGCTGAATTTCGTGAAGCCAGCGCCGGGCGAGGCCTGCCTTCTGAGCTTCGACGACGCACGCACGCTTTTCCACGAATTCGGCCATGCGCTGCACGGGCTCTTATCGGACGTCACCTTTCCCTCGCTCGCCGGCACCAATGTCGCATCGGATTTCGTCGAATTCCCCTCGCAGCTTTACGAACATTGGTTCGAGCAGCGCGAAATCCTGCGCCGCTTCGCGCGCCATCATCAGACCGGCGTGCCGATGCCGGAGGATTTGATCGACAAGGTCATCGCCGCGCGTCAGTTCAATCAGGGCTTCCAGACGGTCGAATATACCGCTTCGGCGCTGGTCGACCTCGCCTTGCACAGCACGCCGGCGTCGGACGATCTCGACATTGTCGCTTTCGAGCGCGACACGCTCGCGCGGCTGGGGATGCCGGAGGCCGTCGCCATGCGTCACCGGCTGCCGCATTTCACCCATGTCTTCGCCGGCGACGGTTATTCCTCCGGCTATTATTCTTATCTCTGGTCGGAAGTGCTGGATGCCGACGGCTTCGCCGCTTTCACCGAGGCGGGCGATATTTTCGCGCCGGAGGTCGCCGCCCGGCTGAAGCAGCATGTCTATGCCGCCGGCAATCGCGCCGATCCCGAGGCGGCTTACGCGGCCTTCCGCGGCCGGGCGGCCTCGCCCGAACCCTTGCTGAAGAAGCGCGGATTGGCGGAAGTCTAAACGCGCTGACTGCTATAGGCCGCGGCGATCCGCGCGAAACATTCCTGCGCGACCGCCCGGCGCGGCATGGGTTCAGCGAGCGGCAGCGGTTCGCAGAAGATCAGTTCGCAGGTGATCGGCGCCCCTTGCATCAGACCGAGCACATGCGGCAGCAGGGCGTCATCGCCGATCCACGGCGCATGAGGCGCGGAATAGCGGATCGCGATCGGCTGGATGGCGTAGCCCGGTCCCAGCTTGAACAATTCCTCGACGACGGCGAAATGCGAGGAATGGAACGGCTGCGGCCCGCCCGCATGGGTCGTCGCTTCCGGAAAAAGCACGACATGCTCGCCCGCCCTGATCTGCGCCAGCATGGCGGCATTGGTCACGGGGATGCTGGCGCGGGCGTTGCGATCGACGAAGATCGTGTTCACCAGCCGGGCGAAGGTGCGGATGATCGGCCAGCGGGCGACCTCGCTCTTGGCGACGAAGGCGGCCGGGAAAAGTGCGCCGAGCGCGAAAATATCGGTCCAGGAGACGTGGTTGGTGACGACCAGCGCGGCCAGGCTCCCCGGCATGTCGCGGGGTATGCGGCCGCTGACCTCCACCCGCACTTTCACCAATCGGAGCACGGTCGCGTAGAACAGCCGCGGCAAAATCCAGCCAAAGCGCGGGTTCAGCCGAAGGACTGCCCATTGAATAGGCGCCAGCACCAGGAAGGCGATGAAAATCACCAGCGCGAGCCCGAGCGCGCGCAGGCTGACCTCCACCATCAAAAGGCCGCGTGAAACGAAGTGGGAAATGCGATAGAACATCTGGGCAGGTGAATGCGGGTGCGCCGCGTCATCAAAGTTTCGTTCGGGCTAACTAGCCTCATTCGATACTACCCAAGCGGACGATTCGACGAAACATGTGGCCAATTGAGCCGCCCTTCGGCACCGTAATTCCTTTTTCGGCCCGCGGCTTCCTGCCGGCCAAGAACCCGTCCGATTTGCCGCGCGTTCTCGGCCGGTTCGGCAATTTTGAGATCCGTATCGCCACCCGCAAGGAAGTGCGCAAGGCGCAACGGCTGCGCTTCAAGGTTTTCTACGAGGAAGGCGGCGCGGTCGCGCATGGCCCGGCGGCGCTGGTGCGGCGCGACATCTGCCGCTTCGACAAATTTTGCGATCATCTGCTGATCGTTGACCTCACGGCCCGCAACCGCTTCGGGCGGCAAAAGCCGAAGATCGTCGGCACCTACCGGCTGCTGCGCGGCGACGTAGCGGCACGCCACGGCGGCTTCTACAGCGAAAGCGAATTCAACATCGCACCGCTGCTGCAGGGTCATGCGGGCAAGAATTTTCTCGAACTCGGCCGCTCCTGCGTTCACGCCAAATATCGCTCGAAGCGCGTGATCGAGCTTTTGTGGCGTGGCCTCTGGATCTACATCCAGCACCACCATATCGATGTGATGTTCGGCTGTGCCAGCCTGCCAGGCACCAATCCGCTGGCTCTGGCGCTACCGCTGAGCTTTTTGCATCATCATGCCTCGGCCAATGCGGAATGGCAGGTGCGCCCGAGCGAGGGCCGCGCCGTGCCGATGAATGTGCTCGACAAGGGCGCAATCGATCAGCGCAGGGGCCTTGCGGCGTTGCCGCCGCTCATCAAAGCCTATCTGCGCGTCGGTGCGAAATTCGGCGATGGCGCCGTGATCGATCCGCAATTCGGCACGATCGACGTTTTTACTGTGATGCCGATCGCCGAGATCGAGCAGCGCTATATCGCCTATTACGGCAGCGATGGCGGCGAGAACGCAGCGGCGTAATTACGACCGGTAGTCGCCGTTGATGGCGACATATTCCTTCGTCAGGTCGCAGGTGTAGATTGTCGCCTTGCCGGTGCCGAGGCCGAGATCGACGCGGATCGCGATCTCGGGCAGACGCATGAGCGCGGAGACCGCTGCTTCGTCATAGCCGGGGTCGCGCAATCCCTTGTGGGCGACACGTATATCGCCGAACCAGATGGCGAGGCGGTCGCGCTCGGCCGGCTCGCCCGCCTTGCCAACGGCCATGACGATGCGGCCCCAATTGGCGTCCTCACCGGCGATCGCCGTCTTCACCAGCGGCGAATTGGCGATCGAATTGGCGATTGCCTTGGCCGATTTGTTGGACGTCGCGCCCTCGACCGTGACGCTGACGAATTTGCGCGCGCCCTCGCCGTCGCGCACGACCTGGAAAGCCAGGTCGCGCAACACCTCGTCCAAGGCGCGGCGGAAGTCCTTGAGCTGGCCACCGCGCACTGAGTCGATTTCGGGCACGCCGCGTCTGGCGGCGGCGCCGGTGGCAAACAGCAGCAACGTGTCGGAGGTCGAAGTGTCGCCATCGATGGTGATGGCGTTGAAGGAAGGTTCGACGCCCTTGTCGAGGAGCTTCTGCAAAACGTCGGCGCTAATCGGCGCGTCGGTGAAGACGAAAGAGAGCATGGTCGCCATGTCCGGCGCGATCATGCCGGCGCCCTTGGCCATGCCGGCGATCGTCACCTCGATGCCGTCGATCAGCGCTTTCGCTGTCGCGACCTTGGGATAGGTGTCGGTGGTCATGATCGCCTTGGCGGCGGCGAAGAGACCGTCCGGAGCCGCCTCAGTAACGAGCTTCTCAAAAAAGCCGTCGAATTTGCTCGCGTCGAGCGGCTCGCCAATCACGCCGGTCGAGGCGAGGAAGATGTCCGCAGGCCGCACGCCGGTCGCCTCGGCGGCCAGCGCCGCGGTGCGCTTCACTGCCTCGGCGCCGGTCTTGCCGGTGAAGGCATTGGCGTTGCCGGAATTGACGACGAGCACCCGCGCCTTGCCGCGGCCGAGCCGCGCGCGGCACCAATCTACCGGAGCCGAGGCGCATTTCGAGGTGGTGAAGACGCCCGCGACCTGCGTGCCCTTGTCGAAGAGCGCCAGCATCACGTCGGTGCGGCCCTTATAGCGGATGCCAGCCGCACCGGTCGCGAAACGCACGCCTTCGACGGGCGGGATGTCCGGATAGCTTTTGGGCGCGAGCGGCGAAATTTTGGCAGCGTCGGACATGCAGGGGCCAAGGCTTGAGAGGAGCGCCCGTGCATAGCTTATCGTCCGTGACAGGTCGATGAAATTTCCGGCGCTACGGCCGCGCGGGCCGCAACAGGCGCAGGCCCACAAGCACAAAGGCAATTGCGCCGCCGCCGATGCCGAGGCCGACAAAATTGTGGAGGTCGAATCCGAGCAGCGTACCCGCTCCGGCGAGGGCCGAGACGACGGCGAAGACGAGCGCTGGCCACGCGGTGCCACCGAGCCCCTGCACGCGGCCGCGGATATAGGGCGTGAGCAATACAATGCCGCCGAGCCCGAAGCCGAATGTGCCGAGGGCGAACAGCGTATTGGTGAAAATCTTGACGCCGAGGAAGGCTCCGGAGCTTTGCGCGGCGAGGGCAGAAAGCACAAAGCCGAGCGCCGTATCGACGCCGATGAAAACCAGCGTCGCGGTGGCGATCAGCATCCAGCCGAGGGCGCGGCTGTCGCCGTTATCCTCGAGGCTCGCCTGCGCGCCGAGACTCAGCGCCGCCGAAGCGAGGATCACATCGGAGGTGATGCCGATAAGCCCGGCGACATGTAGCGTTGCCGCGCCCCGGAGTGCGCCCGCCGCCGCCCGCGTCGGATCGAGCGGCACAAAGGGCAACACCGCCTCCGGCGGCGAAAGCAGATAAAAGAGACTGGTCGCCACGACGCCCGCAGCCCCGGCCGTCAGGGCAAGCACTGGCCAGAAGCAGGGCTCGATTGCTTGCGGTATTGCTTGCGATCGTTGCTGTGGCGCACTCCCCGTCATCTCGCGATCCTCCGCGCAACTTGAGCTGCCGCCCTTTTGGTTGCATAATGAAACTATCCAAAATGGTTTTGTTTTGCAACCATGCCGCCAAAATCCGATCTGTCCCTGTTAAATTGCTCGCTCGCCCGCGCCCTGAGTTCCGTGGGCGACGGCTGGACTTTGCTGATCATCCGCGATGCCTTCTTCGGCCTTTCGCGGTTCAGCGATTTTCAGAAAAGCTCGGGCGTCGCGCGGAACATTCTGGCGCGCCGGCTCGAGGCCCTGATCGCGGCGGGAATCCTGTGGCGCGACGGCAGCGATGCCCGCCCGCTTTACCGTCTCACCGAGAAGGGGCGGGCGCTATTGCCCGCCCTCGTCGCCTTGATGCAATGGGGCGACCGCTGGGAGAGCGATGACTGCCCGCCGGTGGTGCTGACCGATGCCGAAGGCAGCGCTCTCGCGCCGGTACGGGTCGAAACCTCCGCCGGCGAGGCCGTGACGGCGGAGACGATCCATTTCGCCGCGGGGCCGGGCGCCGATCCGCGGACGGCGGCCTTCTTCGGCCGGCGCTAAGTTATTTCTTGTCCGGTACGGGCGCGGGCGGGGTCGGCGCGGCATCCAGCCGGACGATTTTGGCATCCTTGCGCAATCCCTCGACGAATTCCGTCTGCGCCTTCTGGACCACGTAGGAGGTGACCTGACCCTTGATCTGGTCGAAAGGCGGGAATTGCGTCTGCCGCGTGCCGAGCACCTGGATCACATGCCAGCCGAACTCGCTCTTCACCGGCTTGGAGATCTCGCCGACCTTCAGCGTGAAGGCTGCATTGGAGAATTCCGGCACCACTTTCTCGCGGGTGAACCAGCCGAGGTCGCCGCCGTCGGAGCCGGTGTCCTTGGAGAGCTCTTTCGCGATCTTGGCGAAATCCTCGCCGGCTTTCAGCCGCTTTTCGACCGCTTCCGCTTCGGGCAGGGTCGCGACGAGAATGTGCCGGGCGTGGATTTCTTCCTCCGGCTTCTGCGCCTTGGCCGCCTGGTCGTAGGTTTTTTTCAGATTTTCCGGCGTGACCGCGTCCCGCGCGACCTTGGTCAGCACGGCTTCCATCAGGACTTTCGAGCGGTAATAGGCGAGCTGCCTGGCGAAGTCCGGCCCCTGATCGAGCTTGTCCTTAAGCCCTTGCTGCGCCACGAGCGTGCCGTCGATGAGATAATCGAGCAAATATTGGCGCTTGCCTTTGGCATCGAGCTGGCGCGGGACGCTGTCGCCCAGGTCCTCGCTGGCGATGCGCAGGTCGTCGTCGGTGATGTTGACGCCATTGACCGTTGCCAGGACTTCGGTCGCCGCGGCTGGCGTGACGACCGCCAGCGGCGTCGCAGCCAAAATAATCATGCCGGCGCCGAGGGCGCGCGCGTGCAATCTTTTCAGGGAAATCATGCGGAGGCTCCTCAATATGGGAAAATGTCGCCCGGCTGGCGGGGTCTTGGATGGGAATTCCGGCTTAATTGCGCCGCGGCCTTTCGCCAAGCCCGGAACGCAAAAAACAAGCAAAATGGCTTCGATTGACAAGCTGGACCCCCCCTCTTATCTCTCGGGGCATCCCGGCACGGGTTGCTGCAGTGCGCCCAAGCGGCGTTGCGCGTTTTGATTTCACCGCGTTGAGACAGACGCAGATTAGGTCCGATGTCGGAGTCGGCTCGGTTGCATGGGGCCTTCGCCCGCCGCGGCGGCGCTCCGCATCCGCTTTCAACGGCTTGACGAGACGGTGGACCGCGAAAGGGCTTTGAATGTTCAGCTCGGTAGCTAAGAAAATCTTCGGCTCGTCGAATGAGCGGCGGCTGAAGACCTATCGCCCGAAGGTCGTGGCGATCAACGCGCTCGAGCCGGAAATTCAGAAACTGACCGATGCCGAATTGCGCGCCCAGACGGATAAGTTCCGCGCCGAGCTGAAGGCGGGCAAGAAGCTCGACGATCTGCTGGTGCCGGCTTTCGCCACGGTGCGCGAGGCGGCGCGGCGTGTCCTCGGCCAGCGCCATTTCGATGTTCAGCTCATCGGCGGCATGGTGCTTCATGAGGGCGCAATCGCCGAGATGCGCACCGGCGAGGGCAAGACGCTGGTCGCCACCCTCGCGGCCTATCTCAATGCGCTGCCCGGCACCGGCGTCCATGTCATCACGGTCAATGATTATCTCGCCACCCGCGACGCCGAATGGATGGGCCGCGTCTATAATTTCCTTGGCCTGACGGTCGGCACCATCGTCCACGGCAAGGACGACAGCCAGCGAGGCGAGTCCTACGCCGCCGACATCACCTATGGCACCAACAACGAATTCGGTTTCGACTATCTGCGCGACAATATGAAGTATGAGCTGAACCAGATGGTTCAGCGCCAACATGCTTTCGCGATCGTCGATGAGGTCGATTCGATCCTCGTGGACGAGGCGCGCACGCCGCTCATCATCTCCGGCCCGTCGGACGACAAGTCCGAGCTCTACAATACCATCGACAAGCTGCTCCCCCACCTCAAGCCCGAGGACTACGACCTCGACGAGAAACAGCGCACGATCAGCCTCACCGAGGCGGGCAACGAGCATATGGAAGAATTGCTGCGCGAAAACGGCTCGCTCGGCGCAGAGGACGGCTCGCTTTACGACGCCGGCAATGTGACGATCGTCCATCACGTCAACCAGGCTCTGCGCGCGCACAAGCTCTTCCAGCGCGACAAGGATTACATCGTCCGCAACGACGAAGTGGTCATCATCGACGAGTTCACCGGCCGCATGATGCCCGGCCGGCGTTATTCGGAAGGTCTGCATCAGGCGCTCGAGGCCAAAGAGCACGTGCAGGTGCAGCCGGAAAACGCGACGCTCGCCTCGATCACCTTCCAGAATTATTTCCGGCTCTACAAGAAGCTCGCCGGCATGACCGGCACGGCCTCGACCGAGGCGGACGAATTCGCCGAAATCTACAAGCTCGATGTCGTCGAGATCCCGACCAACAAGACGGTGCGCCGCTTTGACGAGGACGATGAGGTCTATCGCACGGCCGAAGAGAAATTGACCGCCATCGTCGCCGAAATCGATGCCGCCAACCAGAAGATGCAGCCCCTGCTTGTCGGCACGACGTCGATCGAGAAGTCCGAACAGCTCGCCGAATTTCTGAAGAAGAAGGGCTATAAGCAGATCGACTTCACCGCGCCGGGCGCGCTCCAGCCGCTCTATGCAGCGGCCCGCGCCGGCAAGCCGGCGAAGCTGTTCGCCGTGCTGAACGCCCGCTTCCATGAGCAGGAGGCCTATATCGTCGCCGAAGCCGGCGTGCCGGGCTCGATCACGGTTGCGACCAATATGGCCGGCCGCGGCACCGACATTCAGCTTGGCGGCAATGTCGATATGCGTGTGGCGCAAGAATGTGCCGGCCTGCCGGAAGGCGCGGAACGTGAGGCCAAGGAGGCCGAGATCCGGGCCGAGGTCGCGAGTTTCAAGGAAAAGGCGCTCCAGGCCGGCGGCCTCTACATCGTCGGCACCGAACGGCATGAGAGCCGCCGCATCGACAATCAGTTGCGCGGCCGCGCCGGCCGTCAAGGCGACCCGGGCCGCTCCAAATTCTTCCTCGCGCTCACTGACGATCTGATGCGCATTTTCGGCTCGGACCGTATGGATTCCATGCTGGTGCGGCTCGGCCTCAAGGACGGCGAGGCAATCGTTCATCCCTGGATCAACAAGGCGCTCGAAAAAGCCCAGCAGAAGGTCGAGAACCGCAATTTCGACATCCGCAAGAACATCCTCAAGTACGACAACGTGATGAACGACCAGCGCAAGGTCGTCTTCGAGCAGCGCCGCGAGATGATGGGCCAGGATTCGCTCGAAGAGATGATCACCGACATGCGCCACGGCGTCGTCGATGACATCGTCGCCAAACATGCCCCGGCCGATGCCTATCCCGAGACCTGGGAAATCGACGAGATGGCCAAGGCGGTGGAGACCGGACTGAATATCACTCCGCCTCTCGCCGATTGGGCGAAGGAAGAAGGCATCACCGACGAAATCCTGCGCGAGCGTCTGGAGCAGGCCTCGGACGAGGCTTATACCGCCCGCGTCGAGAAGAATGGCGCCGGGCTGATGCGCTATGTCGAGAAGCAGATCCTGCTGCAATCGCTCGATCAGCTCTGGCGCGAACATCTCGTCACGCTCGATCATCTGCGGCAGGTGATTGGCTGGCGCGGCATGGCACAGCGCGATCCGCTCAACGAATACAAGTCCGAAGCCTTCGAGCTCTTCGGCGAATTGATCACCCAATTGCGCGAGACGACGACGGCGCAGATCAATCATGTCGAGCTCGCTTATGAGGCGCCGCCTCTGCAGGCGCAGAGTTTCGATGCGATGACACCATCGCCGGCCAGTTTCATCGAGGCCCTGCAGCCGCCCGCGGCGGCTCTGCCTCCGGCCGCCTCGCCCGTGGCCTTGCAGCAGCAGCCGGAGCGCGGTGTCGCGGCCGCCCGCGATCCGAACAATCCGGCGACGTGGGGCAAGGTCGGCCGTAACGAGCTTTGTCCTTGCGGTTCGGGCAAGAAGTACAAGCACTGTCACGGCCAGATCGGCTAGAGCAGGTGCGAGGTTTCGCATCTGCTGCATTTAAAAGCCTGCGTGTGACGCTGCGCACGCGATTTGGTTCTCCACCCGTGCGTGCGGGCACCTCCGACCAGCCGCGCGGCCTCTAGTCTCTCCTCATCGCCGCATATTTCCGGTGATCGAAAGGGAGACATGCTATGATCAATTTGCGCAAAATCGCTATTGCCGGTTCGGCTGTTGCTCTGGTTGTCGTATCGCTGGCTGGGTCCACGACCTCCGCTTCGGCACATGGTTGGGGATATGGCGGCTGGGGTTGGGGCGGCTTCGGCGTCGGTGCCGCAACCGGTCTCGCTATTGCCGCGACCGCCGCGCAACCAGCGTATTATGGCGATTGCTACCTCGCCCGTCAGCCTGTCTACGATGCCTACGGCAATTTCGTCGGGTATCGTCAGGTTCAGGTCTGCAATTAAGCTCGCAGTCTGGTGGATGTTGCGGAAGCCTCCGGTCGTCACCGGGGGCTTTCGGTTTTTGCGCGGCAAGCGGAACCTTAGCGAGGTTAGATGGTTAGACGCACCCGGCTCGGGACTTGCTTCGCTTCTTTCAGTCCGGGCTCTCGACGGAGGTAAGCCCAATGATCCGCATTAAGGTTGGATGTCACCTGAATTTCGAGTTTCCCCAGCCGACGCCGATGATCGTTCTGCTCAGCGTGCATTATTCGCGCGTCTCCGATCTCGAACAGCCGGACTATATCATCACCCGCCCCAGCGTGCCGCTTGAGGGCTATCGGGACAGTTTCGGAAATTGGTGCTGCCGCTTCGTCGCGCCCGCGGGGCATTTCGAGATTTTGACCGATGCGGTTGTGCGCGATTCCGGCGAATGGGATATGGCGACGCACGATGCCGTCCAGCATCCGGTCGAGCAGCTTCCCACGGATGCAATCCAATATCTTCTTGCCAGCCGCTATTGCGAGACGGATCGGCTGATGGACGAAGCCTGGCGGCTGTTTGGCAATATGCCGGCCGGCTGGGCGCGGGTGCAGGCGATCTGCGACTATGTCCACGACTTGATGACCTTCGGCTACGAATATTCGCGGCCGACCCGCACCGCTTATGAGGCCTATTTCGAACGCCGGGGCGTCTGCCGTGACTATGCGCATCTCGCCGTCACATTCTGCCGCTGCCTCAATATTCCGACGCGCTATTGCACCGGCTACATCACCGACATTGGTCTGCCGCCGCCCTACGAGGCGATGGATTTCGCCGCCTGGATGGAGGTTTATCTGGGCGGGCGCTGGCACGTTTTCGATCCGCGCAACAACGCGCCACGCATCGGCCGTATCCTCGTCGCGCACGGCCGCGACGCTGCCGACGTCCCGCTGACCCATAGTTTCGGGCCCAGCATCTTGTCGAAATTCACCGTCTGGGCCGAGGAGGTGGCGCCGCTGGTCGCAGCGGCGTCGGCGTAATATTTCGGTTTCCACCGGCCGGGGCGATGCTCTGGAGCATGTTCCGAAAAAGTTGTATGACTTTTTCGATTGGAACATGCTCCGACATTTTGAGCTGGCGCGATTTCTTATCGACGAGATGATTCCATCGGGTCGGAAAGCGCGCTAAGCCTCGCGCATGAGCGAGCGCACGAGTCGTAAGGGGCCGCGCGTGGCCGAAGTTCTCGTGCCCGTCGCGATCGATCAAGCCTATTCCTATCGCGTCCCGGACGAGCTCGATCTCGCCGTGGGCGACTTCGTCGAAGTTCCGCTCGGCACACGGCAGACCGTCGGCGCGGTTTGGGACATCGCGGCAGGCGCCAGGGGCAGCAATCTCAAGACGGTCACTGCCCGTTTCGATATTCCGCCGCTTAGCGAAAATCTGCGCAGCTTCGTCGATTGGGTGGCGCGCTGGACCTTGAGCCCGCGCGGCATGGTGCTGCGCATGTGCGCCCGCGCGCCCTTCGCGGCGGTGGAGGAACGGCCCCGCATTGGCTTGCGCCGGGCAGGGCCGGAGCCCAAGCGCATGACGCCCGCCCGTGTCCGTGTCCTCGCGGCGATGGAGGGCGACCTTGCCGTAACGAAAAGCGAATTGGCCGAACGCGCGGCGTGCTCGACCAGCGTCATCGATTCGCTCGTCGATGAGGGCACGCTGGAGGCCGTGGCGCTGCCGCCAGAGCCCGTCGCGGAATTCTGCGATCCGGATTTCGCCCCGCCGCAGCTCGAGGCCGATCAGGCCAGGGGCGCCGCCGCGCTCGTCGCCGAGGTCGAATCGCGCGGCTTTTCCGTCACTTTGCTCGAAGGCGTCACCGGCTCGGGCAAGACGGAGGTTTATTTCGAGGCCGTCGCGGAAGCTCTGCGCCAGGGACGGCAGGCGCTGATCCTGATGCCGGAAATCGCGCTGACGGCGCAATTCCTCGACAGATTCGCCAAGCGCTTCGGCGTACGGCCAGCGGAATGGCATTCGGGCGTCAGCCCGCGCAAGCGCGCCCGCATCTGGACCGGGCTCGCGCAAGGCGCGGTGAAGGTCGTCGCCGGTGCGCGCTCGGCTTTGTTCCTGCCGTTCAACGATCTCGCCGTCCTCGTCGTCGATGAGGAGCACGAGTCCGCCTACAAGCAGGACGATGGCGTCTCCTATCATGCGCGCGACATGGCGGTGGTGCGCGGCCAGATCGACAAGGCGGCGGTGATTCTCGCCTCGGCAACGCCGTCGATCGAATCGCGCGTCAATGCCGAGCAAGGCCGCTACAAGCATCTGCGGCTCGCCGCGCGCTTTGGCGGCGCGAAGCTGCCGACGATCGCCGCCGTCGATCTGCGCTGGCAATCGCCGCCGCGCGGCAACTGGATTTCGCCGCCGCTCGTCACGGCTGTCGGCGAGGCGCTGGCCGCCGGCGAACAGGCGCTGCTTTTTCTCAACCGGCGCGGCTATGCGCCGCTGACGCTCTGCCGCGCCTGCGGTCACCGTTTCCAATGCCCGAATTGCACCTCCTGGCTCGTCGAACATCGCTTCCGCCGCGCGCTCGTCTGCCATCAATGCGGTCATATCGAGCGCGTGCCGCAGCATTGTCCGGAATGCGACAATGTCGATACGCTGACGCCCTGCGGCCCCGGCGTCGAGCGGCTGGCGGAAGAAGTCGCGAAACTTTGGCCCGATGCCAGGGCGCTGATCCTGTCGTCGGATTTTCCCGGCGGCACCGAGCGGCTGCGGCAGGAACTCGATGCGGTCGCCAACGGCTCTTGTGACATCATTATCGGCACGCAGCTTGTCGCCAAGGGACATAATTTTCCGCTGCTGTCGCTCGTCGGCGTGATCGACGCCGATGTCGGCCTCTCGAACGGCGATCCGCGCGCGGCGGAGCGCACGTTCCAAATTCTCCAGCAGGTGACGGGCCGTGCCGGGCGACTGGGGCGGCTCGGGCGAGCTCTGGTGCAGACCTGGCAGCCGGAGCATCCGGTGATCCGCGCGCTCATCTCCGGAGATGTGGAGCGTTTCTACAGCGAGGAGACGGAGCAGCGCCGCCGTGCCGGCCTGCCGCCGTTCGGCCGGCTCGCGGCGCTCATCGTCTCGGGCAAGGATCGCGCCTCGGCCGAAAATCACGCCCGCGCTCTGGTGCGCGCCGCGCATGCCCTGCCGCCGAATCCGAAATGGCGGCTCGCGGCGCTCGGCGGCCTGCCGCATGAAGAGGAGATCAGCCTGCTCGGACCGGCCGAGGCGCCGATCGCCATCATCCGCGGCCGGCATCGTTTGCGGCTGCTGGTGCGGGCGCCGAAGAGCGCCGACCTTCAGGGCTTTCTGCGCGCCATGCTGGCGACCGCGCCACCCGAGCGCGGCGGGGTACGCGTCGCCGTCGATGTCGATCCGCAGAATTTCATGTGAGAAGAGCGGCGACCCTTTAGATATTCGGGTCCTCGGCCGCGTGCGCGCGGGCGATGGCTTCGATCAGGCGCGGTTCGAGCTTGTGCCGGTCGACGATCACCTTCTGCGCATGGACGGCCGTAACCGCCGCGGCCGGGATGACGAAATCCCCGGCATTTTCGACATAGACGATAATGTCCTGCCGGTTGCGCGAGACTTCGCGCACGGCGCCGAAGGCCTTTTGGTTATCGGCGAGAAAAACCTCGAATCCTTCGCCAACTTCGAGCGTAGTCATTTGCATCTCCAATTCAGGAATTTGTCTTCCATTTGATCGAACAGCCGATCGATGGAATCTGGTGGTCCGGCGCATGGCCGGTTCTGGCGATGAGCCGCATGGCATCGAGCAATTCGCGCCGCGCGCCCGCCGGCGGCGGACTGGTGCGGCCCTCGTCGAGCCGGCCGCGATATTTGAGTTTCAAATGCCGGTCGAAGCCGAAGAAATCCGGTGTGCAGACCGCGTCATAGGCATGCGCGACCTTCTGGCTCTCGTCGTGGAGATAAGGGAAGGGGAATTTATGCTTTTCGGCGAAGCGGCGCATTTTCTCGAAAGAATCCTCGGGATAGGCCTTGGCGTCGTTCGAGCAGATCGCGGCGAAACCAATCCCTTCCGCGAGCAGCAGCCGCGCATCGGCGACGAGGCGGTCTATCACCGCGATCACATAGGGACAATGATTGCAGATGAAGACGATGACGCTCGCCTTTTCGCCGGCAACATCGGCGAGCGAGTAGGTTTTGCCGTCGGTCGCGGGCAGGCGGAAATCCGCCGCCGGCGTATCGAGAACGATCGAGGTTACGGCTGCGGCCATGACACTGCTCCAAGTCTCGCGCAAAATATAGGCAAAAGCCCGCATGTGGCCAGCGTCCCGATGAGGGGAGAGACTGCCGCGGCTTTATGCACCCGTGGACGGGTTGCGCGCAAAAAAGCCATATGTTAGGGACCGCTCGCCTTGGGAGGGATGGCGAGTTTCGCGCCCAAACCTGGCTTTCTCTTGCCCGCTTGCGGTTGGTCGCGAATTGCTGCGCGAACTCTTGGAAGCCGGGCCATTTCGCCTTCGGATTCAAGGGTTAATTGTCTTGGCGCAAGACGAAAGCATCGTATCGGGAGTAGGTGGCCGCTATGCCGTGGCGCTCTATGAGCTCGCCAAGGAGCAGGGCCTGACCGATCAGGTCGCCAAGGACCTTGAAAATTTCGCGGCGCTGGTCGCCGGGAGCAAGGATCTCAAGAGATTCGTCTCGGCGCCGATCTATTCCGCCGAGGAGCAATTAAGGGCGCTGAACGACATTCTCGCCCAGGCCGGCATTTCCGGCATTTCCGCCAATTTCGTGAAGCTCGTCGCGCTGAAGCGCCGGCTCACCCATATCGGCGACATCATCGCCGATTTCCACAAGCTCGACGATCAGGACAAGGGCCGTATCCGCGCCGAAGTGACCGCCGCCGTGCCGCTGAAGGACGCGCATGTCGAGGCGCTGAAAAGCGCCCTCGCCGAAGCGACCGGAGGCAAATCCGTCGCGCTCGCCTTGAAGGTCGATCCCGGCATCATCGGCGGCCTTGTCGTCAAGCTCGGCTCGCGCATGATCGACGGCTCGCTCAAAACCAAGCTCAATTCTCTCCGCACACGTTTGAAAGAGGTCGGCTGATGGATATCCGCGCCGCAGAGATTTCATCGATCCTGAAAAAAGAGATCGCCAATTTCGGGACTGAGGCTGAAGTCACCGAGGTAGGTCAGGTTCTTTCGGTCGGTGACGGCATCGCCCGTGTTTATGGCCTCGACAATGTCCAGGCCGGTGAAATGGTCGCCTTCGAGAGCGGCGTGCGCGGCATGGCGCTGAACCTCGAGAGCGACAACGTCGGCATCGTCATTTTCGGCTCCGACCGCGACATCAAGGAAGGCCAGACCGTCAAGCGCACCGGCGCCATCGTTGACGTTCCGGTCGGCAAGGAGCTGCTCGGCCGCGTCGTCGACGCGCTCGGCAATCCCATCGACGGCAAGGGCCGGATCAACGCCCAGCGCCGCGCCCGCGTCGACGTCAAGGCGCCCGGCATCATTCCGCGCAAATCGGTGCATGAGCCGATGTCCACCGGCCTCAAGGCGATCGACGCGCTGATCCCGATCGGCCGCGGCCAGCGCGAGCTCATCATCGGCGACCGCCAGACCGGCAAGACCGCCGTGGCGCTCGATGCGATCCTCAATCAGAAGTCGATCAATCAGGGCACCGACGAAAGCGCCAAGCTCTATTGCGTCTATGTCGCCGTCGGCCAGAAGCGCTCGACAGTCGCGCAATTCGTCAAAGTGCTCGAAGAGCATGGCGCGCTCGAATATTCGATCGTCGTCGCCGCCACGGCTTCCGACCCCGCGCCGATGCAGTTCCTGGCGCCGTTCGCCGGCTGCGCCATGGGCGAGTATTTCCGCGACAACGGCATGCACGCGCTGATCGTCTATGACGATCTCTCGAAGCAGGCCGTCGCCTATCGCCAGATGTCGCTGCTGCTGCGCCGCCCGCCGGGTCGCGAAGCCTATCCGGGCGACGTGTTCTATCTCCACTCGCGCCTGCTGGAGCGCGCCGCCAAGCTCAACGACGAGCACGGCAATGGCTCGCTCACCGCGCTGCCGGTCATCGAGACGCAGGCCAACGACGTTTCGGCCTATATTCCGACCAACGTCATCTCGATCACCGACGGCCAGATCTTCCTGGAGACGGACCTCTTCTATCAAGGCGTCCGTCCGGCGGTGAACGTCGGCCTCTCGGTCTCGCGCGTCGGCTCCTCGGCGCAGACGAAGTCGATGAAAAAGGTCGCCGGCAAGATCAAGGGCGAGCTGGCGCAATATCGCGAGATGGCCGCGTTCGCGCAGTTCGGCTCCGATCTCGACGCGACGACGCAGCGGCTGCTGGCGCGCGGTTCGCGCCTCACGGAGCTTCTGAAGCAGGCGCAGTTCTCGCCGCTGAAGATCGAGGAGCAGGTCGCCGTCATCTACGCCGGCGTCAACGGCTATCTCGATGCGCTGCCGGTCAACCGCGTCAAGCCGTTCGAGGATGGGCTGCTGGCGCTGCTGCGCTCCAGCCACCCGGATCTTCTGGCGACGATCCGCGATTCGAAGGATCTTTCGGACGATTCGGCCGCCAAGCTGAAATCGATCGTTGAGACCTACGCCAAATCCTTCGCGTGAGGCAGCAACGCGTTGAACTGAGAGCGGAGCCGACATGCCCTCGTTGAAGGACCTGCGCAATCGCATCGCCTCGGTCAAGGCGACGCAGAAGATCACCAAGGCGATGCAGATGGTCGCCGCGGCCAAGCTGCGCCGCGCGCAATTGGCGGCCGAGGCGGCGCGGCCCTTCGCCGAGCGTATGGAAAAAGTACTGACCGGCGTTTCCGCCGGCTTCTGCGGTACCAAGCCGCCGCTGCTCGGCGGTACGGGCAGCGATGCCCGCCAGCTTCTTATCGTCTGCACGGCCGAGCGCGGCCTCTGCGGCGCTTTCAATTCCTCGATCGCGCGTCTCGCGCGCGACAAGGCGGTGGAGCTTCAGGCGCAGGGCAAGACGGTCAAGATCCTGTGCGTCGGGCGTAAGGGCTACGAGCTTCTGAAGCGCCAGTTCGGCGCGCAGATCATCGAAACCATCGAATTGCGCGGCGTGCGCCAGCTCGGCTTCGGCAATGCCGACGAGATCGGCCGCAAGATCATCGCTCTTTTCGAAAAGGGCGAGTTCGACGTCGCGACGCTGTTCTTCTCGCGCTTCCGCTCGGTGATCGCGCAGATCCCGACGGCGTTACAGATCATCCCGGCGGAGCTTCCGGGCGGTGGCGGCCACGCGTCCGTCCATTACGAGACGGAGCCCGAGCCGAACGAGCTTCTCTCCCAGCTTTTGCCGCGCAATATCTCGGTGCAGGTGTTCCGCGCGCTTCTCGAAAACGCCGCCTCCGAGCAGGGCGCGCGGATGAGCGCGATGGACAACGCCACGCGCAACGCCGGTGAAATGATCAAGAAGCAGACATTGAAATACAACCGCACACGTCAGGCGATGATTACGAAAGAACTCATCGAAATCATCTCCGGCGCCGAGGCGCTCTAAAGAGGACGAAGCATGGCCGACGAAACCAAGTCCATTGGTCACATCACCCAGGTGATTGGCGCCGTCATCGACGTCAAGTTCGACGATCACCTGCCGGCGATCTTGAACGCGCTTGAGACGCAGAACGGCGGCAACCGCCTGGTGCTCGAAGTGGCGCAGCACCTCGGCGAGAACACGGTACGCACCATCGCGATGGACGTCTCCGAAGGTCTCGTGCGCGGCCAGGAGGTCATCGACACCGGCGCGCCGATCAGCGTGCCCGTCGGCGACGAGACGCTGGGCCGCATCATGAACGTCATCGGCCAGCCGGTCGATGAGGCCGGTCCGATCCAGACCACGGCCCGCCGCGCCATCCATCAGCCGGCGCCCTCCTATGCCGATCAGGCGACGGAAGCGCAGATTCTCGAAACCGGCATCAAGGTCGTCGATCTGCTCGCGCCTTATGCGAAGGGCGGCAAGATCGGCCTCTTCGGCGGCGCCGGCGTCGGCAAGACCGTGCTGATCATGGAACTCATCAACAATATCGCCAAGGCGCACGGCGGCTATTCCGTCTTCGCCGGTGTCGGCGAGCGCACGCGCGAGGGCAACGACCTCTACCACGAGATGATCGAGTCGAAGGTCAACGTCGATCCGCATGAAAACAACGGTTCGGCCGCGGGTTCGAAATGCGCCCTCGTCTATGGCCAGATGAACGAGCCGCCGGGCGCGCGCATGCGCGTCGCGCTCTCCGGCCTCACCGTGGCGGAAGATTTCCGCGACAAGGGCCAGGACGTTCTGTTCTTCGTTGACAACATCTTCCGCTTCACTCAGGCGGGCTCGGAAGTGTCGGCGCTGCTCGGCCGCATTCCGTCGGCCGTCGGCTATCAGCCGACGCTTGCGACCGACATGGGCGATCTGCAGGAGCGCATCACGACGACCAACAAGGGCTCGATCACCTCGGTGCAGGCGATTTATGTCCCGGCCGACGATTTGACCGACCCGGCCCCCGCGGCCTCCTTCGCCCATCTCGACGCGACCACCGTGCTCTCGCGCACCATCGCGGAAAAGGGCATCTATCCGGCGGTCGATCCGCTCGACTCGACCTCGCGCATGCTCTCGCCGCTCGTCGTCGGCGAGGAGCATTACAATGTCGCCCGCCAGGTGCAGCAGATCCTCCAGCGCTATAAGTCGCTGCAGGACATCATCGCCATCCTGGGCATGGACGAGCTTTCCGAAGAGGACAAGCTGACCGTCGCCCGCGCCCGCAAAATCGAACGCTTCCTGTCGCAACCTTTCCACGTCGCGGAAGTTTTCACTGGCTCACCCGGCAAGCTCGTGTCGCTCGCCGACACGATCAAGGGCTTCAAGGGCCTGATCGAGGGCAAGTACGACAATCTGCCGGAAGCCGCTTTCTACATGGTCGGTTCGATCGACGAAGCGGTGCAGAAGGCCGAGCGTCTCGCAAAGGAAGCCGCCTGACATGAACACACGCGTCCTGTTTCTGATCGTCGGATTGGGGCTGGGCGCGCTCGTCGGCTGGCTCACGCGGCCGGAAGCGGCCGAACTCAAACTCGGGCCGATGTCGATCGAGGTTCAGGGCGATCATGCCGCCGGGGCGCACGACACCGGCCCCCTGACCAACACCCAGATTCAGCATATTGCTATTTACACGGTTGCCGGCGGCGTGCTCGGCGCACTGGCCGGTCTGCTCGTTACGCGGCGCGGCTAAAAGGGTGAGAACTGATCATGCCGACTTTTCCCTTTGAACTCGTCTCGCCGGAAAAACTTGTCTTCTCGGGCGAGGTCGAGGCGGTCGTCGTCCCTGGCGTCGAGGGCGAGTTCACGGTGCTGAAGGACCATGCGCCGACGCTCGCTTTGCTGAAGCCGGGCATCATTGAATACGATCAATCGCAGTCGCAGAAGACGCGGCTCTTCGTCCGTGGCGGCTTCGCGCAGATCGCGCCGGACGGCTTGACGATCCTCGCCGAGCAGGCCATCGCGCTCGAGGAACTCGATGCCGCCAAGCTCGACGCCGATCTCAAGAATGCAGAAGAAGACGTCGCCGACGCGAAGTCCAACGAGGCGCGCCGCGTCGCGACGGAGAAGCGCGATCAGCTCAATGAGCTGAAGGCGGCGCTGAAGCTGTAAGCATCTGCCTCGGCGCACCAGATTGTCATGGCCGGGTTTGTCCCGGCCATCCACGTAATCGGGGTGCGCAAACCTTTCGCGTTATGTGCAGCGGCACGGCGTGGATGCCCGGCACAAGGCCGGCCATGACGCGCGAGCCTCTATTCCGCTGCCGTTCCCACCAGTCTCGGCTCTGCCTGATAGAGCGCCGGGAACAGACGGCGCAAATTGTCGATCTTCGGCAGATCGTTCTCGGCGATATAGCCATCGTCGGGATGCAGCGTCGCGAAATCCTGATGATAGGCTTCGGCCGGATAGAAGCTCTTGAACGGATCGACGTGCGTCTCGATCTTCGCGTCGAAGATATGCGCCTTGTCCAGTTGCGCGATATAGGCCGAGGCGACCTTTCTCTGGCTATCCCCCGCGGCGAAAATGACCGAGCGGTATTGACTGCCGACATCCGGGCCTTGCCGGTTCAACTCCGTCGGATCGGTCGCGACCGAGAAATAGATCTGCAGGATCTGCCCGTAGCTGACGATCCGCGGATCGAAGGTGATCCGCACGGATTCCGCATGGCCGGTCTGGCCGGTGCCGACAAGCTCGTAATGCGCGTTCGCCGCGCTGCCGCCAGAATAGCCGGAGAGCGCCTGCGCGACGCCCCTCACATGCTGAAAGACGCCTTGCACGCCCCAGAAACAGCCGCCGGCGACGACGGCGGTTTCGCTTTCCGCTTGCGGCGCCTCATCAATGGCGGGCGCCGGCACACGCATCGCCGGTGCGGCGCTGCCATGCGAGCTTGACCACAGGGCTCCGGTTGCGATCAGCGCCGCCGCGCCGAGGCCCAAAATCATGTGTCGTTGTGACATAAGCGCCTCCTATCCGAATGTGAAAGCGAAAGCCTCGACGCCGGGGTCGAGAAATTGAATTTCGAATGTACGGTCTGTGACGGAGCCCTTTTGCCGGACCAGTTGATAAAGCCTCTGCTCCGTTACCGTCCCGTTGCCCGTAGCGTCCACATCGGCGCCGTGATCGGCGCCCGGCGTGTGGCCATCGATAAGAATGTGAAAGCGCACTGGCTTGCCGGCTTCGCCCGGCCCCAGCACGAGGTGTAAATCCCGCGCGTGAAACCGGTAGGTGATCCAGCCGTCCCGCGCATTGAGGGCCGCGTGCTCGCCACCGACCGTCCAATCGCCGGTCAGGCCCCATTGGTTTAGCGCGAGTTTCGGCGCGAGTGCGTAGACATGCGGCATGTTCCGCGCCGCATTCTCCGTCGAAGCAAAATTCTGCGCCCGATCATAACCGATATAGGTTTCGGGCGATTGCACGTCCGCCATATCCGGCGCGGCCTCGGCGCCGCCAGCCGAGACTTTGACGATGTTGCCTGCGTCAATGTTGGCGGCATCAGTGTTCCGTCCCGCTTCGGCCAGAAGCTGCTGGATGATTTTCTCCGACCCGGCGTAATCGCCTTCGCCGAAATGATGGTGGCGGATGCGGCCTTGCGCATCGATGAAATAATGCGCGGGCCAGAATTCGTTGTTGAACCCCTGCCAGATCGCATAATCATTGTCGATCGCGACGGGATAGGTGATGCCGAGTTCGCCGACCGCGCGGCGCACGTTGTCGATATTCTTTTCGAAGGCGAATTCCGGCGCGTGTACGCCGATGACGACGAGGCCCTTGTCTTTGTACTTTTCGGCCCAGGCGCGGACGTAAGGCAGCGTGCGCAGGCAATTGATGCAGGAGTAAGTCCAGAAATCGACCAGCACGACTTTTCCGCGCAAGCCTTCCGCAGTCAGCGGCGGCGAGTTCAGCCATTGCGTCGCGCCCGCGAGCGAGGGCATGATGCCCTCGATAGGCAGAGCCGTCGCAGCGGTGGGATGGTGCGACGACATCATCATCGCGCCCGCGCCGTCGCTCATGACGACGGGCGTTGCCGGCTTCGCTGGCGTAGCCTTTTCGATCAGCGCCTGCTCCAGCGCATTGGTCGGCGCGGCCGAAAGCCGGGCCAGAAAACCGGTGTCGAAACCCAACGCGATTGCGGCGACACCGGCGAGCACCGCGATGCCCAGTCCGCGGCGCACCCATTCGCCTGCGCCGAGCGCGCGTTTCATCGTGGCGAAGACGCGCCCGCCAATCAGCAGAGCGCAGGCCAGCGAGGTCGCCGCGCCGGCCGCATAGGCGAGCAGCAGGAGCGAGGTTTTGGCATTGGCGCCTTGCAATGCCGCGCCCGTCAGAACGAGGCCGAGGATCGGCCCGGCGCATGGCGCCCAGAGCAGACCCGTGGCAATGCCCAGCACGAAAGAGGAGAGAATCTTTTCGCCGGCGTGCGCTTCGGTCGCCGCCGATTGCGACAGCCGGTCGCCGAGTGCGACAATCGGCCGGGTCAATCTGTCGGCAATCGAGGGGATAAGCAGGGTCACGCCGAATATGGCCAGCAGCACCAGCGCGGCGTCGCGGCCGAGTTCATTGGCACGCACGGCCCAGCCGCCCCCGACCGCGGCAAGCGTCGCCACGGCGGCGAAGGTCAGCGCCATGCCGGCGAGGAGCGGCAGCCCGGCCTTCAGGAAAGGCTGGTCAGCCCGGGCGAAGACGAAGGGCAGCACCGGCAGAATGCACGGGCTGAGGATCGTCAACACGCCGCCGAGATAGGCGATGACCGCAATCAGCATGGCCTCTCCTCAGGCGGCTTTGTCGGGAATGAACTTCAGCGCGACGCCGTTCATGCAATAGCGCAGGCCGGTCGGCTTCGGCCCGTCATCGAAGACATGGCCCAGATGGCCGCCGCAGCGCCGGCACGAAATCTCCGTGCGCACCATGCCGAAGGAATTGTCCTCAGCCTCGTTCACCGCATTGGGCAGCGGCGCCCAGAAACTCGGCCAGCCGGTGCCGCTGTCGAACTTGGTTTTCGACGAGAAGGCCGGCAAGTTACAGCCGGCGCAGGCAAAAACGCCGGCGCGATGCTCGTTCAGCAGCGGGCTGGTGAAGGCGCGCTCGGTGTCTTTCTGGCGCAGCACCCCGTATTGATCGGGCGTCAAAAGCTGGCGCCATTCCGCGTCGGTATGGGTGACTTCGTAGCTCGGCGCGGCTTTGGCGGCCTGTCCGTGGGCCAGACGGGTGAAGCCGAGAGCGGCGACCCCTGCTGCGGCGATGGAAAAACCTCTGCGGGTCAGCATTTTGCGTCCTCGAGTCTCGGGCGGCCCTCGCGCTTCTTGCCGCCATTCGTTAGGAGATACGGGCCCAGCCGGCAAAAGGTTACGCCGCCGCCCGGCTTTCACGGACAGTTGAAAGATTAAATCGCGTTCATGGCCGCTCCGCTCCTCACCCTCCAATCCATTCGTCTCAGCTTTGGCAGCACGCCGCTTTTGACCGAGGCCGAGCTTACGGTCGGCGCCGGCGAGCGGCTCTGCCTTGTCGGCCGCAACGGCTCGGGCAAATCGACCCTTCTCAAGATCGCCGCCGGGCTGATCGAGGCGGACAGCGGGCGCCGCTTTCTCCAGCCCGATGCCAGCCTGCGCTATCTGCCGCAGGAGCCGGACTTTTCCGGCTTCGCCACGGCGCTGGATTATGTCGTCGAGGGTCTGAACCCGGTCGATGGCCTGTACGTCGGCCGTGCCCTGCTGAATGAGCTTGGCCTGAGCGGTGACGAGAACCCGGCGCTGCTGTCGGGCGGCCAAGCGCGGCGCGTGGCGCTGGCGCGGGTTCTCGCGCCCGAGCCCGATATTCTGCTCCTCGATGAGCCGACCAATCACCTCGATCTGCCGGCCATCGAATGGCTGGAGGCCAAGCTCGCCTCGCTGCGTTCGGCCCTCGTGCTCATCAGCCACGACAGGCGCTTCCTGCACAATCTGACGCGGAAAACCGTCTGGCTCGATCGTGGCATCACCTTCAACCGCGACCGTGGCTTCGCCGAATTCGAGGCCTGGCGCGATCAGATGCTCGAAGAAGAGGAACTGAAACAGCATAAGCTCGCGCGCAAGATCGCGGCCGAGGAAGACTGGCTGCGCTACGGCGTCACCGCCCGGCGCAAGCGAAACCAGAAGCGGCTCGGCGATCTTCAGGGCTTGCGCAAGGCGCATCGCGAGCACCAACGCGCGGTTGGCCAGGTGAAATTCGCCGCCAGCGAAACCGGCGCCACGCCCGCGCTGGTCATCGAGACGCGCGACATCGCCAAAGCCTATGACACCCGGCCCATCGTCCGGGATTTCTCGGTGCGGATTCTGCGCGGCGACCGGCTCGGCCTCGTCGGCGCCAATGGCGCGGGCAAGACGACGCTCATCAACCTTCTCACCGGCGTGCTCGCGCCGGATACGGGCGAGGTGAAGCAGGGCGCTGGCCTCGCCATGGCGAGCCTCGACCAGAACCGCACCTCGCTCGATCCGAAGACGAGCCTGAAGGACGCCCTGACCGGCGGCGGCAGCGATTTTGTCGAGGTCGCGGGCGCGCGCAAACATGTCATCGGCTATATGCGCGACTTTCTCTTTGGCCCGGAGCAGGCAGGCACGCCGATCGGCCGCCTATCCGGCGGTGAGCGCGGCCGGCTGATGCTGGCGCGCGCTCTTGCGCAGCCGACCAATCTGCTGGTGCTCGACGAGCCGACCAACGATCTCGATCTCGAAACGCTCGACCTGCTGCAGGAATTGCTGACCGATTACAAAGGCACCGTGATTCTCGTCAGCCATGATCGCGATTTTCTCGACCGTGTCGCCTCCTCGGTGCTTGTCGCCGAGGGTGACGGCCGCTGGACGGAATATGCAGGCGGCTATTCCGACATGGTGGGTCAGCGCGGCCGCGGTCTCGGCGCCGCCCCGGTGCTGAAGTCGGCGCGGGGAAGGGCCGACCCCAAGGGACACACGGGCGCGCCGCCCAAGAGCAAACGCAAGTTGTCCTTCAAGGAAAAGCACGCGCTGGAAACCATGCCGGCGCGGATGGAAAAACTGCGCACTGATGCGGCGCGGCATAAGGCCGTGCTGGCGGATGCCGAACTTTACCGCAGCGACCGGGCGAAATTCACCAGCGCGACTGAGGCCCTCGCCAATGCGACGGCCGAGCTTGCCAAGGCCGAGGAAGAGTGGCTGGCGCTCGAAATTCTGCGCGAGGAAATCGAAGGGGCGGGTTAACCCGAGCGGGTCATATTGGCGCCACGGGACTCCTGCTACGACCAAGCCAATTTTCGTAGGGCCGATGTTCAACAGACTTTATCGATGGACGCTTTCGCTTGCCAACAGCCCCCATGCCACCTGGGCGCTGGCGGCAATCGCTTTCGCTGAAAGTTCGTTCTTTCCCATCCCCCCGGACACGATCCTGGTGCCGATGGTGCTGGCACGTCCGAAGCGCGCCTTCTTCTACGCCTTGGTGGCAACGCTCGCCTCCGTGGCCGGGGGCATCCTCGGCTATGCCATCGGCGCGCTGCTTTATGAGACGCTCGGCAAATGGCTCATCCATCTTTACGGCTACGGGTCGCGGGTCGAGGAAGTACGCGCGCTCTATGCGCACTGGGGCTGGGCCTTCATCCTCATCAAGGGCATGACGCCGATCCCGTTCAAGATCGTGACGATCACCAGCGGTCTTCTCGCCTATAGCCTGCCGCTTTTTATTCTGCTCTCGCTCATCACCCGCGGTGCGCGCTTCTTTCTGGAAGCCGCCTTGCTCAATCGCTATGGCGCGCCGATCAACGGACTGCTGGAGAAATACTTCGGCTATTTTCTGCTGCTTCTTGCTGCCGCCGTAATTCTCGGCTTTGTCATCGCCGCGCATCTGGCGTGAGGGGAAAGTGACCGCGACGGATTTTCGAAATGTGCAGGCCGCGCACGTTGCGGGCCTGATCCTCCTGATCGCCGCCGCGACGATTGGCGGCGCCTGGATCTTCCAGGCTTTCGGCTACGCGCCCTGCGAACTCTGCCTGAAAGAGCGCATCCCCTATTACGTGGGCGTTCCGGTCGCCGCCGTGGCATTCGCCTTCGCGGTGAATCAGTCGCGCGGCTTGACGCGCGTCGGCTTTGTCCTGCTGTTTCTGATCTTCGCGTTCAGCGCGGGTTTTGGCATCTATCACGCGGGCGTCGAATGGCGCTTCTGGCCGGGGCCGACCGCCTGCACCGGCAGCACGCTGACCAAGGCGAATTCGGTACAGGACTTTTTGCATCAATTGCAGACGCAGAAAGTCGTGCGTTGCGATGCGGTGGCGATCCGCATCCTCGGCCTCTCGCTCGCCGGTTGGAACGCTTTGATTTCGGCGGTGCTGGCGCTGCTCGCGATTTGGGGCCTGCGCAAGGCCGCCTGAACTAGTCCGTTTCCGTTGCCAGACGCGCCCTTGCGCGCAGCTTCTCCGTCTCGCTCTTCAACTGGCCGCAGGCGGCGAGGATGTCGCGGCCCCGTGGCGTGCGTACCGGGCTTGCGTAGCCGGCGTTGAAGACGATTTCGGAAAAAGCTTCGATCTTCTCCCAGTCCGAGCATTCATATTGCGTGCCCGGCCAGGGGTTGAACGGGATGAGGTTGATCTTTGCCGGAATGCCCTTGAGCAGGCGCACCAGTTCGCGCGCCTCGGCGGGCGAATCGTTGACGCCTTTCAGCATTACATATTCGAAGGTGATGCGGCGCGCGTTCGAGGCGCACGGATAGGCGCGGCAGGCGGCGAGCAAGTCCTTGATCGGATATTTTTTGTTGAGCGGCACCAGCACGTCGCGCAGATCGTCGCGCACCGCGTGCAGCGAGATCGCCAGCATGGGACCCGCCTCCAGACCGAGCCGTTCGATTTGCGGCACGACGCCGGCGGTCGAGACGGTGATCCGCCGCTTCGAGACGGAAAGCCCGTCGCCGTCGGAGAGCACGCCGACGGCATCGCGCACATTGTCGAAATTATAGAGCGGCTCGCCCATGCCCATAAAGACGATATTGGTGATCGGCCGCGCCGCGTCCTGCGGCAGCAGGCCATCGGTCGGCGGCGTCAGGCCGGCGAAATCGCCGAGCCGCTCGCGCGCGACGATGATCTGCGCGACGATTTCCCGCGACGAGAGGTTGCGGACGAGCTTTTGCGTTCCGGTATGGCAGAAGCGGCAGGTGAGCGTACAGCCGACCTGGCTCGAAATGCAGAGCGTGCCGCGATCGCTCTCCGGAATGTAGACGCACTCGACTTCAGCGCCCTTATCGTTGGCATCGACCGGGGCGAGACGCAGCAGCCATTTGCGCGTGCCGTCCTGCGACACCTGTTCGGTGACGACCTGCGGGCGTGCCAGGTTCTCGTGCGCCGCGAGTGCGCTGCGCAGGCCCTTGCCGATGTTCAGCATGGCGTCGAAGCTGCTCGCGCCCTGGAAGTAAATCCAGTGCCAGAGCTGCGCGACGCGCATCTTGACCTCGCGTTCCGGCACGCCATGAGCCCGCAGGGTCTCGGCCAGCTCGGCGCGCGTCGCCCCGGCCAGCGAGACCCGGGGCGGCGTGAGCGTGGCGTCATCATCTCGCCGCACCGGCGCGGAAGATGGGAGGAGGTCGGCCGTTAAATTCATCGCTGTCATGTAGCATCCGCCGACAGATTTCTCCACCTCGCCCTGCGAAGGACTTGAATCCATGGCTTTTGCCCCTCCCGCCCTCGCGCTCCTCTTCGCCCTGTCGCTGCCGGGCGCCGCCTCGGCGCAGGCGGCGCTCGTCGATTCGGTGCCGCATATCGTCGTCGTCGGCCATGCGCATACCGAGGTCGCGCCGGATTATGCGGTGCTTTCGCTTGCGGTCGTGACCGAGCGGCCGAAAGCGGCTGCCGCCGCTGCCGCGAATGCCGAGGCGGCGCAGGCCGTGATCGATGCGGTCAAGACGCAGGGGATCGACCCGAAGGACGTGCAGACCAGCGAGGTGTCGCTGAATCCGGTCTACGACACTATTTCCGACGCCGTCGGGCGCGGCACGACGCAAAAGCTGCGCGGCTATCAGGCGCGCAACAGCCTGACGATCCGCGTGCGGGCGATCGACAAGGCCGGCGCGCTGGCCGCCAGCCTGATCGACAAGGGGGCGAACGAATTTCAGGGCATCAGCTTCG
The DNA here is from genome assembly GCF_004135935.1 of Methylovirgula ligni. Classification (NCBI taxonomy): domain Bacteria; kingdom Pseudomonadati; phylum Pseudomonadota; class Alphaproteobacteria; order Hyphomicrobiales; family Beijerinckiaceae; genus Methylovirgula; species Methylovirgula ligni. The sequence goes on along the minus strand of NZ_CP025086.1, from coordinate 778,440 downwards.
GCTACAGCCGCGAGGATGAGCTTAACGCCAAACTCTATGATGCCGCGTTCCGCGACGCCTTGCGTGCCGCCAAGGCCTATCTGCCGGCGGCGGGCGTGAGCCTCGGCCGAGTGCTCGAAATTGCGCCGAATGATGAGGGCGGCTATCGCCCGCGCGTCTTCGCTAAGACCGCGACATTCGCTTCCGATGCGGCTGTGCCGATCGAGCCCGGCACGCTGAGCTACGATTCGCAGGTGCGCGTCACCTGGGAGCTTGTCGGACACTAAGTCCGACGCAAAACCTCTGCGAGCGAGATTTTTCCGCTGCCCGGCTTCAGCGGCTTCTGCTGACTCTCGTGCGGCGCCCAGCCGGAGAGGAAGACGATCTCAAAGGTCGCGCGCAGCCGCCCATCGGCATCGGCATCGGCATTGTCGCGCGCGTAAATCTCTGCCGCGCGCAGAAACAGCGCCCGCCGTGCCGGCCGGCGCAGCCGCTCGACAAGCGCATTGGTCGCGCCCATCGCCCGCAGATCGGCGAGCAGCGCGAAGAGATGCGAATAACGTACAGTCAGCGTTTCGACATCGGTGACGGGCAGGGCGAAGCCGGCGCGTTGTAGCAAGCCGCCCATGTCGCGCAGATCGGCGAAGGGCGCGATGCGGGGCGAGACGCCGCCCGCGATTTCGCTCTCGGCTTCGGCCAGCGCGGCGCGCAATTCGCGCAGGCTCGCGCCGCCGACGAGGCAGCCGAGAAACAGTCCGTCCGGCTTCAGCGCACGGCGGATTTGCGCGAGCGCGCCGGGCAGATCGTTGACGTCCTGCAGCGCCAGCGCCGAGACGGCGAGATCGAACGTATTCGGCGCGAAGGGCAAAAGCTCGGCATCGCCGACAAGGCGGTCCGTCCCCGCCGTCTGCACAAGTGGCGCGAGCCGCGTGATCCGCGCGGCGGGATAGGCGGCGGCGAGGGCTTGGGCCAGCAGCGGCAGCGGCGTGCCGATGTCGACGATGGCGGAAAAGCGCCGTGTGACCGCGCTGAGGCGTTCCAGAATCTCGTCCGTTGCCCGCGCGAGCAGAAAATCGGCGGGCCCCGCCGCCAGCGCGCGGGCGAGGCGGCGGCGCTGCAAGGCGCGGTCGAAGATGAGAAAACTGTTCTGTGCCACATGCGCCTTTTACCTCAGGCGCGCGATCTCGTCGTGAAAACTTCTAGTACTCCGGAAAACCTGACCTATGCTGGTGTCATGACCGACGTCTCCTCCGCGACCGGCCCGGCGACGCCCTTGCTGCGCGAATGGGCGACGCATGCTTGGAAGCATGGCGGGGCATTGGCCAGTGCCGCGCTCGACGTGGTCTTCCCTCCGTCCTGTCTCGTCTGCCGCACGGCGGTGGCGGCGCATGGCGCGCTTTGCCCCGCCTGCTGGCGCGGCATCGGCTTCATCGAGAAACCTTATTGCGAGCGGCTTGGCACGCCCTTCGCGTATGATCTCGGCGTGCCCGGCCTGCAATCGCCGGAAGCGATCGCCAATCCGCCCGTCTATCACCGCGCCCGCGCCGTCGCGCGCTTCGAGGATGGCCCGGTGCGCGACCTGGTTCACCGGCTGAAATACGGCGACCGGATGGAGCTGGCGAAACCGCTCGGCCGCTGGATGGCGCGCGCCGGAGCGGAGCTTCTGGCGGAGGCCGATCTGCTCGTGCCGGTGCCGCTGCATCGGCACCGGCTGATGTGGCGGCAGTTCAATCAGGCCCATGCGCTGGCGCAAGTCGTTGCCCACTTGAGTGGAAAGACGGCGGACCCTTTTGCCTTGAAGCGGATCAAGCCGACACGGCCGCAGGTCGGCCTCAGCCGCGCCCGGCGCGCCGAAAACGTGCAGGGCGCCTTCGCCGTGCCGGAGGCGGCAGCGGTTGCAGGTCGCAAGATCGTGCTCATCGACGATGTGCTCACCTCCGGCGCGACGCTCAATGCCGCGGCCCGCGTCCTGCTTCGGGCGGGAGCGGCGCGCGTCGACGTGCTGGTCTTCGCCAGAGTTGTCGGCGCCGCCTGAGACACCATATACTCAGCAATCCCAAGAGGTTGATTCAATGCCGCAGCCGGTCGATATCGTCATCTACACAACTGCTTCCTGCCCCTATTGCCGGCGGGCCAAGGCGCTGCTCCGCGAGCGCGGCCTTGAATTCACGGAAATTTCCGTCGATGGCGATGCGGAAGCGCGCGCGACCATGACGGCCCGCGCCGGCGGCCGCTATACGGTGCCGCAGATTTTCTTCGGCAAGACGCCTATCGGGGGCTGTGACGATCTCTATGATCTCGATGCGCGGGGCGGGCTTGAGACGGCTTTGGTTGACGCGGCGCGATGATCAAATATGCCCTGAAATGCGCCAACGGCCACGAATTCGATTCCTGGTTTCCCAGCGCTGCGAGTTATGACGCGCAGGCTGCGCAGGATCAGATCGCTTGTCCGATTTGCGGCTCGTCCGTGGTCGGCAAGGCGATCATGGCGCCGGCGGTCAAACATGGCGAAAGTATCGACGCACCCGCTGACGCCGCCGAGCTTCGCGCCCGTCAAATCGCCGGACTGCGCGCTCTGCGCCAGTATGTGATGGGCGTGACCGAAGATGTCGGCGCCCGCTTTCCCGAGGAGGCGCGGCGGATCGCCGAAGGCTCGGGCGAGGAGCGAGCGATTCGCGGCGAGGCGACGCTCGAGGAGGCCAAAGCCTTGCACGAGGAGGGCATTGCCATCCTGCCGTTGCCGCTCGTGCCGGAAGACCTGAACTAAGAAGACCTGAATAAATCGTGCGCTCCGGGTCGCGCGTAAGTCCCGCACAAGCCCTATTGCGGAGAGTGCCGGTTTCGTAAGGCGGAGCCGCCTCATGTCATTCGCCCACGATGCAATCCCCGCGAAACGCGGCCCGGCGCCGCGCCTCGGCTTGGGCCTCGATCTCGACGCCGCGCTGAACGAGGCCGCGGACCGGTTGCGGCAGGGCCGCAAGGATGAGGCGCTCGCGCCGCTGGCGGGCCTCGATCCGGCGAATATCGGCAGCCCGGAGCGCTGTCAGCTTGCCGGCCTCATTCATCTCGGGGCGGAAGCCTGGGCGGCCGCAGTGCCGTGGTTCGCGCAAGCGCGCGCCTTGCGGCCCGATTTCCTCGACGCGATCGTGCGGCTGGCGCGCGTGCTGCAAATGCTCGGCCGCTTCGAGGAAGCCGCGGCGGCCTTCGATGAGGCGGAAAAACTTGGGCTTGCGGACCCGGCGGCCTATTACAATCACGGTCTTGTTCTGCGGGCTCTCGGCCGCAGCGGCGCGGCTATCGCCGCCTTCGATCACGCCCTGCGATTGCAGCCCGCCTATCCCGAGGCTTTGCGCGCCGGAGCGATCATCCTTTCCGAGAGCGGCAATTCCGATGGCGCGCTGAAATTTCTTGAGGAAGCGCTCCGTCTCAAGCCGGATTATTATGAGGCGCTGCTCGATCGCGCCAACATCCTCAGCAGGCTGGAACGCCATGAGGCCGCGCGCGCGGCCTATGTCGAAGCGCTCACGCGCTTCCCCGGCCATCCCGAGCTTCTCAACAATCTCGGCGTCGTGCTGATCGAGCTTGGCGATCTTCCCGGTGCGGTCGCGGTCTTCGATCAGGCGCTGGCGACGCGGCCGGATTTTCCCGAAGCCTGGTTCAATCGCGGCACGGCGCTGACGAAAACGGCGGGGCCGGAGGCGGCGCTCGCATCCTTCGATCGCGCGCTGGCGCTGCGGCCGGACTATCCGGCGGCGCTCGTCGGGCGCGGCGTGGCGCTCAAGGAAACGAGTGCCTTCGATGCGGCGGACGTTGCTTTCGACGCCGCGCTCGCGCTCGCGCCGGACAACGCCCATGCGCGTAACAACAAGGGTGCGCTGCAATTGCTGCGCGGCGATTTCCGCAACGGCTGGGACGGGTACGAATATCGCTGGGCTTGCGGCACGACGCCCCAGAACGCGCTGAAATTCCCCATTCCGCAATGGCAGGGGACGTCGCATCCGGGCGAAAAGCTCATCGTCTTCGACGAGCAGGGCCTTGGCGACACGTTACAGTTCTGCCGCTATCTACCGCTGCTGGCCAAGGCCGGTATCGATGTCACTTTTTTCTGCCGCAGCAAGATGATCCGTCTGCTGCGCGGGCTGATGCCGCAGGTGCGATGCGTCGACGATCTTGGCCCGCACGAACGCTTCGACAGTCAGGTTGCCCTCTCCAGTCTGCCGCGCGCATTGAAGACAGGGCTTGCCAACGTTCCGGCGCGGACGCCTTACCTCGCTCCCGAGCCCGCGCTCGCCGCCAAATGGGCCGAGCGCCTGGCGAACTCGGGCGATCCTTCCACCTTCAAGGTCGGCCTTTGCTGGCACGGCAATCCCAATCCGAAGGCCGATCCGGCGCGATCGGTGCCGCTGGCGGCTTTCGCCGCGCTGGCCGGGGCGCGGGACGTCCGCTTCATCAGCCTGCAGAAGCACGATGGGCTGGATGAGCTCGCGGCGGCAGAGCTCAAGATCGAGACGCTGGGGACCGACTTCGACGCGGGTCCGGACGCCTTCGTCGATACGGCGGCGGTGATGCAGGCGCTCGATCTCGTGATTGCCTGCGATACGTCGGTCGCGCATCTGGCCGGTGCGCTGGGCCGTCCGACCTTCTTGCTGCTGAAGAAAGTTCCGGATTGGCGCTGGCTGCTCGACCGCAAGGATTCGCCCTGGTATCCGACGATGCGGCTGTTCCGGCAGCGAACGCGCGGCGATTGGGCCGAGGTGATGGAGCGCGTTCTCGCGGCGGCCGAAGCAAAGCGCGATTACGCCTTGGGCCTTCAGGCCCTGCGCTCGGCGGCGATCATGTAATTCACGTCGAGGTCGCGGCTGCGCCGCCACGTGCCGGTCAGCGGGCTATAGGTCACGCCGGTCTCCTCGAGGATTTTCAAGCTACCGGCCCGCAGCGCCAGCCGCAATTCGCGCGGCGTGACGAAATGCTCCCAATCATGCGTGCCGCGCGGCAGCCAGCGCAGGACATATTCGGCGCCAACGATCGCCAGCGCATAGCTCTTCAGCGTTCGGTTGATCGTCGCCGCGACGAGAACGCCGCCCGGCCGCACCAGCGACGCGGCCGTCGCGATGAAGGCTTTGACGTCGCGCACATGCTCGACGACCTCCATAGCAAGCACCACGTCATAGCGGCGCTTTTCTTCGGCGAGCGCCTCCGCCGTGGTCTGGCGATAGTCGATTGTGAGGCCCGCTTCCCCGGCATGCAGGCGCGCCACGGCGATATTGGTCGGCGCCGGGTCGATGCCGGTCACTTCGGCGCCGAGCTTTGCCAGTGCCTCGCTCAAAATGCCGGCGCCGCAGCCGATATCGAGGATTTCGAGTCCCTCCAGCGGCCGGTCCGGCTGTCCGGTCGGGCGGCTGTCGCCACGCGGGCGCGCGGCCAGAAGCTCTTTGAGATAATCGACGCGGACGGGGTTGAATCGGTGCAGCGGCTTCATCGGTCCCTGGGTGTCCCACCAGGTCGCGGCCAACCGGTCGAAGCGCGCGACCTCCTCGGGATCGACGCTGGCGCCGACCTGCGGCTCCTCTAGCCCTGGCATCTTAACCCTCCCGCCCCGCATCCCGGCCGCTGAATTGACTGTCAGTCAAGGTCGTGATGTATACGCGCCGCATCGCCGCGATGCGCGTTCCTGCCACCGCGGTAAGCCATTCCAGAGACCGAAACAAGAAAGCGCTGCCGGACCCGATGGCCCGCCTCGTGATGAAATTCGGCGGGACTTCCGTCGCAGACATTGACCGCATCCGCAATGTCGCGCGCCATGTGCAGCGCGAGGTCGCGGCCGGCAACGAAGTGGCCGTTGTCGTCTCAGCCATGGCCGGCAAGACCGATGAACTGGTCGCGCTCTGCAAGGACGCCTCCCGTAATTACGATTCGCGCGAATATGATGCCGTCGTCGCGACTGGCGAGCAGGTAACGGCCGGGCTGCTGGCCATCGTTCTTCAGGATATGGGCATCCCGGCGCGCTCCTGGCAAGGCTGGCAGGTGCCGATCCTGACCAGCGAGGCCGCCAGCGCGGCGCGCATCGCGCAGGTCAAGGGCGAGCATATCCTTGCCGGATTTCTCGCCGGGGAGGTGGCGGTCGTCGCCGGTTTTCAGGGCCTTCATGCGGCGACGGGGCGGATCACCACGCTCGGGCGCGGCGGCTCGGACACCAGCGCCGTGGCTATCGCGGCGGCGATCAAGGCCGAGCGCTGCGACATCTATACCGACGTCGATGGAATCTATACGACCGATCCGCGCGTCGTGCCGAAGGCGCGCCGGCTGGATCGCATCGCCTTCGAGGAAATTCTGGAAATGGCCTCGCTCGGGGCCAAGGTGATGCAGGTGCGCTCGGTCGAACTGGCAATGATGAAGCGCGTCAGGACATATGTACGCTCGTCCTTCGACGATCCCGCCGATCCGCGGCCCGGCACTTTGATTTGCGATGAGGAGGATATCGTGGAACAGCAGGTCGTTACCGGCATCGCTTTTTCACGCAACGAAGCGCAGATCACCTTGCGCCGCGTCGCGGATCGCCCAGGGGTCGCCGCGGCGATCTTCATGCCGCTCGCTGAAGCGCACGTCAATGTCGACATGATCGTTCAGGTTGCCTCCGACGATACGGTGACGACGGACATCACGTTCACTGTCGGGGCCAATGATTACGAGCGCGCCCTCGCCATTCTGGAAAAGGCGAAGGCGACGGTCGGTTATGCTGCGTTGCAGGGCGCCGTCGATGTGGCCAAGGTCTCGGCGATTGGTATCGGGATGCGTAGCCATGCCGGCGTCGCGGCGCTGGCCTTCAAGGCTTTGTCGGAAAAAGGCATCAATATTCGCGCAATCACGACATCAGAGATCAAATTTTCCATATTAATTGACGCTGCCTATACTGAGCTTGCCGTGCGCACGCTACATACGCTTTACGGTTTGGATCAGGTCTAAATTCCGGCATCTTGCGAAACGTCACGCGATTGATGCTTGCGGTCTGATCTTTGCATTCGCTATAGGGTATCTCTCACGTTTCGTCGGCATTGGTTCTGCTGCGGCGGGGTTCGTCTGGGCCCTTTTCGATCGCCGTCATGCCATCGCCGGAGAAACGTGCGGTGGGCCTTTTTCCGGAATTGAAAATCTCAGATCCCTCAGTGGATGATGCTTTGTGCCGACCTTTGAATCCGAGGCCTCCGGGCCGGAAAAAGACAAGTCCGCACGTGCGGCAGCGCCGGGCGGTCCGCGTCAGTTGCTGCGGCGGCTGCGCGAGGTCATGGCCGAGCAGATCAGCCCGCAGGATCGGCTGGATAAGATCGTCGTCCTCATCGCCGCGAACATGGTCGCCGAAGTCTGCTCGGTCTATGTTCTGCGCGCCGACGGGCGGCTTGAACTTTTCGCAACCGAAGGCCTGAACCGCGAGGCCGTCCATCTTACGACAATGCGCAAGGGCGAGGGCCTTGTCGGCCTGATCGCCGAATCGGCCGAGCCGCTGGCGCTCGCCGATGCCCAGCATCATCCCTCGTTCTCCTACCGGCCCGAGACGGGCGAGGAAATTTATTCATCCTTCCTCGGCGTGCCGGTCCTGCGCGGCGGCAATACGCTCGGCGTTCTTGTCGTGCAGAACCGCGCCCGCCGCGTCTATCTCGAAGAGGAGATGGAGGCGCTGCAGACGACGGCGATGCTGCTCGCCGAAATGGTCGCTTCCGGCGAATTGCAGTCGATCGGCCTGCTCGATACCGAAATCGCGCTCAACCGGCCGGTGGCGCTCAAGGGCGTGCCGATCGCCGAGGGTGTCGGCCTCGGCTATGTCGTGCTGCACGAGCCGCGCATCACGGTGAAACAGCTCGTCGCGGAGGACGTGAAGGCGGAGACCGATCGGCTTGAAACCGCCATTGGCGGCGTGCGCGAATCGATCGACAAACTGATCGAGCGCGGCGATCTCGGCCATGGCGAGCACCGCGAAGTGCTCGAAGCCTTCCGTATGTTCGCCTATGACCGCGGCTGGATCCGGCGTCTGCGCGAAGCTGTCGCGACGGGTCTGACGGCGGAGGCGGCGGTCGAGCGGGTGCAGAGTGATGCCCGTGCGCGGCTGCAACGCCAGACTGATCCTTATCTGCGCGAACGCCTGCACGATCTCGACGACCTCGCCAACCGGCTGCTCTATCAGCTTGCCGGCCGCGACTTCGTCGTCTCGCAGGCGGAACTGCCGGACAATGCGATCATCGTCGCGCGTACGATGGGGCCGGCGGCGCTGCTCGACTACGATCGCACGAAGGTGCGCGGCATCGTGCTGGAGGATGCCGGCCTCTCGAGCCATGTCGCCATTGTCGCGCGCGCGCTTGGTATTGCGACGGTCGGCGAGGTGGCGAACATTCTCGCCTTCGTCGAGCCGGGCGATGCCGTCATCATTGATGGTTCGACCGGCGACGTGCAGGTGCGCCCGCCGCCGGATGTCGAGAATGCCTATGCCGAAAAGGCGCGCCTGCGTGCCCGCCGGCAGGAGCAATATCACAAGCTGCGCGATGTTCCCTGCGTGACCCGGGATGGCGTGCCGTTCGAGCTGCATATGAACGCCGGCCTGCTGGTTGATCTGCGCCATGCGGAGGAGACGGGCGCGACGTCGATCGGCCTGTTCCGCACCGAATTGCAGTTCATGATCGTCTCGCAATTCCCGCGCATTCAACAGCAATACGATTTCTATACCTCCGCCTTCGCGGCGGTGCCGGGCAAGCCGATCACGTTCCGCACGCTCGACATCGGCTCCGACAAGGTGCTCCCCTACATGACTCAGACGGAGGAGGAGAATCCCGCGCTCGGCTGGCGTGCCATCCGCATTTCGCTTGATCGCCCGGCCCTGCTGCGCATGCAGTTGCGGGCGCTGCTGCGCGCGGGAGCGGGCCGCGACGTGCGCATCATGTTCCCGATGGTTGCCATCGTCGATGAATTCGTGCGCGCGAAGGATCTGGCGATGCGCGAGATCGCCTACCTCAAACGGCATGGCTATGGCGTGCCGCGCGACCTGCAGCTCGGCGCCATGGTCGAAGTCCCGGCGCTGCTGTGGCAGCTCGATGAGATCTCCGAGCGGGCCGATTTTCTCTCCGTCGGCACCAACGATCTCATCCAGTATATGTTTGCCGCCGACCGTGAGAACAAGCACGTCTCCAGCCGGTTCGATTCCCTCTCGGCGCCGTTGCTGCGGGCGCTGCGCTCGATCGTCGAGACGGCGGCGCGCCACAATACGCCCGTCACCCTCTGCGGCGAGATGGGCGGCCAGCCGCTGGAGGCCCTGGCGCTGCTGGCGATCGGCTTCCACAAATTGTCGATGTCCCCGTCCTCGATCGGCCCGGTCAAGGCGGCGCTGCTTTCGGCCGATGTCTCGGCGCTGAAAAAACTGGTCAATGGACTGATCGACGCCAAGGATGGCGCCAAGTCGATCCGCGACGCCGTGCAGAAATTTGCCGCGGACAACGCTATCCCGGTTTAGCGCTGCCGCCCCACGGCATTGACGGGGCCGCCGTGATAAGCTCTTAAACAGCCATGCTGCCGCGAGAAAAGCTCGATCTCATCCTGCGCCGCCACGCCGAAATTTCCGACCGGCTGGCTACTGGCCCGGATTCGGCGACCTTCGTTGCTCTGTCGCGCGAATTGTCCGAACTCGACGACGTCGTCGCGGCGATCCGCGCCTATCGCGGCGAGACGCAGGAAATCGCCGGTATCGAATCGCTTCTGGAGGATCCCAGGCTCGATGCCGAAATGCGCGGCCTTGCCGAGAGCGAACGCGCCGAGGCCCGCGTGCGGCTTGCGGCGCTCGAACAGGAATTGCGCGTCGCACTGCTGCCGAAGGACGCTGCCGACGAGAAAAGCGCCATCCTCGAAATCCGCGCCGGCACCGGCGGCGACGAGGCGGCGCTGTTCGCCGGCGATCTGTTCCGCATGTATCAGCGCTATGCCGAAGCGCATGGCTGGCGCGTCGAAGTGCTTTCGGCGAGCGACGGCGCGCTCGGTGGCTTCAAGGAGATCATTGCCGAGATCGAAGGGCGCGGGGTCTTTGCGCGGCTGAAGTTCGAATCCGGCGTGCACCGCGTCCAGCGCGTGCCGGATACGGAGACGCAAGGCCGTGTGCATACATCGGCGGCGACGGTGGCGGTTCTGCCCGAGGCGCAAGACGTCGATATCGACATCAACGAGGCGGACCTCAAGATCGATACGATGCGCGCGCAGGGCGCCGGCGGCCAGCACGTCAACAAGACGGAATCGGCTATCCGCATCACCCATCTGCCGACCAATACGATTGTGTTCGTGCAGGACGAGCGTTCCCAGCATAAAAATCGTGCGCGGGCGATGGCGCTGCTGCGCGCGCGTCTTTACGATACGCAGCGCCAGAAGCTCGATGCCGAGCGCGCGGCGGACCGGCGCGCGCAGGTCGGCTCAGGCGATCGCTCCGAGCGCATCCGCACCTATAATTTCCCGCAAGGGCGCGTCACGGATCACCGCATCAATCTCACGCTCTACAAGCTTGACAAGGTCATGACCGGAGAGGCGCTCGATGAGATCATCGATGCGCTCATCACCGAGCATCAGGCGAACCTACTCGCGAGCGAAAAATAATCTTCAGCCGCATCGGATTTGTCCGAAAATTGCTCTGCACTTTTCGGTCTGATGCTTCAATCCGGCCCGACCAATTGGCCCGGCGGCGGCAGAGCCGGCCCGGCCGGAGCTACCGCGCGGCCATGCAGAAGGCTCGCGAAAAATCCGGCAAAGGCCGCATCGAGCGCGGCGAAGATCGCATTTCCGGCGAGCGCGACGACCGGCCAGCCCTGCCTATGGGTGAAGAAGAAATGCGCCATCAGCGCGATGGCGACGGCGAGCGCGGCGGCGGCGTCGAAGGCGGTGACGCGCTTTATCAAGGTTAGTGCCAGGACCGGCGCGACGAGGCTCGCCGAAAAGATCGTGGCGAGCAGAATAAGGTTGCGCGGATCGGCGTGGCGATGTTCGAGAAAGGCGGCGCAGAGGACGATCAGCAGGATGGTTAGCGCCCGCGCGACCGCGAGCCTGCGGCTTACCGGCCCGAAGCGCCGGCGGTCGGGATGATAGATGTCGTGCCCGAGGCTGGTTGTGAAGGATTGGATTCCGGCTGCCGCGACGGCGATGCCCAGCGTCATCGCGAAGACCGAGGCGAGGCCCGCGAGCACGGCGCCGAGGTGCGTGAGATTCGGCAGGTTCTCGAGCAGATAGGCCGCGCTCGTGCCGATGTCCTGCGGACGCAGGGTTCGTGCAAAACCCGGCTGGCCCGCGCAGGCGCTGGCGATGGCGCGCACATCATCGCTCGCGATGCCGCAGAGCGAGATATCCTGCGCGCGGCTTGCGACGAGAAGTTGCGCCGGCAGTTTGGCCGGCTCCTGGCCGACCAATGCGGAATCGAGCGCGTGGGTCGCGCGCGTCAAGGTCAGAACCGAAAGCAGCGCCAGCGCGCCCAGGAAAAAAACTGCGAGTGGTCCGGCGCGCAAGGCGGGGATGCGTCCGCCGCTCGCCACCGACGGGCCGAACAGTGGCGTTAGCACGGCAAGGCCGAGCGCCAGCGCGAGGGTGATGGTCGGACTGAACGCCGGTGCGGCGCTGGCGCCCGATATTTCGGCGAAGCGTGCGGTGCCGCTCAGCCAGAGCGGCGACTCATGGAAGATGTTGAGTGCCGCGGGCAGGCCGAGCGCCGTCAGGCTCACGATCATCGCGCCGGCCGCGAGCCAGATGACGCCGGAGAGGCCGCCCGGAACGATCAGCAGAACGAGCAGGACGCCGACAATGGCGATGCCGAGACTGTGGCCGATGCCGGTCGTCGCGATGAAGGCGCGCAGCGCGATGTCGAAGCCCGCGAGCGCAACGAAAACAGCGCAGCCAGCGGCGATTACCGCGATCGCGCAGCGCACCAGCGGATGCGGAAAGCGCGTGCCGACGAGGTCGGCAATGGAGAAGGCGGCGCTGCGGCGCAGATAGGGCCCTGTCACACACAGCGCGCAGGTGAGGCCGCCCGCGAAACCCGCCGCCAGCGAGGTAAAGCCGACGCCGGGCAGCAGCGGCGGCAGAAAGGCCAGGAACAAGCCGGCCGCGAGGCCCGCATAGGCGAGCGCGGCATAGACCGGCGGCAGATTGCGGCCGCCGGCGTAGAATTCTCCCGGTCGCATTGTCCGCAGCCGCACGGCGATGACCGCAAGGCCGGCGAAGATGATCGCCCAGACGCAAAAGTGCAGCATCGCGCCGGGCAGGCCGACGCGGGCGAGAACGCCAAGCAGGCCGAGCCCGATGGCGAAGGCCGCCAGCGCGAAGCTGAAGCCGGCGTCGATCGAGGCGCGTGCCGAATAGGCGTCCGAACCGTCCTTTTGCGTCACAGGCAACTCTCGATCGCAGCGAATCCGTCGCGCGGCGCATCATAATGGCATCGCAATCATTGGGGAACATGCGCAAACGGCCTTGCGACGTACGATGCAACCGCCTGTGACGGGGCGCACTTGGACGGCGCGCGGGCGCACCTATATCCGGGCCGTGTTCGGGATCGGAAAAACACGCAACTTTCCGGAACGCTCTCTTGAGAGGCTCACTTACATGGTCGAGGACATCAAAGCGCCGCCGCTGGGCAATGCACCGCAGGCGAACGTCTGGGCGCCCGTCGAAGCCGGCGCTACACCCCGGGAATCGCCGTCGGCTACATCCTTGACGCGGTTTTTGGGTGGCTCGCCGCTCAGCGTCTTCTGGCGGCTGTTCTTCCTGTCGCTGATCGTCGGCGCACTGTTGATGTGGCTCGATATCCGGCCCTACGACATCTTCGAGACTTTGGTGCGCTTCGCGCATCGGATCTGGGCGCTCGGCTTCGACGCGGTCCGCCAGGTTGCGGACTATCTGCTCGCCGGGGCGGTCATTGTCGTGCCGCTCTGGTTCATTTCGCGGCTTGTCTCGCGGCGTTAAAGCATCGGACCGAAAAGTGCGCAGCGGTTTTCGGACAAAATCCGATGCGATTAAAGGGACATAACCGCGCCGTGACATTCGGTACGAATGTCCGCTGCGCTAGACGAGCTTTCTGAACTGAATATCGGCGGTGGTGATCTTTCCCGCCGCCCAGTCCGTCGCCGTGCGGCCGCGCGCAGCGGCGAGGCGGTCGAACCCGGCCGCGTTCAGATGTTGGACAAGCCCGTCCTTGATGTTTGCGACAAGCCCGGCGCCCTTGTAGACGAGAGCCGAATAAAGTTCGATCAGGTCGGCGCCCGCCTCGATCTTGGCGAATGCGGTCGCCGCATCCTCGATCCCGCCGATGCCGATCAGCGCAAACGCGCCTTCGGCCCGTAGATAAGCCTGCGCCAGCAGCCAGGTCGAGAGGTGGAACAGCGGCCGGCCGGAAAGGCCGCCATGCTGTTTGGCGATCTCATGATCGACGAGGTTTTCCGGTCGCGAGAGCGTCGTGTTGGAAATCGCCAGGCCGTCAATCCTGCGGGCCTGGCAGACCTCGATGATGCTGTCGAGTTCATCGAGCGTGAGATCGGGGGCGATCTTGACGACGAGCGGCACGCGCCGGGGCGCGGCGTCGCGGGCGGCGAGGACGGCTTCAAGGAGATCGTTCAAGTCTTGCCGGCGCTGCAGATCGCGCAGGCCGGGCGTATTCGGCGAGGAAATGTTGACGACGAAGATGTCCGCGACATCGGCGAAAGTCGCGATGCCCGCTACATAATCGCCAATGCGATCCTCGGAATTCTTGTTGGCGCCGATATTGACGGCGACGAGGCCCTGCGTGGCTGTCCGCGCGGCGAGCCGGCGATGGACCATCGCGCTGCCCGCGCTGTTGAAGCCGTAGCGGTTGATGACGGCGCGGTCGTGCCGCAGGCGGAAGAGGCGCGGGCGCGGATTGCCCGGCTGCGGATGCGGCGTCACCGTGCCGACCTCGGTGAAGCCGAAGCCGAGTCGCAGGACGGCATCGACGGCTTCGCCATTTTTGTCGAAACCCGCCGCGAGGCCGAGCGGATTGGGAAAGTCGAGTCCGAGGACATTCACGGCAAGCCGCGGATCGTCGGCGTCCGGATGCGGCGGCGGCAGGATCGACAGCGTTCTGACTGTCAGCCGGTGCGCCGTCTCTGGCGGCAGACGCAGCGCCACCGGATGTGCGAGGCTGGTGAAGAAGCGATAGGCAGTCACGGGAAGCTCGGATCGAAGTGATGCAGGCCGTCGGGGCCGAGCGGCAGCGCCGTCACCGAGACGACCGCATCGAGATTCAACGCGGCGTAAAGGTGCGGAAACAGCGCACCGCCGCGCGACGGCTCATAGCGCAGGGCCGCGCCCAGACGCTGCGGATCGACGCCGACGAGCAGGAGTCCGTCCTCGCCGGCGAAATGGCGGGCTGCCGTGCCGCGGACCTGCGCCGCGGTCGAAAGATGGATGAAGCCGTCAGCCACATCCACGGGCGCGCCGGCGAAGACGCCTCTCGCCTCGGCTTCCTCCCAGAGGTCTTTCGGCACGATCTTGTAGATGAGGTCCATTCCCCGCGCGCTTTCCCAACCCGCAAGCTGCAACAGGCTTACGCGGGTTTTTGCGCGCGGCGCAAGAGCCTACGGAAGAGCCTAGCTGCCGCCGCTCTCGAAGCTGAGCAACGCCTCCTTCGGCATGGCGAAGGCATTGGCCTCGGTGGGGAAGGCGCGCTGGTGCACATCGCGGACATAACCGGCGATGGCCGTGCCGATCAGCGGGCCGAGTTCGGCATAGCGGCGGTTGTGGCGGAAGTTGGCGCTTGTCAGGCCGAGCAGATCGGTGATGACGAGCACCTGCCCGTCGGTATAGCGGCCGGCGCCGATGCCAATGCTGGGCGCCGCAATTGCCCGCGTGAGGCGGGCCGCAACCTCTTCGGGAATCAACTCCAGCACGAGCAGGGAAATGCCGGTTCGGTCGAGCGCGACCGCAGCCTCGACCAATTGCGCCGCCTCCACGGCGGAACGGCCGCGCAATTTCTTGTCGAGATGGGTCTGCGGTTCGAGGCCAAGGTGGCCGCAGACGGGAATGCCGGCCGCAATCAGGGCGGCGGCGATCTCGGGCCGCGCGCCCTCGAATTTCACCATGTCGGCGCCTGCCTCACGCAATTGCCGCGCATTGGCGACGGCCATTTCCGGCGTCTCATAGGTGCGGTAGGGCAGATCGGCCAGAATGGGGGCTTGCGGCGCGCCGCGGCGCACGGCGCGGACGTGGTGCGCGATATCGGAGAGCTGCACTTCCTGCTCGCTGGCATAGCCGAGCACATTGGTGCCGACGCTGTCGCCGACGAGAATGAGATCGACGCCGGCTGCTGCCTCGGCCTTGGCCGTGGGATAATCATAGGCGGTCAGCACGGCGATCGGCCGGCCCTGCCGCTTCATCTCCAAAAACCGCGCCTTGATGTCCATCGCTTCCCGAATCGTTGCCGCCGGCGGTCCGGCGCTGTGAATAGCGAGGAAAAGATTTATCCGCGCCGCGGCTCTTATCTATAGTGCGGGGAGCCAAACCTGAAGGCGTCGATGCGATTCTCAGCCACCTTCCTCGACGAATTGAAGGCCCGCGTGCCTGTCTCCGAGGTCGTGCGCCGCCGGGTGAAGCTGACCAAGGCCGGGCGCGAATGGCGCGGCCTCTCGCCTTTCAATGCCGAGCGGACGCCGTCCTTCTACGTCAACGACCAGAAGATGGCCTGGTTCGACCTTTCGGCGGGCAAGAACGGCAATATTTTCGATTTCCTGATGGAGACCGAGGGGCTTTCCTTCCCCGAGGCGGTCGAGCGTCTGGCGCAGGAGGCGGGTGTGGCTCTCCCGCGCGCGACGCCCGAAGCCGAGGCGCAGGAGAAGCAGCGCGCCAGCCTTTATGACGTGCTCGACGCCGCAGCCGCCTATTTCGCCGCTGAACTCAATGGCCGTGGCGGCGCCCACGCGCGGGACTATCTGGCGCGCCGGGGCCTCACGCCGGTTCTGCAAAGCGAATTTCGCCTCGGCTATGCGGGGCCGGAGAAATTCGCGCTGCGCGATCATCTGGCCAGCAAGGGCATTGCCGCCGAACAGATGATCGCCGCCGGGCTGCTCGTCCACGGCGACGATATTGCCGTGCCGTATGACCGTTTCCGCGACCGCGTCATGTTTCCCATCGCGGATCGCAGCGGCCGCACCATCGCCTTCGGCGGCCGCGCGCTCAGCAAGGACGTACAGGCGAAATATCTCAATTCGCCAGAAACGCCGCTCTTCCACAAAGGCGCGGTGCTCTACAACCATCATCGCGCCCGCAAGGCGGCGCATGACAAGGGCAATGTCATCGCCGTCGAGGGCTATGTCGATGTCATCGCCATGTCGGCGGCGGGCTTTCCGCAGACCGTCGCACCCCTCGGCACGGCGCTCACCGCCGACCAGTGCGAATTGCTCTGGAAAATGGCGGAGGAGCCGATCCTGTGCTTCGACGGCGACCGCGCCGGACGCAAGGCAGCCTTCCGCGCCATCGATCTCGCCCTGCCGCTGATCGGCGGCGGCCGCTCGCTGCGTTTCGCTTTGCTGCCGGAGGGACAAGACCCGGACGATCTTGCTCGCGCCGGTGGTCCGGCGGCGGTGGCAGACGTCATCGGTGCGGCGCTGCCGCTTGTGGATCTTATCTGGCAGCGCGAAACCGAGGCGGATGTGCTGGCGACGCCGGAACGCCGTGCCGCGCTGGAGCGCCGCTTGCAGGCGCTATGCGGCGAAATCCGTGACGAGATTTTGCGGCGGCATTATCAGGCGGACTTCCGCGTCCGGCTCGCGACATTGTTCGCGCCGGCGCCACGCGGCGAGGGGACATTCTCGCCCCGCTCAGCTACGCGGGGACGCCCGGCCCGGCCCTGGCAACCCCGCGGCCGTTTCGGGTTGGAGGAGCCGCAGGGCTATGCCTCTTTGCCGCCGTCGGTCGGCCCTGGCCTCGCGCGCTCGCCCATCCTGCGCCCGAAAGCCCCGGACCTGACCCCGCGCGAATCTTTTATCTTATTGATATTCATCAATCATCCGGCGCTTATCGACGGTCACGGCGAGGCTTTGGGAGAGCTTGAACTTGGCGATCCCCAAGCCGCTGCCCTGCGTGGCAAGATGCTCGATCTCTGGGCGCACGGGCAGGTGATGCCTGCGGCCTTCCGGGAGGGCCTCGTTTCCGCCGGGTTCGAAGCCTTTTTGCGGCGGCTCGACGCAAGCGCCCATGCTGCGCTATGGATTGTCGCGCCCGAGACGGCAGACATCGACGCCGAAGAGGCTTTGAAACAAGCCTTGGCCTTGCATCGTAAGACGCGGGCGCTACATAGCGAATTGCACTCCGCGGAGATGGCCTTGGTGGCGGAGGCCAGCGAGGTCAATCTGGCCAGATTGCTGGATATTCGGGCGCAATTGTCGGCCCTGACCGGTACTGAGGCGATGATCGAAGGCTTCGGCGCGGCGTCCGGCCGGCAGGGCGGAATGGCTTAGCGGCTTGATTCGGGCGGGGGGCAGCGGGCTTAAGGTCTTCACTTAAGGGGCATTTCTCTGGATTAAACGGGTGACTTTGCCACACCGCGCGGCATGGAATTCGTAAGGGCTGGCGGCGTGGGAACCAGATTTTAAGGCTCAATCGTCCATCGCAGGGGGCATTCTCCATTTCGGGCGGACAAAGCGCTATTTGATTCGGCGGGGAGATGACTCCCGCTTAAAGACATCGCGGCAAGACTTCGCGGCAAGACATCGGGGCGGCGTACCGCTCCAACTTATTGGACTGTTGCGCCAGGGACGGACGGCGCATTTCGGCGCGGCGGCTATGGCCGCCGGGACAAATGAGGATTCGATGGCCAAAAAAGATAACGAGAAGACGGAAGCCGAAGGCACGACCGCTGTAGAGACTGCCGACAGCCCGCTGCTCGATTTGTCGGATGCCGCCGTCAAGCGGATGATCAAGCTCGCCAAGAAGCGCGGCTTCGTCACCTATCGCGAACTGAATGCGGTGCTGCCGTCGGAGGAAGTCAATTCCGAGCAGATCGAGGACATTCTGGCGATGCTCAACGAGATGGGCATCAATGTCGTCGAGGCTGAGGAAGCCGAGGAGGCTGATTCCGAGGAAGAGGCCGAGGAAGAGATCGAGGGCGGCGAGCTCGTCGAGATCACCCAGTCCAAGGCGGTCGCCACCCAAAAATCCGAACCCGCCGACCGTACCGACGATCCGGTGCGCATGTATCTGCGCGAGATGGGCTCGGTCGAATTGCTGTCGCGCGAGGGCGAGATTGCCATCGCCAAGCGCATCGAAGCTGGCCGCGAAGCGATGATCGCCGGTCTTTGCGAGAGCCCGCTGACCTTCCAGGCCATCATCATCTGGCGCGACGAATTGAACGACGGCAAGGTTCTGCTGCGCGACATCATCGATCTCGAAGCGACCTATGCGGGGCCGGACGGCAAGAACACGCCGAAGATCGACATGACCGCGCCCGGCGCGCAGGAGGCGCTGGCGGCGCAGGTCGCGCAACGCGCGCCCGCCACGGCGCCGATCAATCCGCCGGCCGGGCTTCGCGCCGCGAGCGACGACGAGGCCGAGCCGCCGATCCCGGAAGAGAACTTCGATGAAGAGGACGATATGGAGAATTCCGTATCGCTCTCCGCGATGGAGGCCGAGCTGAAGCCGAAGGTGCTCGAAACCTTCGATCGCATCGCCGACGCCTACAAGAAGCTCAACAAGCTTCAGGTGCAGAATGTCGAGAGCAAGCTGAAGAACGAGACGCTGACGCCGGCGCAGGAGCGCCGCTACAAGGCGCTGAAGAAAGACATCGTCGTCGACGTCAAATCGCTGTCGCTCAACCAGAACCGCATCGATGTTCTGGTCGAGCAGCTTTATGACATCAACAAGAAGCTGATCGGCCTCGAGACAAAGCTGCTGCGTCTTGCCGAGGAATCCGGCGTCGCGCGCGAGGACTTCCTCAAGAATTATCATAATTCCGAACTCGATCCGAAATGGCTGCTGCGCGTCTCCAAGCTCGGCGGTCGCGGCTGGAAGGATTTCGTCACCCGCCGCAAGGATCATATTCGCGAACTCCGCGGCGAGATTCACGATCTCAGCAAGGAGACCGGCGTCGAGGCGGCGGAATTCCGCAAGATCGTGCATGTCGTGCAGAAGGGCGAGCGCGAGGCGCGTCAGGCAAAGAAGGAAATGGTCGAGGCGAATCTGCGCCTCGTCATCTCTATCGCCAAGAAATACACCAACCGCGGCCTGCAATTCCTCGACCTGATTCAGGAAGGCAATATCGGCCTGATGAAAGCGGTCGATAAGTTCGAATATCGCCGTGGCTATAAATTCTCGACTTATGCGACTTGGTGGATTCGTCAGGCGATCACCCGCAGCATCGCCGATCAGGCACGCACCATCCGTATCCCGGTGCATATGATCGAGACGATCAACAAGATCGTGCGCACCTCGCGCCAGATGCTGCATGAGATCGGCCGCGAGCCGACACCGGAAGAGCTGGCCGAGAAGCTCGCCATGCCGCTCGAAAAAGTGCGCAAGGTGCTGAAGATCGCCAAGGAGCCGATCTCGCTCGAAACGCCGATCGGCGACGAGGAGGATTCGCATCTCGGCGATTTCATCGAGGACAAGAACGCCATCCTGCCGATCGACGCGGCGATCCAGTCGAACCTGCGTGAGACGACGACGCGCGTGCTCGCCTCGCTCACGCCGCGCGAGGAGCGCGTGCTGCGCATGCGCTTCGGCATCGGCATGAACACCGATCACACGCTGGAAGAAGTCGGCCAGCAATTCTCGGTGACGCGCGAACGCATTCGCCAGATCGAGGCGAAGGCGCTGCGTAAGCTGAAGCACCCGAGCCGGAGCCGCAAGCTGCGGAGCTTCCTGGACAATTGAGGGCAGGCGCGGGCCTTTTCGGGCTGCCCCTGACTGGTTAAGGGACTGTTCCCCGCCTGCCTCCGAGTTGGCGGGTCTTTCTATGTTCCGCCTAAGCCCGTTTTAACCTATTCATGGTCTTCTCCCTCCGCTGCGACAGGCATACGGGAGAAGCCTTTGAAGAAGCTCGACGCCCTGGTCATCGGTGCCGGTCCCGCGGGGCTGACCACCGCCTATAGCCTCGCCAAGGCGGGCAAGAGCGTCCTCGTCTTCGAGCAGGACCCCGAATATGTCGGCGGCATCAGCCGCACGGCGCATTACAAGGATTATCTCTTCGACATCGGCGGCCATCGCTTCTTCTCGAAATCCAAGGAAGTGGTCGATCTCTGGAACGAGATCCTGCCCGACGATTTCATCGAGCGGCCGCGCCTCTCGCGCATCTATTATCGCGGCAAATTCTTCTCCTATCCGCTGAAAGCCTTCGAGGCGCTGAGCAAGCTCGGCCCGTTCCAGAGCGCGCTGTGCCTTGCCTCCTTCGCCTATGCCCGCGCCTTTCCCGTCAAGGACCCGAAGACCTTCCATCAATGGGTGCGCAACCAGTTCGGCGAGCGGCTCTTCTCGATCTTCTTCAAGACCTATACCGAGAAGGTGTGGGGCATGAGCTGCGACGAGATTTCGGCCGATTGGGCGGCCCAGCGCATCAAGGGCCTGAGTCTCGGCGGCGCTATCGTCGATGGCCTGCGCCGTTCGCTCGGCTGGCGCGCGGCGGGCGGGGCCTCGGCCAAGAGCCTGATCGAATCCTTCCGCTATCCGCGCCGTGGCCCCGGCATGATGTGGGAGGCCTGCGCCCGCAAGGTGAAAGAGCTTGGCGGCGAGATCGTCATGGATCGCAAGCTACGTTCGCTCGCCTACGACAAGCACAACGGGCTCTGGTCGGTCGCGGTCGAGACCAGCAATGGCCAGGTCGAGCATTATGAAGCCGCGCATGTCGTCTCCTCGGCGCCGGTGCGCGAATTGATCGCCGCACTGAAGCCGACGCCGCTGACACTGCTCCATGCGCGCGAGCTGAAATATCGCGACTTCCTCACAGTCGTCCTCATCGGCGAGAGCAAGAGCGATCTGCCCGACAATTGGGTTTACATCCACGATCCGAAGGTGAAGGTCGGCCGGGTGCAGAACTTCCGGTCGTGGTCGCCGGAAATGCTCCCGGACGAGACATCGATCTGCCTCGGCCTCGAATATTTCTGCTTCGAGGGCGACGGGCTGTGGAATGCGTCGGACGAGGAACTCATCGCCCGCGCGACGCGCGAGATCGGCGAGATCGGCCTCATGGACCCGGCCGACGTGCGCGATGCCTGCGTCGTGCGGCAGAAGAAGGCCTATCCCGTCTATGACGATGCCTATGCCGATCACATCAAGGAGATCCGGCGCGAGCTGAAGCTCTCCTATCCCGATCTGCATCTCGTCGGCCGCAACGGCATGCACAAATATAACAATCAGGATCATGCGATGATGACCGGCATGCTCACCGCCGCGAACATCGTTGCCGGCGAAGAGCTTTACGACGTGTGGCAGGTAAACGAGGACGCCGAATATGGCGAGGCCGGAACCTCCGGCGCGCAGGAGGCGCTGAAGAGCCTGCGTCTCGTGCCGAAGCGCGCGGCGGCCTGAGCATGAGCGCTGTCAGCGACACTCTGCCCCGACAAGATTCCGATGCGGCGCCAGGCACGCGGCGCGCAAAACTGCGCCTCCTCGTCTCCGATCTTCTTGGCTATGGCCTCGTCAGCGCCGCGGCACTGGCGCTCGATTGGGGTCTGCTTGTCACCTTCGTCAAGGCGGGCATGAATTATCAGATCGCCGCCGCGACAAGTTTCACGCTCGGTATGCTGCTCGCCTATGCGGGCAGCGTTCTCTTCGTTTTTCGCGGCCGCCGCGAACGCAGCTTCGGTGCCGAGGCTTTGGGCTTTTTCGCGATCGGTTTTCTCGGGCTCGCGCTGAATCAGGGCCTGCTCTTCGGCTTCGTGCATTTCGCCGGACTGCCGGTCGCTCTCGCCAAGGCGCCGACGGCGGGCTGCGTGTTCAGCTTCAATTTTCTCGCCCGGCGAACGCTGCTGTTCGTCTCGGAGGCGGCCGGCGTCAGATGAGGGCGCGGACGGCCGTCTCTTTCGAGGATGCCCGGGATCGGACAAAGCCCGAAAAGGCTGCCGTAGCCAGGAGCGCGCATTATTCCTCAGCATCGATCTTCGGCGTTGCCCTCCAGAACAGCGGCGTTCTTCTGGCGCTCATCGCCGTCGCGCTGTGGGCTTTGACGCACAGCTATCAGGGCATATTCGGCGACACCAACGTCTATGTCGGCCGTGCGCTCGCCGATCTCGATCCGACGGGAATCGGGCGCGACGTGATGTTCGTCAACGACGGGCAATCGCGCTTCAGTCTCTTCCCGCTGCTGCTCGACCGTCTCATCGGCACGCTCGGCACGCCGGAGACGGTGCTGCTGCTCGCGCTTCTCGCCATGACGGCGTGGATGTCGGCGCTGGCGCTTTTCGCCCGCCAATTTGTCGCCTGGCGCCTCGTGCCGGTCGTCATCATCTTCGTCGCGGTACTGCCGACCTTCTATGGCTCGATCTGGCATTTCGGCTATTCGGAAATCCAGAGCGTGCCGCGTCCCTTCGCCGAAGCGCTGGTGCTTGGCGCTTTGGCGGCACTTGCCGCGCGGCAGTCTGTGTTGAGCGCCGGTCTGCTGCTGCTTGCGACATTGTTACACCCGCTGATGGCCCTCGCCGGCTGGGGCGTCTTCGCCATCGTTTTCTGCTCCGAGGATCGCCGCTGGCTGCTCGTCGCGCTGCTGGCGTTCGCCGCCGTCTTCATCGCCGCCGCGCTCGGCGCGCCGCTGTTCGATCGGCTCTTTCGCGTCATGGCTCCGGACCTGAAAGCCCTCGCGCAAACGCGCAGCGCCATGCTGTTCCCGACACGCTGGTCTCTCGCTTCCTACGCACCGATCGTCCTGCAGGCCGCGACCCTCATCGTCGCTGCGAGCTTCTTCGCGGGGCGGCACAGGAAAATCCTGCTGGCGGTGATTCTCGTCGGCGTTGGCGGCATCGCGGCGCAGGCGCTGTTCGGCGATTATTTCTCCATCGTGCTCGTCATCCAGGCGCAGCTTTGGCGCATGGGCTGGCTGCTGGCCGCGATGGGCGCCGCCGCGCTGGCGCTCTGCGCGCTCAAACTGCCGCAGAAGGGCCCCGCCGGCTATCTCGTGCTCGCGCTCCTTGCGGCGGCATGGCTGGCCTATGACAATCTTGCGGGCGTCGTGGCGCTGTCGGCGCTGGCGCTTCTCGTTCATTTCAACGCCGCGCGCTTGGCGCCGATCGCGACATGGCGCGTTGTCGTTGCGGCCTGGGTCGGCGTCGCGGTCTATGGGCTGCTGCTCAACGGGCTCTACATCGAAAGGTTTTGGGCCTTCCTTTCGAGCATCCCGGCGCAGGGTCCGGGCGGCACGGGCCTCTTCTGGAACAACCGGCGCTATATCGCTCTGCCGATTGCCGCCGCAGCTGTTGCTTTGAGCCTGCGTGGTTCGTCGCGTCTTGCCGCGGCCGTCGAAGCCGCCGCGGCGCTCGGCCTTGCAATTGCCGTCTGGCATTTCTGGGACGACCGTTCGGCGTTTCAGAAGCTCATCGACAGCAATCGCCATCCGCCGGAGTTGATGCAGCTTCTGGCCGGCAGGGACGGCGAAATTCTTTGGCTCGGCGGCCAGACGGAAGCCTGGTTCCTCACGGGGCGCCCGCAATGGGCCTCGCCGCAGCAAGGCGTCAGCACGATCTTTTCGCCCACGCTGGCGCGCACCTGGCGCGACCGCACGCAATTTCTCATCGACGACAAGCTTGTCGAAAAGGAAGCGCTGGCGATCGTCCACAATCTTTCAAGCGCGGAACTGATGCCGGTGACCGCGCAGGCGATTGTGCGGCTCTGCGCCCGCCCCGATGCGCCCGCCTGGGTTGTCGCGCCGGTCTATCAGGGCAGCGCCATCCCCACTGATCTGCGGCCGGAATATTGGGTTCCGCCGGTTCCCAATTTCCACATGACGGAAGAGCCGGACAAATATATCTGGCACCGCATCTCGTCCTATGCCGTCGTGCCCTGCGCCGGGACACGGGTCTAAAAGGCCTTGAAAATGCCGGCAGAGTGCGGTCTCTGCGGGTGAATGAGCGCTTATTCCCTCGCCTTTGCGCCGCTGCTGCCGCCGGCCGTGCTCTGGGTCTTCGCGGCTTTGGCTCTGGCCGTCACCGTGCTCGGCCTTCTCAGTCGCCGTCGCGGCGCGCTGCTTCGGGCACTGGGTCTTGGCCTTGTGCTGCTGGCGCTGACCGATCCCTCGCTGGTACGCGAGAATCGCAAGCCGCTGAGGGACGTCGTCGCCATCGTCGTCGATGAGAGCGGCAGCCAGACGATCGGTAATCGTGCGCAGCAGACGCAAAAGGCGCTCGCCGATCTGAAGAAACGGCTTCAGGCGCTCGGCGATGTCGATATCCGCACCATCGAAGCGAGCCGTGACGATACCGAGAACAACGGCACGCGGCTTTTCTCGGCGTTGAACGAAGGGCTGGCGGATGTGCCGGCCGAACGGATCGGCGGCGTCTTCATGATTACCGATGGCATCGTGCATGACATTCCGGCGAATGTCGCGGCGCTTGGCTTCAAGGCGCCGCTGCACGCCTTCATCACCGGACACGAGGGCGAGCGCGACCGGCGCATCGAACTTGTGACCGCGCCGCGCTTCGGCATCGTCGGCAAGGATGTGACGCTCGAATTGCGCGTGCTCGATACGGCGAACGGCACGGAGCCCGTGGTGCTGCATGTGCGCCGCGACGGCAATCCCATTGCTGACGTGACCGCCGCCATCGGCGAGACGATCAGCGTGCCGGTCAAGATCGAGCACGGTGGTCCCAACGTCGTCGAGCTTGAAGTCGAGGCTTTGCCCGACGAGTTGACCGCGATCAACAACAAGGCGGTGCTGACGATCGATGGCGTGCGCGACAAGCTCAAGGTGCTGCTCGTCTCGGGTGAGCCGAACCAGGGCGAGCGCATGTGGCGCAACTTGCTCAAGTCCGACGCCAATGTCGATCTCGTGCATTTCACCATTCTGCGGCCGCCGGAGAAGCAGGACGGCACGCCGATCAACGAGCTTTCGCTCATCGCCTTTCCGACCGCCGATCTCTTTGGCCGCAAGATCAGCGATTTCGATCTCATCATCTTCGATCGCTATTCCAATCAGGCGATCCTGCCCTCCGTCTATCTCGAAAACATCGTGCGCTATGTGCGCGCCGGCGGCGCCTTGATGATCGCGGCGGGGCCGGACTTCGCCTCGCCGGACGGCATCTATTATTCGCCGCTCGGCGCGCTCGCGCCGGCGGAGCCCTCCGGCAACGTCATCCAGGAAGCGTTCCGCCCCGCCATCACGGCGATCGGTGCGAAACATCCGGTGACGCGCGGCTTGCCGGGGTCGGACGAGACGCCGCCGGCCTGGAGCCGCTGGTTCCGGCAGGTTGATGCCAACGTCAATCGGGGCACCAGCGTCCTTTCCGGTGCCGATAACAAGCCGCTGCTCGTGCTCTCGCATGAGGACAAGGGGCGCGTGGCGCTCTTGCTCTCGGACCAGATGTGGCTTTGGGCTCGCGGCTTTGAAGGCGGCGGCCCGCATCTCGCTCTGCTGCGGCGTCTGGCGCATTGGCTGATGAAGGAGCCGGAGCTTGAGGAAGAGGCACTGCGCGCCACGGCGGACGGCGAGGAATTGACGATCGAGCGTCAGAGCCTGAAAGATCAGATTCCGCCGGTCGAGGTCTTCGCGCCGTCCGGCAAGAAAACGACGGTGACGCTCGCGCCCACGCAACCGGGTCTTTCCCACGCGACGATCAAGGTTTCGGAGCTCGGGCTTTATCGGGTGACGGACGGCGCCTTGAGCGCGCTCGTCAATGTCGGCCCCGAAAATCCGCGCGAATTCCAGGAAGTCGTCTCGACGGCCGAGAAGCTGCGGCCGCTGGCTGAGGCGACAGGCGGCACGGTCCGGCGCATCGGCGTGAGCGGTAGCAGCGATGTGAGCCTGCCGCGGATCGTGGCGATGCATTCGAGCCCGGTCTATGGCGGCTCGGATTATGCCGCGATCAAACGCACCGATGCCGCGCAAGTGACGGGCATCGGCATCGCGCCGCTGGCCATCGGCTTCCTTGGGCTCTTGTTCCTGCTCGCCAGCACGATCGCCGCCTGGCTCTATGAGGGGCGCAGCCGCGGCGTGCGCGCTTAACGGACGCCGAGCGCCTTGGATGCCAAGAGATAGAGCAGGTACGAGGCGAAGCCGGCGAGGATCGGCGTGAAGAACCAGGAAAAGACGATTTCCGTCAGAGCGCGCCGGTTCAGCGAGGCAAGGCCGCGGGCACGGCTCGCGCCGGCGATGCCGCCGATCAGCGCCTGGTTCATCGACGTAGGGTAGCCGAGCATCGCGGCGGTATGCGCCGTCACGCTTTGCGCCAATTTGGCGCCGACGGCCATATCGAGATCGAGCTGCGCGATCCCCTTGCCCATTTTTTCCAGGATCGGCCGGCCCCAGGTCAAGGCGCCGAGGGCCATGACGAGACCGCCGATGACGCCCGCCTTCAGAGGCGTCGCGAGTTTCAGCCCGTAGAGGACGCCGACGGCATTGCCGGTGTTGTTGGCGCCGAGCGTATAGGCTGCATAGCAGCAGCCCGCGAGCAACGCCCAGCGCAGGACGCGCGTTGCGATCTCCGCACGGCCGCGCATGGCGAGATCGACAAGGCGTGTCAGCAGGAAGCCGAGCAGGGCGCTGGCGATGGGCGTGCCGATCCAGGTGGCGAAGAGAAAGATGATCGTGGTCGACCAGTTGACCGGCGCGCCCATCCCGAGCCCGGCGCCGACGACGGAAAAACAGGCGAGCTGCGAGGTCGAGACCGGCCATTTCATATAGGTGTTGGCTGCGGTCACCAGCGCCGCTGTGAACATCATCACCATGCCGCCGAGCGGCGTCATTGAGCCCGCCGGAATAATGCCGGTACCGACCGTCTCGACGACGTGATGGCTCTCGAAAGTCGCGCCGAGGATGACGAAAAAGGCGATCAGCACCAGCGCCGTCATCGGCTTTTTCACGACGCCAGCGCCATACGCCATTCCCATTGTGGCGCCGGTGTAATGCGAGCCGATCGCCCAGCCGAAGAAGAGGCCGGAGAGTACCATCCCAATCGTCAAGAAGGTTTCCATCCCGCGCGATAACCTCTAACGCTCTGCGTGCCACCGCCGGTTGGTACAACCGGGCTTTAATGATTAGAGATTACACGAATTGACGCGACTTTCGCGCGCGAGCTTCCATTCCGCGCCACGCGAGAATGTGTTTCATGGCAGAACGGCTCGACTATAGCCATCCGGCAGCGCGCTTCGCGCCGGCGCTTGCGTTTCTCCTCGCCCTTTGCGCGTTTCTTTCCTTGTTTCATGACATTTATGTCGATGACGCCTACATCGCGCTGGCTTACGCCCGTAGCTTCGCGGCGAGCGGCACCTGGGGGATGCACCCCGGCTTTGTCTCCAATGCCGCGACCTCGCCGCTCGATGTTCTTCTGCTGAGCGGTTTTATCAAACTCGGCTTTCCCGGTGTCTGGGCGGTCTATGTCTTCGAATGTGTGCTGGCCGTCGTGATTTTCTGCGCCCTGACGTTCCTCTCGCGCCGCGTTTTCGGCTCGGATCTTTGGGCCTATCTCGGCACGCTCGCGCTGTTCACCAATCCGCTGCTCATCTCCACCTCCGGGCTTGAGACTTATCTCTTCGTCGCGGTGCTGCTCGGTTGCGTGATCGCTTTTCTTGCCGCGCGCTATTTCCTGCTCGGACTTGCCGCCGGATTGCTCGTGCTCGCGCGGCCCGACGGCGTTCTGCTGCTTGCGCCGCTCTTCGCGCTCATGGTTTGGGAGAAACGGGGGCTGGACTTCGTCAAAGTCCTTGTCGGCTTCGGTATCGTCGTCGGCGCTTGGGGCTTCGTCTCATGGCTCTATCTCGGCTCGGCGATCCCGGACACTTATTTCATCAAGCGCAAGGAAGCCGCCTGGCACGATTTCTCCTTCGCCAACGGGCTCGTGCTCTATTATTTCAAATATCCGCTGGCGACGCTGCTTTCCCTCGCGCCGGCTCTCTTCATTCCCTTCGCGCTGCCGCTTGCCAAAACCAACAGGGATTGGCGCGCTTTCGTCGTCCTCGCCGGCGGTCTGGCA
Organism: Methylovirgula ligni; assembly: GCF_004135935.1. Lineage (NCBI taxonomy): Bacteria > Pseudomonadati > Pseudomonadota > Alphaproteobacteria > Hyphomicrobiales > Beijerinckiaceae > Methylovirgula > Methylovirgula ligni. The sequence goes on along the minus strand of NZ_CP025086.1, from coordinate 750,343 downwards.
CTCGTGCATTACGCCGCCTACAGCCTCCTCAATCTGCCGCCTTATCATTGGTATTACGGCATCTTCATCAGCGCGCTTGCGCTGATCGGCGCGGGCGGCCTCGTTGTGCTGACACGCGAGGGCCATGCGGCCCGTCTCGCTGCGCTCGGGCTCGCCGCGATTCTGGCTCTCGCGGGCGCGGTCACGTGCGCCGAGGCGGCGCTTGCGCGCAAGCAGATGCCGATCCACACCAATCTCGGAACGGTGGCGCAATATCGCGCCATCGGCGAATGGCTCAACGCCAATATGCCGGCGCATGAATATCGGATAATCGGCGAGCTGGGGGTCATCCAATATTACGGCCACGCCGATGCCGTTAACAGTTTTTCGGACCGGCAGATTCTGCGCGATTTTGCGGCCAAGCTGCCGGAGCACTCGCCGGGCAAGTGGCTCGCGGAACTGAATTTCGCGCATCTTACCGTGCGGCCGCCTGTCGGGTCGGATTATCGTCTCGAAGAGAACTGCAAGGACGCTCGCGGCGCGTTGAAGACATGGACGACGTCGTCGATCTGGATCGATTCCGTTCTCTGGTGCCTGCGGCGCGAAAGCCCTGTCAGTCCGGCTTCGCCGCGTCCTGACTGAAGACGCGGCTGGCGCGCACATCCTCCGCGGTGATCGTCGTTAGATCGTCGAGCGTGACGAGGCCGGGGCGGGCGAAATGCCGGTTCGCCTGGCGCATCCGCATCCGGTCCAGCGCATTGCGGATCGAGCGGGCGTTGGCGAAATGCGGCTGCTTGCGCCGCGCGGCGATATAGTCGCGGAACGCCGCCGCCCCGCCCGCGTCGAAATGGTAGCTCAGCGATGTGAGCATCAATTCGGCGATGTCCATCAATTCGGCGTCGCTGTAGTCGGGAAAGTCGATGTGATGGGCGATGCGTGAGCGAAAGCCGGGATTGGCGCGGAAGAATTTGTCCATCCGGTCGGCGTAGCCGGCGAAGATGACGACCAGATCGTCGCGCTGGTTCTCCATCACCTGAAGCAGGATTTCGATGGCCTCCTGGCCGTAGTCGCGCTCGTTCTCCGGCCGGTAGAGATAATAGGCCTCGTCGATGAACAGCACGCCGCCCATCGCCTTCTTCAATACTTCTTTCGTCTTCGGCGCCGTATGGCCGATATATTGGCCGACAAGATCGTCGCGGGTGACGGAGACAAGATGGCCGCGGCGGATATAGCCGAGCTTGTAGAGAATTTCGGCCATCCGCAGCGCCACCGTCGTCTTGCCGGTGCCCGGGTTGCCGGTGAAGCTCATATGCAGCGTCGGCGTCTCGGCCACGAGGCCCATGCTTCGGCGCACCCGGTCGACGAGGAGCAGCGCGGCGATCTCGCGAATTCGGGTTTTCACCGGCACGAGGCCGACGAGTTCGCGATCAAGCTCGTCGAGCACTTCGGCGACCTGTGTCTCGGCCAGCTCCTTATGCAGGTCGATCGCGGTCGCGGCTTGTGGAGGCGCGCTGGTCTCGGGCTCGGCCATTCTTTGCTTTACCGGCTCGCGCCCGCGAGCGGGCGCGCCTGGAGCGTATATTGGATCGTCTGGCCGCCGCCCTCGTTGCGTGTCAGGACAAAGCCGGGTTCCTCATCCGGCCGCCCGACGAGGAAGGAGATGCGCACGCTTTCCCAGCCATGCGTGCTGTCGAAGCCGCAGAGGCGGATATATTTACTCCCGCCATGCACTTTGCGGCAGGCGTTGAGCTCCAGCATGATCGCCGCCGCGTCCTTGACGTCGAACGCCGGCAGGCTCCACATCTCCCAGAAGGTATTGCGCGGGTGCGGATCGTCGGTGAATTCGACGTTCACCGCCCAGCCTTTGTCGATGCAATATTGCACCTGGGAGCGGATCTCCGGGTCGGTCAAATCCGGCAGATATGAGAAGCAGCCTTGAGTCACGCGCATCGCATTTCTCCTCAAAAGGCGGGCGTCGCGGTCGGCACGAAATCCGGCGTGTCGGTCGAGGTGTAGTTGAAGGTCACGTCTTTCCAGGTGTCGAGCGCCTGGCGCAGCGGCAGGCAATGCTTGGCCGCATCTTCGAGAATTTGCGGGCCCTCGGTGCGGATGTCGCGGCCGGCATTGCGGGCGAAGATGATCGCTTCAAGTCCGACGCGATTGGCGGTGGCGCCGGCCGCGATCCCCATCGGATGGCCGATCGTGCCGCCGCCGAATTGCAGCACGCAATCCTCGCCCAGCAGATCGATCAATTGATGCATCTGTCCGGCATGGATACCGCCCGAGGCGACGGGCATCAGCTTGTTGAGCGAGGCCCAGTGCTGATCGAAGAAGATGCCGTGTTCGAGCTGAACCGGGTTAAAATCCTCGCGGCAGATGTCGTAATAGCCGCGCACATTGTTGGGGTCGCCTTCCAGCTTGCCGACGACCGTGCCGGCGTGGATATGGTCGACGCCGGCGAGGCGCATCCATTTGGCGATGACGCGGAACGAGACGCCATGCGCCTTCTGCCGCGTATAGGTCGAATGTCCGGCGCGATGCAGATGCAGGACCACATCGTTCCGGCGCGCCCATTTGGCCATGGACTGGATCGCCGTATAGCCGACGACGAGATCGATCATGACGATAACCGAGCCGAGCTGCTTGGCGAAATCGGCGCGCTCGTACATGTCCTCCATCGTCGCGGCGGTGACGTTGAGGTAGGTACCTTTCGTTTCGCCGGTCGCGGCTTCGGCCTTGGCGACGGCTTCCATGCAATAGAGGAAGCGCTCGCGCCAATGCATGAACGGCTGCGAATTGATGTTCTCGTCATCCTTGGTGAAGTCGAGGCCGCCCCGCAGCGCCTCATAGACGACGCGGCCGTAATTGCGGCCGGAGAGGCCGAGTTTCGGCTTCACCGTCGCCCCGAGCAACGGCCGGCCGAATTTGTCGAGCCGCTCGCGCTCGACGACGATGCCGGTCGCCGGCCCCTGGAAGGTTTTCACATAGGCGACCGGGAAGCGCATGTCCTCGAGCCGCAGGGCTTTCAACGGCTTGAAGCCGAAGACATTGCCGATGATCGAGGCGGAGAGATTGGCGATCGATCCCGGCTCGAAAAGATCGAGGTCATAGGCGATGAAGGCAAAATAGGAGCCGGGGGCGTTGGGGACGGGATCGACACGGTAGCATTTGGCGCGATATTTCTCGGAGGCCGTCAGCCGGTCGGTCCAGACGACGGTCCAGGTTGCGGTCGAGGACTCGCCGGCGACGGCGGCGGCGGCTTCGATAGGATCGACGCCATCCTGCGGCGTGATCCGGAAAACGGCGAGGATGTCGGTGTCCTTCGGCGCGTAATCGGGCTGCCAATAGCCCATCTCGCGATATTCCATCACGCCGGCGGCGTAACGGCTGCGCTTTCCGTCGGCGGGCGCCTTTTTATCGAGTACGTTCATCCTACGACTCCTTGAATCCTGTCGGCGCCCCCACGCAAAAGTGAATCTCTCAGCTTACGGTTCCATGCCCCGCGGCGGCCCGCGCCGCCTGCACGATCGCATCTACCGTGATGCCGAAAAATTTGTAGAGATCGGCAGCCGGCGCGCTGGCGCCGAAATCCGTCATGCCGATGAAGAAATCCTGCGGCTCCAGCACCGCGCCCCAACCCTGTCGCAGGGCCGCCTCGATGCCGATGCGCGGCGCCTGGCCGAGGACAGCCGCACGATAGCCGGGCTCCTGCTCGGCGAAGAGCTCGAAACAGGGGATGGAGACCACCGCCGCCTTGATGTTCTGCGCCGCAAGCTGCTCCGCTGCCTTGACCGCGAGCGAGACTTCCGAGCCTGTGGCGAGAAGCGTGACATCGCGTTCGCCCGGCGCTTCGCGCAGCACGTAGGCGCCCAGCGCCGAGAAGTTCTCGGCCTTATGCGCGGTGCGCACGACCGGCAGGTTCTGCCGCGACAGCGCCAGTACGGAGGGCGCATGCTTGAGCTGCAGCGCCAGTTCCCAGCTCTCCGCCGTCTCCACCGCGTCGGCGGGGCGGAAGACATAAAGATGCGGGATCGCCCGCAGCGAGGCGAGCGTTTCGACCGGCTGGTGCGTCGGGCCGTCTTCGCCAAGGCCGATGGAATCATGCGTCAGCACATAAATGACGCGCTGGCGCATCAGCGCCGAGAGGCGGATCGCCGGGCGCGCATAATCGGCGAAGACGAGAAACGTGCCGCCATAGGGAATGAATCCGCCGTGCAGCGCGAGACCGTTCAGCGCCGCCGCCATGCCGAATTCGCGGATGCCGTAATGGATATAGCGGCCGGAGAAATCCACCGGCGTTACGGCTTGCATATCGGCGGCCTTGGTATTGTTCGAGCCGGTGAGGTCGGCCGAGCCGCCGAGAAGATTGGGCTGGATTTTGGCCAGCACGTCGAGCGTCTTCTGCGACGAGACGCGCGTCGCCTGCGCGGCATTGGCGCCGCTGGCCGCGCGCTTGAATTCCGCGATCGTCTCCGCGAGATCCGGGCTCAACGTCCCGGCGGTCTCACTGTCGAAGCGCGTCGCGGCCTCGCCGAGATGGCGCGCCGTCCAAGCCTCCCGCGCGACCTTGCCGCGCGCTCCGGCCGCGCGCCAGGCGGCCAGAATGGGTCCGGGAATCTCGAAGGCCGGCGCCGTCCAGCCGAGCTTTTCGCGCGTCGCCGCGACCTCGGCGGCGCCCAGCGCCGCGCCATGCACGCCATGCGTCCCGACCTTGTTCGGCGCACCGAAGCCGATCTGCGTCTTGCAGGCGATCAGCACGGGCCTGTCGGACTGCTGCGCCTTGCTCAGCGCCGCGGCGATCTCCTGCGGATCGTGACCGTCGATGTGCCAGGCATCCCAGCCCGCGGCCTTGAACCGCGCCACCTGATCGGTCGAATCGGAAAGGTTCACCGCGCCGTCGATGGTGATGCTGTTGTTATCCCAGAGCACAACGAGCTTGGAGAGCTTCAAGTGCCCGGCGAGCGTGATGGCCTCCTGACTCACGCCCTCCATCAAACAGCCGTCGCCGACGACGACATAGGTGCGATGATCGACAAGATCGCCGCCATAGCGCGCGCCAAGCAGCCTCTCCGCGATGGCCATGCCGACCGCCGTGGCAAGGCCCTGGCCAAGCGGGCCGGTGGTCGTCTCGACGCCGGGGGTGTGGCCATATTCGGGATGGCCCGGCGTCTTCGAGCCAAGCTGCCGGAAGCGCTTGATCTCCTCGATCGTCATCTCCGGATAGCCGGTGAGATAGAGCAGCGCGTAGAGCAACATCGAGCCGTGGCCGGCCGAGAGCACGAAACGGTCGCGGTCGGGCCAGGCCGGATCGGCGGCATCGAATTTCAGGAACCGGGTGAAGAGAACCGTTGCGACATCGGCCATGCCCATCGGCATGCCCGGATGGCCGGAATTGGCCGCCTCGACTGCGTCGATGGCCAGGAAGCGGATCGCATTGGCGAGTTCAGCGTGGGTGACGCCAGCCTCAGCCTTGGCGAGCACGTTCATCGAAGTCTCCTTCACAGCGCGCGCCGGGCGCGTTCGACAAGTTGCAGAATAATTGGCGTCAGGATGAGCTGCATGGCAAGATCGAGCTTGCCGCCGCCGATGACGATGGAATTCGCCCGCGACATGAAACTGTCGGAAAGCATCGACAGCAGATAGGAAAAATCGATGCCGCGCGGATTCTTGAAGCGGATGATGACCATGGATTCGTCCGAGGTCGGAATCCAGCGTGCGGCGAAGGGGTTCGACGTATCGACCGTCGGCACGCGCTGGAAGTTGATGTCCGTCTCGGTGAACTGCGGGCAGATATAGTTCACGTAATCGGGCATCCGCCGCAGAATCGTGTCCGTCACGGCTTCCTGCGAATAGCCGCGCGCCGCCTTGTCGCGATGGATTTTCTGAACCCATTCGAGATTGATGACCGGCACGACGCCGATCTTCAGGTCGGCGTAGCGCGCGACATTCACTTTATCGGTGACGATCGCGCCATGCAGACCTTCATAGAACAGAACCTCGGATTTTTCCGGCAGCGGTCCCCAGTCGGTGAATCTCCCGGCCTTGCTGCTGTAATGTTCGGCCTCGGCATCGTCGTGGATATAGTGGCGCGTTTTGGCCTGCCCGGTCTCGGCATAGGTGCGGAACGCGGCTTCGAGTTCATCCAGCAGATTGGCGCTCGGGCCAAAATGGCTGAAATGCATGTTGCCGCGCTTTTCCTCCTCCGTCATCACATAGCGCATCTCCTCGCGGTCGTAGCGGTGGAAGGCATCGCCCTCGACAAAGGCCGCTGCGATCTCCTCGCGCCGGAAGATGTGCTCGAAGGTTCGCCGCACGGAGGTCGTGCCGGCGCCCGAGGAGCCTGTAACCGAGATGATGGGATGCTTGGCCGACATTCGCCCCCTCGCTCAGAATCGCATCAGGCCACGGCGCCCGAAGAGCGGCGAATGTTCCGCGGAGAATTGCGGATCGGTGTGATAGCGCGTGACGAGATGGACGACGTCCGCCGAACCGAAGACGAGGGGCGTGCGCGCATGAACATCGGTCGGTACGATATCGAGAATGCGGCGCGCGCAATCCGTCGCCGAGCCGCCCGCGTTCTCGATGATGAGACCGATCGGGTTGGCTTCATAGATAAGGCGCAAGCGGCCGGCGCTGTAACCCTGACGCAGATCTCCGGGGTAAAGAAACACGCCGCCGCGCGCCAGGATGCGATAGGCTTCGGCGACCAGTGAGGCGACCCAGCGCATGTTCTGGTCCTGCCCGACCGGGCCTTCAGTACCCTTGACGCAATCGTCGATGAAGGCGCGTACGGACGGCGCCCAATGCCGGTAGTTCGAGGCATTGATCGCATATTCCTTCGACTTCGGCGGAATATCGGCGCGCTCCTGCGTGCGCACAAAAGCTCCGATCCGGCGGTCGAGGATGAAAATCTGCGTCGTGCCCTGAGTCGCGAGAACGATCGCGGTCTGCGGCCCGTAGATCACGAAGCCCGCGGCCAGTTGATTGCGGCCCTGTTGCAGGAAATGGGCTTTCGGGTCGCTGCGCTCGGGCAGCAGCGGCAGGATCGAGAAGATCGTGCCGATCGTGACATTGGCGTTGATGTTGGAGGAGCCGTCGATCGGGTCCATAGCGACGGCAAGCGGTGCCTCGGGATCGAGCAGCAACGGTTCGTCCAACTCCTCCGAAAGCACGACCGAGACCGGTGCGCGCCGCAGGGCGTTGATGAAAAGCTCGTTGCCGACGACATCGAGCTTCTTCTGCACGTCGCCGCCGCCGTTGACGTCGCCGACTGCGGCGGCGATGTCGCCGTTCAGCGCGCCGAGCGCGATCACATCGGCCATTTCGATTGCGGCGCTCGCGATCTCGTGGATGAGCGTGGCAATCGGCGCGAAGGCGGCATCGCGCGCGGTCAATCCCCGCAAGACATCTCCCAAATGATTGCTGTGCGCGACTTTGAGCATGTCCACCCTGTGTGCTCGTTTTTAACTGGAGCCTTATGGCCCGAAGTCAGCCCGGATGGGGCAAAAGAAAACTGATCTATATTGAGATAGCACCAAAAAAAATCTAATAATAGAGGATGAAGCGCGTCACCATTAAGCAGCTCGAGAGCGTCCGCGCGGTCGCCGAGGCCGGGACAATCGTCAAGGCCGCCGACAAGCTTAACGTAACGCCGGCGGCGCTCACGTCACGCATTCAATTGCTGGAAGAGGATGCCGGTATCGCCTTGTTCGAACGCGCCAACGGCCGCCTGCGGCTGACTGTCGCCGGAGAAGAGGTGGTCGGCGCCGCCCATCGCCTCGAGCGCGTCTTGAGCGACCTCGATGTGGCGCTCGGCGCCATGCGGGGATTTCACAGCGGCCGCATCAGTGTCGGCATCGTCTCGACCGCGAAATATATCGCGCCGCGGCTCGTCGCCGCCTTCGCCCGCCGCAACCCGCGCATCGAAGTGGCCGTCTCGGTCGGCAATCGCTCCGAGATGGTCAGTCAGTTGCGCGACCACAAGATCGACGTCTGCCTGATGGGCCGCCCGCCCGCCGACTTCCCGGTCGAGAGCGTGACCATCGGTGAGCATCCGCAGGTCATCGTCGCCGAGCCGGATCACCCGCTCGCGCGGCGGCGCAACATCGACAAGGCGGAACTGGCGAAGGAGAATTTCATCATCCGCGAGGAGGGCTCCGGCACCCGCGCGGTCTTCGACTATTTCTTTTCCGACGTGCCGGTGCGCCACCCGACGGTCAATATCGAGATCGGCTCGAACGAGACGATCAAGCAGGCGGTGATGGCCGGACTCGGGCTGGCGCTTCTTTCCGCCCATACGATCGAGGCGGAAATCGCCAGTGGCCGGCTGATTATTCTCGACGTCGCCGGCCTGCCGCTTCTGCGGCACTGGTTCATCGTCCGCCGCGCCGACCGGACGCCGAGCGCGCTGGCTCAGGCGATGTGGGATTTTTCCCTCGTCGAAGCCCCGAAACTGATGCCGAAGATCAACGGAGTCTGAAGCCAGGGCGCTCGAGACGCTAGCTCGCCGCCTGGAATCGCGTCTGCGGCTGGCCGACGAAATTATAGGCGCCGATGTGAGTCAGCTTGCCTTCGGTGTCGAGCCAGATTTTGCCGCCGATGTCGCGCCATTTCTGGCAGAAGCCGAAATCCTCGCTGACATAGGTTTTGGTCTCCGGATCGATCGCGCATTCGAAGAGCGCGTAGCTCTCGCCACCCTTCGCGTTGCTATAAGCGTGGACGCCGGCATAGCGCGCCTCGGGATAGGCGGCGATCATCTTCTCGATCGTCTGGCGCTTGAGCATCATGAAGCCGCCGCCGCAATAAATACCGGTGGCGAAACGGCCCTGACGCTCGATCTCGTTGCCAGTGCAGGGCGTGCCGACGTAGAGCAGGGGGGCGCTCTGCAAGGTCTCGCCGGTGGTCAGCCGCCGCATCGCCGCGGCGCTCCAGTCGATCACCTTCAGCGGATACATACCGGCGACGAAGTCCTGATCGAAGGCCAGCATGTCGTAGACCTGCTGCGGATCGAAGCAGATGTCGGCATCGATGAAGAGGATATGCGTGGCCGGCGAGTTGAGAAACTGCGTCAGCAGCGTGTTGCGGCTGCGGGTGATGAGCGAATCGTGGCCGAGCAGCGCCAGCATCGCATCGAAGCCCGTCTGCCCGGCGAACTGAATGAGGCTGATCACCGATTGCATGTAATGTTGCGAGACGAGACCGCCGAAACAGGGTGTCGCGATGAACAGCAGCGGGCGGTACGGCGTCGTCATGGCGGCCTCGGCGCATCTGAAAGAGAATCGCCCGGCATCCTGCGGGCGGCCCTGCCGAAAGGCAATGCCGCCCCGCCTCGTCAATTCAGCTTCGCGCCAGCTTTGACGGTCTGACGTTTTAACCAGCGATCCGCAGCCCCGGTGAGGTGCTGTCGCGCCGCCGCAGTTCAGCCTCGCGCCGCAGGATGTAATCGCGCGTCAGCGGCACGGTCCCGACCTTTTTGGCCAACTGGATCTGGAAGACGGCCTCGCCAGTGTAGCGGAAGGCGCATTCCGAAGCCGCAAGATAATATTCCCACATCCGGCAAAAGCGTTCGTCGTAAAGCGCCAAGGCTTCGGCGCGGCGGGCGAGGAATCGCTCGCGCCACAATCTCAGCGTCTCGGCATAATGCAGCCGCAGCACTTCGAGATCGGTCACATAGAGTCCGGCGCGTTCGATCGATGGCATGACCGTTGAGAGCGCCGGAATATAGCCGCCGGGGAAGATGTATTTGTTGATCCAGGGATCGGGCTCGTATTGGACGCGCGCGGTCCCGATCGTATGGATCAATGCCACGCCGTCGGGATTGAGCAGTTTGGCGACCTGCTGGAAATAGGCGTCGTAATATTCCGGTCCGACATGCTCGAACATGCCGACCGAGACGATCTTGTCGAAGCGCTCGTCGATCTCGCGATAATCCTGGAGACGGAATTCGATCGCGGTTTGCCGCGCCTCCGTGGCGCGGTCGCGCGCGAAGGCGAGTTGCTCGCGCGACAGAGTGATCCCCGTCACCCGGGCGCCGCAGATGCGGGCGAGATAAAGCGCCATGCCGCCCCACCCGCAGCCGATGTCGAGCACGCGCTCGCCCGGTTCGATCAGCAGCTTGGCTGCGATATGCCGCTTCTTGGCAAGCTGCGCTTCATCGAGCGTCGCTTCGGGTTTTTCAAAATAGGCGCAGGAATATTGCAGGTCGGCGTCGAGGAAGAGCTGATAGAGCCTGCGGTCGAGATCGTAGTGATGCGCGACGTTGCGGCGCGCGCGGGTGGAATTATTGCCCTTCAGAATATGCTGAAGACGGCCATGCCAGGTCGTAAGCGCCTGCACCCACCAGATGCGTTCGAGATTGTCGATGTTGCGGCAGATGACGGCGAGCACATCATAGATCGAGCCATTCTCGACGACGACGCGCTCGTCCACGAAAAGCTCGCCGAAGCGGAGCGTCGGATGAGACAGGACGGCGGCGAGCGCGGTCTTGTCGGCAAAACGCAGGCGTGGCTCTTGTCCGCTGCCGTCGCCATCGCCGACACGAAAGCGCGTGCCGGAGGCCGTTTCAATTTCAAGAGACCCTGTCTTGATGAGGGCGGCGACGAACCGCCGGAACATCCTTTCCATCCTGCACCTCGCCGCTATTCGTGCGGTCGAACCCTGCGGCGCTGACCCGCGACGGGCGCGGCCTCACTTTCCATTTGTGTGCAAACGCACAAGGCGCGCGCATCACATATGGCTTACCTCATGATCGGGAACCTTCCGCCCCCTACCGCTTTGCCAGTCTGCGACCATGTATAGGCGAGCTAGCGAAGGCGGCGTTTGATCTAAGCCAACACGCGCTAGTTTAAGGACTGGAGTTGGAAAGATGCAAGGTTCTCGTTTCGCGCGCGCGTTTGTTTGCGCTGCTGGATTGCTGATCGCGGCGCCGGCCTTCGCCTTCGGTGGCGGACACGGCGGTGGTGGTGGTGGACATGGCGGGGGCTTTGGTGGCGGCGGTTTCCACGGTGGTGGTTTCAGCGGCGGTGGTTTTCATGGCGGCAGTTTCGCCGGTGGTCCGCATGGCGGCTATTCGGGCGGCGGATGGCAAGGCGGTGGCCACGGCGGCGGATGGCAAGGCGGCGGTGGCCATTGGCATGGCGGCGGCGGCTGGGGCTACCCGGTCTATGGCTGGGGCTATGGTTATCCCTACGATTACGGCTACGATTATCCAGACGACGATGGGTACTACAGCTATGACTATCCTGGTAACGATAACGGCTACGATAACAGCTATGACAATGGCTATGGCCCTGGCGTCTACGCGCAAGGCGGCTACGGTCAAAATTCCGGTGGCTATACGCCGGGACCGCAGGCCTCCGGCCAACTCGGCCAATATTGCCGGACCCAGGTAAAGACCTGCCAGCTCTACAATGCGAGCACGGTCGGCGCTGGCTGTTCATGCCGCAATGGCGCGACACGCGCTTACGGCCAAGTGACGCCGTAAGCCGACGCCGTAAGCCAGCGTACTCTTAATCGATCTTGCCTATCCCGCGTTCGGCATCCCGGCTGAATGCGGGATACGCTCGTGCAGCGGCGTTGCGTCAGAGCCCGTAGTGCTCGCGATACCAGGCGACGAAACGCGGCACGCCCTCTTCGACGGAGGTGGCGGGCCGGTAGCCGGTGAGCTTCTCCAAGAGATCGGTATTTGCGAAGGTTGCCGGTACGTCACCCATTTGCATCGGCAGCAGCTTGCGCTCGGCCTTCTTGCCCAGCGCCCGCTCGACCGCAGCGACAAAATCCTCAAGTTCGACCGGCCGGCCGGCGCCGATATTGACGACGCGCCAGGGCGCGACCGGTGAAAGGCTGTCTCCGGCAATGCTGCCATGCGTGCTGCCGGGGGCCGGTGGAGCGTTGTGCAGAAGCCGCAGCATGGCTTCGACGAGATCGTCGATATAGGTGAAATCGCGCCGCATCTTGCCGTGGTTGTAAAGTTCGATCGGCTGGCCTGCGAGAATGGCCGCGACGAATTTGAACAGCGCCATGTCCGGCCGGCCCCACGGACCATAGACCGTAAAAAACCGCAGCATGGTCGTCGGAACGGCGAAGAGATGCGCGTAGGAATGCGCCATCTCCTCATTGGCCTTTTTGCTCGCTGCATAGAGCGTCAGCGGATGGTCGGCGTGGTCGGTTTCGAAGAAGGGGATTTTGGCATTCGCCCCGTAGACCGATGAGGTCGAGGCCATCAGCGCGTGTCGCGGCGGGTTGGCGCGCATGAGTTCGAGAAGATTGTAGGTGCCGACGAGATTGGCATCGACATAGGCGCGCGGGTTTTCGAGGCTGTAGCGCACCCCGGCTTGCGCCGCGAAATGATAGACGATGTCGAAACCATCGCCGTAGGCGCGTTGCAGCGCGTCGGAATCCTCCAGCATCAGCCGATGGCCGGTGAAGAGCCCATGCTGTGCGAGCTGCACCTCCCGTGCGGATTTCAACGCGACATCGTAATAGGGCGTGAATCCGTCGACGCCGACAACTTCGTCGCCGCGTTCGAGAAGCCGGCGCGCCATGTGGAAGCCGATGAAACCCGCGGCGCCGGTAACGAGAACACGCATTATTGAATTAACTCCGCCTTAATGACGGCCGCAGGAAGCGCACCGGTTTGACCTAGCGCAAAAGCCAAAACCGGCCATCGCCGTAACATTGCAATAACGAGGCTGTGCCCACCTTGCCAATGGTTTTTGGCCGGCTGCGGGCCAGCGACGCGGCGAAGGAGAATTCAATGAAACGCATAGTCAGAGGATTGGCGATATTGGGCCTCGCGTGTGGCCTGATGGGCGCGCAAGACGCGGCCTTCGCGCGCGGCGGCGGCGGCGGCGGTCACGGTGGCTTTGGTGGCGGCGGTTTCGGGGGCCATGGCGGCTTCGGCGGCGGTGGTTGGCACGGCGGTGGCGGCGGCTGGCATGGCGGTGGTGGTTGGCACGGGGGTGGCTGGTATGGCGGCGGCTGGTATCCCGGCTGGGGCGGTTGGGGCTGGGGCTATCCCTATTGGGACTATGGCTGGGATTACCCGTACTATGATTACCCGTATTCCTACGGGAACGATTATCCGCCGCCGCCCCAGCCGCTTTATTGCGTGACGCGGGCGCATCTCTGCGCCTCGACGTCGTCGCGGGCGCCGGGCGCACGCTGCACTTGCGCCGGCGTGAAGGGCCATATCTCGGTCCTGCAGCGATAGCACTTGCCAAGCGCCCGGCTCGGGGAACCAGCCGGGCGCTTCCGCGACGGGTTGGCTTCGAGCGCATTGATTCATATCAATAAAATTCATCAACCGACGCGCCCTGGCTGGGACTTTTCGCCCACTTGCGCCGTTTTTAGAATTAGGCCAAAACCAAACACGGGGAAGCGACGGGCCGGTTCAGGCGAGCTTTCGGCGGAACGCCGGGCTCCGCCCAGAAGGCGCAGCAAGGGCTCTAGGCGCCACATAAGGACTGGGTTCGCTGATGGGGTATCGAGCATATTTTGAAGACGCTTTGGGCCGTCTCAAAGCCGAGAAACGCTATCGCGTTTTCGTCGATCTCGAGCGTGACGCCGAGCATTTCCCTTACGCCCGCTGGCACCGCGAGGACGGGGGCGTCGAGGACGTCATCATCTGGTGCTCCAACGATTATCTCGGCATGGGCCTCAATCCGCAGGTGATCGAGGCGATGCGCGCGGCTGCCGCCAAGCATGGCGTCGGCTCCGGTGGCACCCGCAACATCGCCGGCACCAATCATCCGCTCGTCGCGCTTGAGACCGAACTCGCCGATCTGCATGGCAAGCCCGGCTGTCTGGTCTTCACCTCGGGCTGGATTTCCAATCTGGCGGCGATCTCCGCTATCGGTTCGCTGTTGCCTGACTGTCTGATCCTGTCGGACGCCTATAATCACAACTCGATGATCGAGGGCATCAAGCGCTCCGGCGCCGAGCGCCAGATTTTCCGCCACAACGATCTCGAACATCTGGAAGACCTGCTCAAGGCGGCCGGCCGCGAGCGGCCGAAGCTGATTGCCTTCGAGAGTCTTTATTCGATGGACGGCGATATCGCGCCGATCGGCAAGATCGCCGACCTCGCCGCGCGCTATAATGCCTTGACCTATCTCGACGAGGTTCATGCCGTCGGCCTTTATGGCCCGCGCGGCGGCGGCATCGCCGATCGTGATGGCGAGATGGACCGCATCGACGTGATCGAGGGCACGCTCGCCAAGGGCTTCGGCACTTTGGGTGGCTATGTCGCGGCGGATACCGCAATCATCGACGCCGTGCGCTCCTACGCGGCCTCGTTCATCTTCACGACCGCGCTTTCGCCGGCCCTCGCCGCTGCGGCGCAAAAGGCTGTGCAAATGCTGAAAGGCGAGCAGGGTGTCGATCTGCGCGCCCGCCATCAGCGCCAGGCGGCGCTCACCAAACATGCGCTTTCCGCCGCCGGCCTGCCGGTGATGGCCAACGCTTCGCACATCGTGCCGGTGTTCGTCGGCGACGCCGAGCGCTGCAAGGCGGCTTCGGACATGCTGCTGGCGCGCCACAGCATCTATATCCAGCCGATCAATTATCCGACCGTCGCGCGTGGCACGGAGCGGCTGCGGATCACGCCGTCGCCGGTGCATTCCGACGGCCATGTCGCGCATCTTGTCGATGCGCTGGTCGATGTCTGGCATGCGCTCGACCTGCCGTTCACCGAGACGGACAATATCGTCAGCTTCCCTGGCGCCGCGCCACGTGTGTCGGAAGAGGCGCATTGCACTTTCCCCGACTTCAAGAAGGCGGCGGAGTGAAATTCCCTCTCCCCATTCATGGGGAGGGAGGGGTGTCCGCGTCCAGTCCCGGCAGGCAATGCTTGCGGATATGCGCTGCGAGCACGCGATAATCGTCGGCACGCACCGCGCCCTTGCGCCAGGCGAGCACCAAGGTCCGCGCCGCTTTGGGCGCGGAATAGGGGATGAGCTTCACCTGCGTGCCGGCGACGGCGTCCATCGCGATCTTCGGCAGCAGCGTAATTCCCATTCCGGCCTCGACAAGCTGCACCAGGGTCAACAGCGAGGCGGCGCGCACGTCATTCTCTTCAGTGATCGCGTCGCGGCCGAGCGCCACCATTGCGTGTTCGCGCAAGCAGTGGCCCTGGTCGAGCAGCAGCAGCGGCTCATGGGCGAGCTGCGCCATGGTCACCTCGTTGAGCCGGGTGAGCGGATGGCCGGGCTTGACCGCGAGATAGAACGGGTCCTTGCCCAGTTCGGCGATTTCGACGCCTTCGAGCGAGGGCATATGGGCAATGAAAGCCGCGTCGAGCCGGCCGCTCGAAACCTCGGTCAGCAGCGAATGCGTCAGCCCTTCGCGCACGTGCAGGTGCAGCAACGGATAATCCCGGTTGAGGCTTGAAAGCAGCCGCGGCAGGACGAACGGCGCGACGGAGGGTATGACACCTAGCCGCAGCCGCGTGCTAAGTGGCAAGACTTCGCGGCCGGCATATTGGGGCAGTTCCTCGATCTCGGCGAGGATATGCCGGGCCCGGCGCACCATCGCCTCGCCAAAGGGCAGGAGCTGCATCCGCCGCCCGGAGCGGTCGATGAGCTTGTGCTCGAACTCCACCTCAAGCCCTTGAATCGCCGCGCTTAATGTCGATTGCGTGATGCCTGCGGCCTTGGCCGCGGCGGCGAAGGAGCCGCTCTCGGCGAGCGTCACCAGGTAGCGCAGGTGGCGCAGGTTGATGTTTACATTCATATATTGCTTATATCGGAAAATCCGAACGTAAATATAAAAATTATCGGCTTGATCGAAGGCCGCAAGCCCCGTTAGCTTGCAGTGCAACATCGCGCCGTGGGCCGGCGGATGCGAGCCCCCCACAACAGACGCCTTCAAAGGAATATCGGAATGGCTGGAATTGGAGACAAACTGCCCTCGTTTTCGGTGACGGGCGTGAAGCCCGGCTTCAACAATCACGAGGAGAACGGCGTCTCGGCCTTCGAGACGCTGACCGAAGAGAGCTTCCCCGGCAAGTGGAAGGTTATCTTCTTCTACCCGAAGGATTTCACCTTCGTCTGCCCGACGGAGATCGCGGAATTCGCCAAGCTCGGCAAGGATTTCGAGGAGCGCGACGCGGTGGTGCTCGGCGGCTCGACCGACAACGAATTCGTCAAGCTGGCCTGGCGGCGCAACCATAAGGATCTCGACAAGCTGCCGATCTGGTCGTTTGCCGACACCAATGGTTCGCTGACCGACGGCCTTGGCGTGCGCTCGCCGGACGGCGTTGCCTATCGCTATACGTTCGTCGTCGATCCGGACAATATCATCCAGCACGTCTACGCGACGAACCTCAACGTCGGCCGCGCGCCGAAGGATACGCTGCGCGTACTTGATGCGTTGCAGACGGACGAACTCTGCCCCTGCAATCGCGAGATCGGCGGCGAGACCCTGAAGGCCGCGTAAGCCGCGTTTTCACCGTTTGGCAATCAATCGGCGGGGCCAAAAGCTCCGCCGTTTCGTTGCGCGCTTCTCCCTCGAAGGAATGATTCCATAATGTCGCTCGACGCCCTCAAGGATAAAATCGCCGACTTCGCCAAGGATGTGCGGCTCAATCTCTCGTCGATGGCCAGCGACGAGACGCTGACGCCGGTGCAGAAATACGGGCTCTTCGTGGCGGCCGGTATCGCCTCGCGCAATGTCGAAGTACGCCACGCGCTCATCGCCGAGGCGATACAGCACATTGATGCGACGGCGATCAGCGCCGCCAAATCGGCGGCGGCGATCATGGGCATGAACAATGTCTATTACCGCTTCCTGCACCTCGCCTCGAACGAGGAATTCCGCACCATGCCGGCAAAGCTGCGCATGAACGTCATCGCCAATCCCGGCGTCGCGAAGGTGGATTTCGAGCTTTGGTCGCTGGCGGTCTCGGCGATCAATGGCTGCGGCATGTGCATCGACGCGCACGAGGCGGAATTGCGCAAGGCGGGCGTGAGTTCGCAGGCCATTCAGACCGCGGTGCGCTTCGCCGCGATCATTCAGTCAGCGGCGATCGCCGTCGAGGCGGCGGAATAGGGTTGCTAAAAGCGTCATGCGCGGAGCGTTCCGCGCATGACGTTTGTCGAAAAATCTTACTCCGCCACGTCGGCGTCGGCGGCCTTTTCTTTGGCTTCGAGATCTTCGCCCGTCACCTGATCGACGACACGCATCGAGAGCCGCACCTTGCCGCGGTCGTCGAAGCCGAGCAGCTTCACCTTTACCTTGTCGCCTTCCTTGACGACGTCGGAGGTCTTGGCGACGCGGCCCTTGGCGAGTTGCGAGATGTGGACGAGGCCGTCCTTCGAGCCGAAGAAGTTCACAAAGGCGCCGAATTCGACCACCTTGACGACAGTACCCTCGTAGATATGGCCGATTTCCGGGTCCATCGCGATCGACTTGATCCAGGCGACCGCCGCCTTGATGGAATTGGCGTCGCTCGAGGCGACCTTCACCGTGCCGTCGTCCTCGATATTGATCTTGGCGCCGGTCTTCTCGACGATCTCGCGGATCACCTTGCCACCGGTGCCGATCACTTCGCGGATCTTGTCGGTGGCGATCTTGAAGCTTTCGATGCGCGGCGCGAATTCGCCCAGCTCGGCGCGGGCGCCGGTGAGCGCCTTGGCCATCTCGCCGAGGATATGCAGCCGCCCGTCCTTGGCCTGGCCGAGGGCGACACGCATGATCTCCTCGTTGATGCCGGTGATCTTGATGTCCATCTGCAGCGACGTGATGCCGGTTGCGGTACCCGCCACCTTGAAGTCCATGTCGCCCAGATGGTCCTCGTCGCCGAGAATGTCGGAGAGCACGGCAAAGCGCTCGCCTTCGAGGATGAGGCCCATAGCGATACCGGCTGTCGGCGCCTTCAGCGGCACGCCGGCGTCCATCAGCGCCAGCGAGGAGCCGCAGACCGTCGCCATCGACGACGAGCCGTTCGACTCGGTGATCTCGGAGACGACGCGGATCGTGTAGGGGAATTCCGCCGCCGTCGGCAGCACCGGACGGATAGCGCGCCAGGCGAGCTTGCCGTGACCGATCTCGCGCCGGCCGGGCGAACCCATGCGGCCCGTCTCGCCGACCGAATAGGGCGGGAAGTTATAGTGGAGCAGGAAGCGCTCCTTGTAGGTTCCTTCGAGCGAATCGATGTACTGCTCGTCCTCGCCGGTGCCGAGCGTGGCGACGACCAAAGCTTGCGTCTCGCCGCGGGTGAACAGCGCCGAGCCGTGCGTGCGCGGCAGGATGCCGACCTGCGCCAGGATGGGTCGGACCGTCTTCACGTCGCGCCCGTCAATGCGGATGCCGTCGTCGAGAATGTTCCAGCGCACGACCTTGGCCTGGAGATCGTGGAAGGCTTCGCCGACCTGCTCCTTGGTGAACTTGGCTTCGCCATCGGCCGGCAGGAGCGCTGCCGTTACCTTGGCCTTCACGGCGTCCACGGCCTTGTAGCGTTCCGCCTTGGCGGTGATCTTATAGGCCTCGCGCAGCTCCGCTTCGGCGATGCCGGCGACCGCCGCCTCGACGCCGGACTTGTCGGCAACGACGAGTTCGCGCGGCTCCTTCGCCGCCTTTTCGGCGAGACGGATGATCGCGTCGATGACGGGCTGGAAGCCCTTGTGGCCGGCCATGACCGCCGCGAGCATGGTCTCTTCGGAGAGTTCCTTGGCCTCGGACTCGACCATCAGCACGGCTTCGCCGGTGCCGGCGACGACGAGATCGAGCGCCGAATCCTTCAGCTCCTCGATCGTCGGGTTAACCTTCAACTGGCCGTTGATGTAGCCGACGCGCGCGCCGCCAACCGGCCCCGTGAACGGGATGCCGGAGAGCGTGAGGGCGGCGGAGGCCGCCACCAGCGACAGAATGTCGGGATCGTTTTCAAGATCGTGCGAAAGCACGGTGACGACCACCTGCGTGTCGTTGCGATAGCCGTCCGGGAAAAGCGGGCGGATCGGCCGGTCGATCAGGCGGGAGACCAGCGTCTCCTTCTCGGAGGGACGGCCTTCGCGCTTGAAATAGCCGCCGGGAATGCGGCCGGCGGCGAACGCCTTCTCCTGGTAATTGACGGTGAGGGGGAAAAAATCGATGCCGGGCTTCGGCGATTTGGCAGATACGACGGTGGCGAGGACAGTGGTCTCGCCATAGGTAGCGAGCACGGCGCCGTCCGCCTGGCGGGCGATGCGCCCGGTTTCGAGCACGAGCTTGCGCCCGGCCCAATCAAGTTCTTCACGATGGATATCGAACATTGGTCTTTCTCTTCAGGTGAGGCAAAGACCGAAGGCCATGTGCAGAACGGCGAGAGGCTCCGCGCTTGACGCGAGAAGCGCCTGGCGATCCTGCCATGGCACTGGTCTTTCCCGGGCAGCGGCGGCCCCATGCCGCGCTGCCAATTTCCAGGATCGCGATGCGCTCAGGCGGGATAACCCAAACGCATGTATCGCGATCGCTTCCAATAAGTCAGAGCGGGATTTGGCGAAAAACCGCCAAATAGGCTTTGGTATCCCGCTCCGCCCGGCGCGAGACGCCGGACGATCTTAGAGCATTTTCGCCGGCGAGGAACCGGCGGTCGTATCGACTTCCGGCCGCCGCCCCCGAGGAGCAAACGACCTCATGGCTTAAGTAGTTGTTCAGGCGCCGATTTCCAGCGCCTGACGTGTTGGGCATGAACCAGTGCGGCTTAGCGGCGGATGCCGAGACGCTCGATCAGCGTCTTGTAGCGCTGCTCGTCTTTGCGCTTCACGTAATCGAGAAGCTGACGGCGCAGCGAGACGAGCTTGAGCAGGCCGCGGCGCGAATGATTGTCCTTGATATGGGTCTTGAAATGGCCGGTGAGATTGCTGATCCGCTCGGTGAGGATCGCAACTTGCACCTCTGGCGAGCCGGTATCGCCGGATTTCGTCGCATATTCCTTGATGAGCGCGTCCTTGCGCTCGGCCGTGATCGACATCGGTTTTCCTTTCGGGTTTGGAAATGCCTCCGCCCGCGGCCAGGCCGGGATGTCGTCCAGCAAGGTTTTGGGGGAGCGCGCGGGCCAAGGGCCAGCGATCGGGGCTTTATACAGGAAATTGCGGCGGAGGGAAGGGCGCTGCCGCCTCTAGTTCCCGGCCTTTGCCGCCGTGCGGGGACCGGCGCAAATCGCGCCGCGCGCGAACAAAAACAGATCGTCGCCTTCGAGGATCGAACCGCGCCAGATCATCCCGCCCTCGGTCTTCGCCGCGAGACAATAGCCCGCTTTAACGGCCGCCGTCATGCAGGCATCGATAACCGGCCGCGCCATTTCGCCGGGCGAAAGCAAAAGCGCGTCGTAGCCTCCAGTAGCGAGTTTGCGCCATGCCGGTAATTCCGCAGCATAGGCGAAGCGGTTCGTCGTTATCCACTTGTAATAGGCCGGCCGCTCCGCGCCGCCGTTATAATTCGCGAAAATATTGGCGGGAAACCACGGTGCGACGGTGAAGCTTTTGAACCCCATGCCGGCAATCCGCGCGTGCGGATGGGCTGCACGATAAGCCTTCAACTCGACGGCCATCGCCGGGCCGGATGAATAGGGGCTTGCGATATCGCGAAGCCCGGCGGCGATGGCGCCATATGTTTGAATCACGCTCAGGAACACGAGGCTGGCGATCAGCGTGTAGCGCCCATTTCGCGCGAGGCGTCCGGCCTGCGGCCAGCTCTGCCAGAGACAGAAGAGCCAGGCGAGATAAAGAAAGCCGGCGTGCCAGGCATTCGCGAATTCCACAAAGGCAAATACAATCAGCGACGCGGTGAGGGCGGCAAAGAGCGGAAGAACGCCTGCCCGCCAAAACAGGACGATCGAGGGCGTCAGAAGAAATCCGGTTGCCAGCCATTGCAGAGCGATGGAGCGCGGGTCGAGGCCAGCGCCCGTGACAAGGCTGATGCTGCCCATGAAGGCGTCGTCGATCTGGATGAGAGCGTAAACCCAGGAAACCCCGCGCGGGCCGACGATAAAGCTGACGTCCGCAGGTACGCGGGCCTGAAAAACCGCCGCCGCGGCAAGGGCGATGAATATTGCACAGGCTTGTACAATTCGCGGCGGCCATGTCTTGGCCCGCCAGGTCGCGATCAGAAATTCGGTGAAGAGAATGCCCGCTATGATGAAACTGTGGGCGTTGCTGTTGGCGCAAAGACCCAGCACCGTGCAGTAGAGCAGCGGCCGTTCGCGCCGTTCCCGGAACAGGAGTGCCAGGACGGGCAGGAAAAGCAGATCGAGCGCGTAGCTGCGCGCCACGACGGCATATTGATAGGCAAAAAAATAAGAGGTGACGCAGGCGGCGCGAAGCCAGAGCGGAAAGGGCGCCTTGAAAAGGATGACCGCCGCTCCCGCGCAGGCGAGCGTTGTGCTGACGAGCCAGAGGCCGCTGAAGGGCAGGCCGGCGCGTTGCACGAGCCAGAGCAGGAGATGCCAAAGCCCCGGGCTGCCCTCGTAGCGGACCTCGCGGAGGAGCAAATCGGTCAGCGAATTGTCGCGCGCGAGGAGCCATGCCTGGGCCTCGTCGAACCATGGCTCATGCGCGCTGCCGACGCGCGCCAGCCAGGCGGCGAGGGCGAGGAGGATGAGGACGGCGGGCCAGCCGCGCTCCGTCGCCGGCGCGGCGGTGTCCGTGGAGTCGAATTCCTGCGCGGCCGCCGTCGGGGACAACAGCGCCTCGGCTGGCGTGCGTGCGATCCGCCGGAGCGTGTCTACGAAAGCCACTTCAGCACCCTGATAGCGCCCATATCGGCCGGCTTGCGATGCGCCGAGACGTCCTGGCGATTTTGAATCTCGACGCGATTGGCGGCGTAGTAGCGGTAGGCGACGAGCAGCATGTCATGATTGGCGAGCGTCGGGCGCCAGCCAAGCTCGGCTTTGATGCGTGACGTGTCGAATTCGAAACTCGAGGCGATCATTCGATATTGGTAAGGCCCAAGCGGCGAGAGCCTCAGGCCATAAGCGGCGCGCATGGCGAGAAGCGTCGGGCCCTTCGGCAGCGAGGCCACACGCGCACGACTTTGCGCCGCGGTGATGACATGCTCGTAGCATTGGCGTAGCGAGGCGACATTATCGGAGCCGATGCCAAAGAGGGAATTCCTGCCTGCCCGCCAGGCCAGCTTCATCGCGTCGATGAGATCGCGCGCATAGATGAACTGGTAGCGATTCGAGCCGTCGCCAACGAGCCAGACGCGCCGCCCCTCGGCGATGAACTCGAACAGAATGGCGAGCAGACCGAGCCGCCCCTCGTCGATGATCGTCGGGCAGCGGATGATCGTGGTGGCGAAGTCGGCGCGATGAGATTGCAGGATCTCTTCGCCCGCGAGCTTGCTCGATCCGTAGATTTCGGCCGGTGCCGGCGGCTCGTCTTCCTTCACTGGCAGCGAGAAGCCTGTGCTCCAGAGGCAATTGCTGGACGTGAAGATAACCTGCGGAATTTTCGCCGCCGCAACAGCCGCGGCGAGCGTGCGCGTGCCATCGACATTTGCGGACCAGAGTTCTTGCGGCGAGATGCGCCCATGCGCCAGCAGTGCGGCGCAATGAAGGACGACCTCATGTTGTGTGTCCCGCAGCAAGCTGTCGAGCAGAGCGCGATTGCGGATATCGCCGACGACAGACCGCAGGCGTGGATGTTTCAGCTCGCTTGGAACGAGATCGATATTGGTGACGCTATGGCCGGCGGCGAGCAGATCATTGACGAGGAGGGTGCCGAGAAAGCCGGAACCTCCGGTCACAAAAACAAGCGCCATACGCCGCCTCAGCCATCAAGAAAACAGCCTTGGCTTAAGCCAGAACCGTTAATCGACGCTGAAACAGACCCGCGATGAAAGCCCGAACTGCCGTCTCGGGAGCGTGACGGCGGGGAGGCTGGCCGGGCATGCCGCTCTATCCGGCGTCGCCTTGAGAGCTTTTGCGACCGTTTGGCTTGGTTTCGTCGGCGATCATCCCGAAATCCTGTGACCTGGCGCTTTGCTCGGCAAGGTCGAAGCCTTCCGCGGCCAACCCCCGCCGCAGAAGCTCGCGCACGGCGGCGGCCCGGCTCGGCATTCTCTTACCGAAACGCCAGTCGTCCAGCGCCCGCAGCTCTTCAACGGTGAGCATGATCTGCAAGCGTTCTTCTCGAGACAATTTGGCCACGGCTTTCCCCCGTGAAGAGGTGATCAGAAGCGACGATAATAATGCGCCTATTACATAAATGGCGTCAATTACTCATTCAACGCCGAATGCGCAAAAATCTTACTCCGTGCTTTGTCGGCTTTTCGCGCCATGACAGCCAGTGCTGCATCAGTCTGTAAAGATGTATTCGCGTAGAGTGTGTATTTAGATCGAAATGCGTCAATTGTTTAATAGTATTCGTGAGGAACCAATCTTAGCGCTCGCTTGTTGAATGCTCTAATTATACAGAAGTGTTTGTTCTCCAGCCGTGGGCACACACATGAGGCCGTTCTCAGAAAAGACTGGAACGCACCTAGCAACGGAACCTGTCATGATTAGCCTCAACGGCGTTCAGGGATCGCTTCGCCGCGATGGAATCAGTGTCGCGGCAAGACCGCATGATCCGAGGACGGTGAATCTCCTCGAAGCGCTGCACGAGATATGCGCCCCCCTCCACCAGCCTTCGTCGGCGCGACTCGAAATCTTTTCGCCCAATCCAGCGAACTGTGAGGTGGCCGGCGAGGCGGCTGATCTGATTTCCCTCATTGTAAAAGAGGCTGTCGTCAACGCCATCCGCTATTCGCATCCCGCGGGGGTGGCCGGAGTCGTCAGCGTCGCTTGCGAACGCAATGTCGATGGCACGCTCGCGGTCGATGTCGTTGACGATGGCGTCGGTCTGCCGGAGAATTTCAATGCCATGACAGATGCGGGTCCCGGCCTGCGCATTATCCGCGCGCTGACAGACCGGCTTGGTGGCAGCGTTACGTTTGACTCGACGAGCCTCGGGCTTCACGTGCGTTTGCTCGTGCCGCGCAGCTCGGTCGATATTGCTGGCGCGGCGCCGACGGCCGTGGCGGGGGCAGAAGGCGGGGAGCGCCCCGGTCCAGGCAACAGGCGCTCGGCCCTGGATGCGGCAATACCGCAACGGCTCGCGGCCATCGTTGAATCGTCCGACGATGCGATCTTGAGCAAGGACCTCAACGGCATCATCACAAGCTGGAACGAGGGCGCGCGGCGGCTCTTCGGCTATGAGGCCGAGGAGATGATCGGCAAATCCGTGACGATTCTTATCCCTACGGATCGCGCTAACGAGGAGCCGGCAATTCTCGATCGCATTCGGCGCGGCGAACGCGTGAAGCACTACGAAACGGTGCGGGTGCGCAAAGACGGCAGCCTCGTTGAAATCTCACTTAGCATTTCGCCGATCAAGGACGCGAACGGACGCGTCGTCGGCGCATCGAAGATCGCCCGCGACATCAGCGAGCGCAAGCAGGCCCAGGCGCGACAGGAACTGCTGACGCGCGAGATCAATCACCGCACGAAGAATTTGTTCGCCGTGATTCAATCCGTCGTATCCAGAAGTTTTGCCGGCAAAACCTCGGTCGCGGATGCCAAGACAGCGGTGCTCAACCGCCTGTACACATTGGCGCAAACCAACGTCTTGCTGATGGAGCAGGATTTTCACGGCGCCGATATCCGGCAAGTCGTCTGCACCGAAATGAGTCCCTATCAGGATCGCACCGAAATCGAGGGTCCGCGCATCGTCGTGACGGCACAGGCAGCACAGAATCTCGCCCTTGCCGTGCATGAGCTTGCGACAAACGCTGCCAAATACGGCGCGCTCTGCACCGCTTCTGGACGGGTGCGCATCAACTGGCAGGTTTTCGAAGACGGCGGCCGCCGTTTTTTTGCGTTCCGCTGGCAGGAAGAGGGCGGACCGCCGGTGCAGGTGCCGGAGCGCAAGGGTTTCGGCAGCACGGTTCTCGAACAGGTGATGGCGGAATATTTCGACACGCCGCCGCGGATCGATTTTGCAACTTCCGGCGTCGTTTACGAACTGACCGGTCTTCTCGATGGGATCGCGGCGGAAAAATAACTGCTGCGAGCGTCAATCGAGGATGAAGTTCCTGGGCTTCAGCGGCTCGGGCAACGTCGCATCTCCCAGGGCCTCGCCGACGGCAATCTCGATATTGCGGACCAGTGCATCGAGCGGCAAGGCGTTCTGCGTCTCGCCGAACGGTTCTTCCAATTCTTCCCCCAGGGCGTCGAGGCCAAAGAAGGCATAGGCGAGGATCGCGGTCAGGATCGGCGTGGCCGCGCCGATCGTGCCGACGAGGCCGAAAGGCAGCAGAAGGCAGAACAGCCAGGCCGTCCGGTGGAGCAGCAGCGTATAGGTGAAAGGCGTTGGCGTCGTATGCAGCCGCTCGCAGGCGGTTTGTACATTCGTCATCCCCTCAAGCCGCTGCGCGAAGAAGGAATAAAGGATGTCGCTCAGCCGGCCGCCGCGCAGCAGTGCTGAAAGCTCCGCCGTTTGCATGCGCTGGATGGCGTCCGGCTGGGAGCGGCTCGCCGCCACTGCGGCGCGCTCATTCTCCGGCAGCCAATCCGGCGTCTTGCCGTCATCGCCGTCGCGCAATTGGTTGCGCAGTGCATGCGCGAAAGCGACGAGCCGATTCACACAGCGCCGCCGCAACGCACTGTCGTCGGGCAGCACGGCCAAAAATTCGCGCGTCAGGTTTCGCGTTTCTGCGGTGAGTTGGCCCCATTGCTTGCGGCCCTCCCACCAGCGCTCGTAGCAGGCATTGTTGCGGAAGCCGAGAAAGATCGAGAGCGCCAGTCCGAGCAACGTAAAGGGCGCCGCGGGGACATCGCGGAAGGAGGCCGGGGCGAGATGATGCCAGATCACCACCCCGACCGAGACCGCCAGCACGCAGAGCACGCGCGGGGCGATCATCGGCAGAATGGAGCCGCGCAGGATGAAGAGCAGGCTGAAGGCGTTGGGGCGGCCGCGGACGATCAATTAAAATCCTTCCGGCCGCGCGCCGTGGCTGGAGACGGCCTCGAAATCCGATTCCGGTGTCTGCAGCACGTTTTGCGTCTCGGCGAGCTTGGCGAAGCGTCCGCCGCGATCGATCAAATCCTCGTAGCTGCCCTGTTCGACGATCCGGCCATGATCGAAGACGAAAATGCGGTCGGCGTTGCGCACCGTCGCCAGCCGATGGGCGATGATGAAGGTCGTGCGTCCCTTCGTCGCCTTCGTCATCGCAAGCTGCAATTGCCGCTCGGTCTCGACATCGAGCGCCGAGGTCGCCTCATCGAAAATCATGATCGGCGGGTCTTTCAGCAGCGCGCGGGCGATGGCGAGGCGCTGGCGTTCGCCGCCGGAGAGCGAGCGGCCGCGCTCGCCGACGATCGTGCCGAGCCCCTCGCTCTGGCGGGCGACGAATTCGTCGGCCTGCGCCAGATCGAGCGCCTGTTCGACTTCGGCCGCGCTCGCGTCGAGCTTGCCGATCTTGACGTTCTCCTCGATCGAGCGGGCGAACAGCATCGGCTCCTGAAAGACAACGCCGATGTTGCGGCGCAGACCCGCGAGCGTCATGTCGCGGATGTCGGTGCCGTCGATCGTGATCCGCCCGAACTGCGGATCGAAGACGCGATGCAGCAGGCTCATCGTCGTCGATTTGCCCGAGCCGGTCGCGCCGACCAGCGCCACCGTTTCACCCGGCGCGACATCGAAGCGCACATCGTCCACCGCGCGTTTGCCGTCGGCATAGGCGAAGGTCACGTGATCGAAGGTGACATGGCCTTTGAGCCGGCCCGGGTCTTGCGCGCCCGGCCGGTCGGCGACGCTCGGGGCGGTGTCGAGCACACGGAAGAATTCGGAGAGTTTCGGCGCCTGCAGGAACAGGCCGTTGATGAAATTGACGATCTCGACCAGCTTGCCGATCAGCATGGTCGCGAGCGCCATGAAGGTGACGAGCTGGCCGATCGTGGCGAGTCCCTGCGCATGGAGCCAGACGCCGACGATGAAGATCGTCAGTAGTGTCAGCGTCGAGGCCGCCCGCGCCGCCACCACCGCGACCGCCCACCAGGAGAGCACCGGCAATTGCGCGTTGAGCACCGCCTGGATGAGTTCGTTCATCGCGAAGGCTTCGCTCTGGATGCGGGTGAAGCTCTGGATGACGGCGATGTTGCCGAGCACGTCCGAGGCGCGTTCGGAGAGGTTGGCGTTATAGCCCTCGACTTGCGTCTGCAGCGTGTGGGTGCGGCGGACGACGAAGATGATGATGATGCCGAAAATCGCGACGAGGATGATGAGCGGCAGCCCGAGCCGCCAGTTGATGAAGAGCGCCAGCGGCAGCAGCACGGTGAGGGCGACGAAATCGGCGCATTTTTCGCGGAAGAAGGAGAGCCAGAGCCAGAAGAGGCCGGCGGCACCCTCCAGCATGCTTTTCAGCAGCCGGCCGGAATGGACCGAGGCATGGAAGGAGAGCGGCAGGTTGAGCACATGCTCGAAATAGATGCCCATGGCCGCGAGCCGGCGCCGGTGCGCCATCCGATCGGCGCGCAGGCCGACGAAGACCGCGCCGATGATCGAGAACAGGGCGAAGCCGATCCAGACGCCGATCAGCGGCGCAAGCTCCCGGACGCCCGGACTGCGATGCAGGGTTTCGCCAATGTTCATCCGGTCGATGATGCGGCCGAACAGCACCGGCTCGGCGAATTGCGAGGCCGCCAGGGCGAAATTGGCGATGGCGAGGAAGATCGCCACATGAGTCTCGGTGCCGAGCAGGCCGAGCGCACGGAAATAGAGCCGCGTCAGCGAGGTTTCCTCGATGTGGTGTTCAGCCTGGGACATGCGCTACAAGTCACGAAACGATGGATGCGCCCTGACTAGAGCATTTTCGGGCGAAGCCCAAGATGCGCCGTCGGCGCATTATGAAAGCAAACAGCAGAACAGATGAATATGAGCTTGACGGACAGCGACGCGGCCGCGGCGGAAACTTTTGCCTTCGCCATCGATAGCGAGGCGGCGGGGCGGCGGCTCGACGCGGTGCTCGCCGCACGGCCCGAGGCGCAGGCGGCGGCGCTCTCGCGCACGCGGCTCAAGGCGCTGATCGAAGGCGGCGCGGTCGCGGTCGATGGCGCACCGGCTCAGGACGCAGGCCAGAAGGTCAAAGCCGGGCAGAAGGTCGAAGTGACCGTGCCACCGGCGGAAGACCCGGTGCCGCAGGGCGAGGCGATCCCGCTCTCCATCGTCCATGAGGACGCGCATCTGATCGTCATCGATAAGCCGGCGGGGCTCGTCGTCCATCCCGCGCCGGGGCATTCGAGCGGCACGCTGGTCAATGCGCTGATCGCCCATTGCGGCGACAGCCTTTCGGGCATCGGCGGAGTAAGGCGCCCCGGCATCGTCCACCGGCTCGACAAGGACACGTCCGGCCTTATCGTCGCCGCCAAGACCGATGCCGCGCACAAGCGGCTCGCCAAACTTTTCGCCGACCACAGCGAGGATGCGCTGACGCGCGAATATCTGGCCTTCGTCTGGGGCGTGCCGGAGCGGACTGCCGGGACGATCGACCTGCCGCTCGGCCGCCACAAGGTCGACCGCGAGAAAATGACGGTCGTGCGCGCCGGCGACGGCCGCGAGGCGGTGACGCATTGGGAACTGCTCGAGACTTATGACGGCAGCGACGGCAAGCCGGTCGCGAGCCTGCTGCGGTGCCGCCTGGAAACCGGCCGCACCCATCAAATCAGGGCGCATCTGGCGCATATCGGCCATCCGCTTTTGGGGGACGCGGTCTATGGCCGCGGCTTCAAGACCAAGGCGACACGGCTCGGCCCCAAGGCCCAGGCGGCGCTGGAAAAGCTGGGCCGGCAGGCCCTGCATGCCGGGACGCTCGGCTTTATCCACCCTGTTTCTGCTCAGAAATTTTTATTCGAGCGGCCGCTGCCGGCGGATTTGGCCAAGCTGCAGAAGACCCTCGCGGCGGCCGCCTGACGCGGGCTCTGCGCGGGTTTTGCAGCAAACCCGCGCATCCTGGTTACCCATTTGTAATCTCTGCCGGCCGAACCGCCCTTTCAGAGGGTGGGGGGTGAGCCTATATTGCTACGCACGGTCGACTCCGGTGGCCGTTTTGAACCCGCCTGATGGGGGTTCGATAGGAGGGATTTTTAAAATGGCTTCATCAGCCGCGCTTCCCATTCTCTCGGGGGAAAACGGACTTTCGCGCTATCTCCGCGAAATCCGCAAGTTCCCGATGCTGGAACCGCAAGAGGAATATATGCTCGCCAAGCGCTGGCGCGAGCACGAAGACCCGCAAGCCGCGCATAAACTGGTGACGTCGCATCTGCGACTCGTCGCCAAGATCGCCATGGGCTATCGCGGCTACGGCCTGCCGATCGGCGAGGTGATCTCGGAAGGCAATGTTGGCCTCATGCAGGCGGTCAAACGCTTCGAGCCCGACCGCGGCTTCCGCCTTGCCACCTACGCCATGTGGTGGATTCGCGCCTCGATTCAAGAATATATCCTGCGCTCCTGGTCGCTCGTGAAAATGGGCACCACGGCGAGCCAGAAGAAGCTGTTCTTCAACCTGCGCAAGGCCAAGAGCCAGATTTCCGCGCTGGAGGACGGCGACATGAATCCGGAGCAGGTGGCGATCATCGCCACACGCCTCGGCGTCTCGAAGCAGGACGTGATCGAGATGAACCGGCGCATGTCCGGCGACGCCTCGCTCAACGCGCCGCTGCGCGAGGAAGGCGAAGGCGAGTGGCAGGATTGGCTCGTCGATGACAGCACCAGCCAGGAAAACCTGCTGGCGACACGGGAAGAGACCGACAATCGTCTCGGTGCGCTGCATGAGGCGCTTGGCGTGCTTTCCGATCGCGAGCGGCGCATCTTCGAGGCACGGCGCCTGGCTGAGGATCCGATCACGCTTGAGCAATTGTCGGACGAGTTCCACATCTCGCGCGAGCGCGTCCGTCAGATCGAAGTTCGCGCCTTCGAGAAGGTGCAGGAAGCGGTGAAGGCCGGTATGGCCAAGATCGAAGCCGCTCCGGCTGCGCTGCCTCCCGCCGGTTCGCGCCAGGCGGCGGCTGTTTAATTACCTTATCGACTCCCGCGCCCTTGTCGGGCGCGGGCAGCCTAGCTATAAGGCATGCGCCGCCGGCGCCTGCGCGTCCGGCAAATCGGCAAAGTCGGAGTGTAGCGCAGCCTGGTAGCGCACCTCGTTCGGGACGAGGGGGCCGGAGGTTCGAATCCTCTCACTCCGACCAATTCTACTTTTTGACCTTTTCTATTTTTGACTTTGCCCTCGGCTCACCCGAGCGCCGCCGCGATGGTTGTCGCGAGCGGTACCGTCGGCCGGCCGATCAATCCCGAAAGCTGATGCCCCGTGTCGAACAGCGCCCCTTTGGCGGCGCCGATGTCGCTGTCCGCCAGCAATTTCGCGACGAACTCCGGCAGCCCGGCACTGAGGAGCGCGGCGGCATAGTCCGCCTCCGGCAGGTTCTTGTAGGGGATCGTCCTGCCGGTCTGTCTGGAGACTTCGGCGGCGAGGTCCGCGAGCGTATAAAAACTATCGCCCGCGAGTTCGTAGGTCTTGCCCTCATGGCCGCTGCCGGTGAGCACCACAGCCGCAGCTTCAGCATAATCGGCGCGCGCTGCCGAGGAGATCTTGCCGTCGCCCGCGCTGCCGATGAACGCGCCGGTCGCCAGCGCGCCGGGGATCGCGGCCGTATAGTTTTCCGTGTACCAGCCGTTGCGCAAGATCGTGAAAGGCACGCCGGAGGCTTTCAGATCGGCCTCGGTTGCAAGATGCTCCGCCGCGAGACCAAGCGGCGAGGTGTCGGCGTGGAGAACGCTGGTATAGACGATCCGCTTTACGCCGGATGCCTTCGCCGCGTCGATGACATTGCGATGCTGCGCCGCCCGCTGTCCGATCTCGCTTGAGGATACGAGCAGCAGCGTCTCGACGCCGGCGAGAGCGCGTGCGAGCGTCTCGGGTTTTGTATAGTCGGCTTCGCGGCCGGCGACGCCGAGATCGGCGGCCTTCGCGGGCGTGCGCGCCAGGGCGATGACATCCGCCGCCGGAACCTTTTCCTTGAGCTTGGCGATGACGAGACGGCCGAGATGGCCGCTGGCTCCGGTGATGGCGATGGTCATGGGTGGGTCGTTCCTTGCAATGGAGGCTGCGCCCTACTTAAAGCCTGTACTTATTTTTCGTAAGTACTTACACAAATGTAACCGCTATTCCGGGTTCCCGCGCGGGAAAAGTCCGAATGACCAAAGCTCGATCCGCTTCCGGCGACAGCAGGGTGCCTTTGTCGGCGAAATTGCGCCGCGGCGACCTGCTGACGACCAACTGCCCCTCCCGAGAGGTGCTGAAGCACGTTACCAGCCGCTGGGGTGTATTGGTGCTGATTGCTCTGGAGACGGAAACGCTCCGCTTCAGCCAGCTACGGCGCAAGATCGGCGGGGTCAGCGAGCGCATGCTCGCGCAGACCCTGCAATGTCTGGAGAGCGACGGAATCGTCCGGCGTGTGGCTTACGATATCGTGCCGCCGCACGTCGAATACAGCCTGACGCCCCTGGGCCGGCAAGCGGCGCAGAAGGTGCGCGGTCTCGCGGACTGGATCGAAATCAACATGCCGCGCATCGCCCGCGGCTGGGACAAGCGTTAGCCGAAGCGGCTAACCCGCCAGCGCCGCGCCGCGAAATTGGTTGGGCGAAATCCCTTCCCAACGCTTGAAGGCGCGGGAGAAGGCGCTGACCTCGGAATAGCCGAGCAGCAGCGCGATCTCGCTCACCGCGATATGGCGCTGCGCGAGATAGAGGCGGGCCTGCTCGCGGCGGACCTGCTCGACCAGTTTGGCGAAACCGATATTCTCGTCCTCCAGCCGCCGCGCCAGCGCCGATTGCGACATCTTCAACGCCGCCGCGATGTCTGAAAATTTCACGTCGCCGGCGGCGAGATGCGCGCGGATTTCGCCGGCGAGCCTATCCTTGAAGGCGAGCTGCGTCGTCTGTGCCACGCGCGTCAGCGAGGCACGCAGAAGCGAAAGCAGGCGCGGATCAGCGCCCGGCATCGGCCGCTCGAGATGTGCGTTGCGGAACACCAGCCTGTTACTGCCGCGGCCGAAGAAGATCGGCGCGCGGAACGCATGTTCATGCTCTTCCGGAGCCTGCGGCGCCGCATGTTCGAGATGCACTTCCTCCGGCGTCCAGGCGCGGCCGAGGCAATGGCGGAAGAGATTGGCGAACATGCCCATCGTCAGTTCGGCATCCTGGCGGCGGTTGACGATGCGCCCGTCGAGGATCTGGTAGTCGAGATAGAGCAGGCCATCGTGAGCGAGAAGCTGCGTGCGCGTGCCGGATTGATGCAGCGGAAAATAATGCGCGAGGTTTTTCACCGCTTCGCCCAAAGTCGGCGACGCCAAAGCGATGAAGCCGATGAGGCCGAGCATGTGCGGCTCGAATTGCTGGCCGTACCAGAGACCGAAATTGTCTTCACCGGTTTGCCGCGCTGCTTCTTCGAAGAGGCCGCAATAGCCGCGCAGATCGACCGGGTCGGTAGGAATTTCCAGTTGCTGGAGATCGACGCCGGCGACGGCCGCCACGCGTTCCGGATCGCCGCCATGTGCGGTGATGAAATCGACTGCACCATGTGCCGCTGCCGCGAGCACGACGGGATTGCTGGCGGTGCTGTCCGGGAAGGCGCGCTGCGGAACCACTGAGCGGTTTCTCCAGCCTATTCCGGAGAAGGTCAAATCTTGGTGGGAAAATGTCAAGAAAATAAGTCTCGGCCATGTTCAGACTGGCGACGTTTTCTTTCTTCGGGCACGGCATACAAATCGCATCTTCCTATGCCGTTCCGTTGAAGCTGCCGGCTCTCTTTGGGGGAGCGCGAGGAGAGGCAAATGTCAGTCGAACCCGAATCCGCCGACAAGGCGACACTTGAAGCGGACGTACATGTGCTGCACCAGATGGGCTATGCCCAGGAGCTGGCGCGCGGCATGAAGGGCTTTTCCAATTTCGCGATTTCGTTTTCGATCATTTGTATTCTGGCCGGCGGCATCACCAGCTTCCAGACCGGTTTCTCGACTACGGGCGGTTTCGGCATCGGCGTCGGCTGGCTCGTGGGCGGCATCTTCTCGCTCATCGTCGGCCTGTCGATGGCGCAGATCGGCTCCGCCTATCCGACGGCTGGCGGCCTCTATCACTGGTCATCGATTCTTGGCGGCCGCGGTTGGGGCTGGGCGACGGCCTGGGTCAATCTTCTCGGGCTGATCTTCGTCACCGCCGCGGTGACGGTCGGCGCCTATACGATGTTCACGAGTTTGGTGCTCGCCAACATCTTTCATGTCGATATTTCGAAATGGGGGTATTGGCAGCAATTGGCCGGCGTCAGCATCATTGCCGTCGCGCAAGGCCTGCTGAATCATTTCGGCATCAAGCTGACGAGCAAGCTCACAGACTTTTCCGGCTATCTGATCTTTGCCGTGGCGCTGCTGCTGACCGCGACCATGCTGTTCAGCGTGCATCATTTCGATTTCTCGCGGTTGTTCCACATCGTCAACAATACCGGCGATCCGGGCGGCGATGTCGTGCCGCGCACCAATAATCTGCTCTATGCCTTCTTGCTCGGCCTGCTGCTGCCGCTCTATACGA
The DNA here is from genome assembly GCF_004135935.1 of Methylovirgula ligni. Taxonomy (NCBI): domain Bacteria; kingdom Pseudomonadati; phylum Pseudomonadota; class Alphaproteobacteria; order Hyphomicrobiales; family Beijerinckiaceae; genus Methylovirgula; species Methylovirgula ligni. The sequence continues at coordinate 716,771 of NZ_CP025086.1, read as the reverse complement.
TCACTGGCTTCGATGCTTCGGCCCACACCGCCGAGGAGACGTTGAACGCCCGCGTCGCCGTGCCGAAGGGGATCATCAATTCGATCCTCTATTCGGTGATCTTCGGCTACATCATGGTTTGCTCCTTCGTGCTCGCGATGTCCGATCCCGTCGCGGCGGCGAAGGACGGCGGCAACGTCTTCTTCAATCTTTTCGCCGGTCTGTCCGTCCCCACTCTTTGGAAAGACGCGCTCTACGTCCTGATCGTCATCGCCAATTATCTCTGTTCGCTCGCCTGCGTCACCTCGACCTCGCGCATGATCTTCGCCTTCTCGCGCGATGGCGGCGTGCCGTTCATCTCGCCTTTGCTGCGCAAGGTCAGCGCGACCTATCGCACGCCGATCGGCGGCATCTGGACGACGGTGATCCTCGCTGTCGCCGCGACGCTCTATTCCTCCGCCTATAACGCTCTGGCGGCGGGCTCGGCGGTCTTCCTCTACATCTCCTATGCCATGCCGGTGGGGGCGGGCCTCTATGCTGAATCGAAGGGCTGGAAAGCGTCCGGGCCGTTCCAGCTTGGGGTCTGGTCGAAGCCGCTCGCAGTCATCACCTGCGTCGGCGTCCTCCTCGTCACCTGGATCGGCCTGCAGCCGCCGAACGACATTGTCACCAATTATGCGATCGGCATTCTCGTGCTGCTGCTCGTCGGTTGGTTCGCGCTGGAGCGCAAGCGCTTCCCCGGGCCGCCGATCAGCGCCGCCGACATCGCCAAGCGCCACGATGAAATCCTCGCCGAAGAGCGGGCCGTCGGTGAAACGGCTCACGCCGGATTGTGACGCACTCCTCGTGGTCATTGCGAGGCGCGTAACGACGAAGCAATCCAGTCCTCGACGCGTCTTGAGCTGGATTGATTCACTTCGTTCGCAATGACCGCACGCTTTGGGAGTTTCGAACATGGGCTTTCATTATGCGACGGGGACGACCCGCTGGGCGTTCGGTTCCCTGGCCGATCTCATGGCCAAGGCGACGCCGCCGCGCTCCGGCGACATGCTCGCCGGTATCGCCGCGAGCTGTGCGGAAGAGAATGTCGCGGCCAAGCTCTGCCTCGCCGACGTCCCGCTGAAGCGCTTTCTCGAAGAAATGCTCGTTCCCTATGAAAGCGACGAAATCACTCGGCTCATTGTCGATACGCACGATCGCACGGCCTTCGCGCCGATCGCGCATCTGACCGTCGGCGAATTCCGCGATTTCCTGCTCTCGGACGAGGCGACGCCCGAAATCGTCAGCGCGCTCGCGCCCGGCGTCACGCCGGAGATGGCCGCGGCCGTCAGCAAGCTGATGCGCAATCAGGATCTTATCCTGGCAGCGAAGAAATGCCGCGTGGTGACGAAATTCCGCGACACGATCGGCCTGCCGGGCACGATGGCGGTGCGGCTGCAGCCCAATCACCCGACCGACAGCCGCGCCGGCGTTGCCGCCTCGATCATCGATGGGTTGATGTACGGCAGCGGCGACGCGGTGATCGGCCTCAACCCGGCCTCCGACAGTCTGCCGGTCCTCGCCAGCCTTCTGCAATTGATCGACGGCGTTATCGCCCGGTTCGAGATCCCGACACAGGCCTGCGTGCTGACCCATGTCACGACCTCCATTGAACTTATCAATCGCGGTCTGCCGGTCGATCTCGTCTTCCAATCCGTTGCCGGCACCGAGGCGGCGAACCGCTCCTTCGGCGTCGATCTCGCCGTGCTCAACGAGGGCCGCGAGGCGGTGCTGTCGCTCAAGCGCGGCACCGTCGGCGACAACGTCATGTATTTCGAGACGGGGCAGGGCAGCGCGCTCTCGGCCAATGCCCATCACGGCATCGACCAGCAAACACTCGAAGCGCGCGCCTATGCGACGTGCCGCCCGTTCAAGCCGCTGCTCGTCAACACGGTCGTCGGCTTCATCGGCCCCGAATATCTCTACGACGGCAAGCAGATCATCCGCGCTGGGCTTGAGGATCATTTCTGCGGCAAGCTGATGGGCCTGCCTCTTGGCTGCGACGTTTGCTATACCAATCATGCCGAGGCCGATCAGGATGACATGGACAATCTGATGACGTTGCTGGCGGCGGCGGGCATCACCTACATCATGGGCATACCCGGCGCCGACGATGTCATGCTGAATTACCAGTCGACATCGTTCCATGATGCGCTCTATCTGCGCGATGTCTTCGGCCTGCGCCGTGCGCCGGAGTTCGATGCCTGGCTTCAGCGGATGCAGATCACCGGCGCCGATGGACGGCTACTGCGCCAGCAGGCGGCGCATCCGTTGATCGCCTGGCATGAAGGCTGAGAATGCGCCCCCCGGTCGTTGCCGATTTCTGGAAGAACCTATCGCGGACGACGCAGGCGCGCATCGCGCTCGGCCGTGCCGGCGCCTCGCTGCCGACGCAGGAAGTTTTAAACTTCTCTCTCGCCCACGCGCGTGCCCGCGATGCTGTCCATACGCCCTTCGATCGCGATAAGGTCGCGGGCGAAATCCAGGCGCTCGGATTCGAGACGATCTTTGTCGAAAGCGGCGCGCCCGATCGCGCCAGCTATCTGCGCCGGCCGGATTGGGGGCGGGTGCTGAGCCCCGCGAGCCGGGCGCTGCTCGCCAGCCGGAAAGACGCTTCCTGCGATCTGGCGATCGTCGTTGCCGACGGGCTGTCCGCGACGGCGGTCCATAGCCAGATCGCGCCTCTCCTCGCTGCCTTCAAACCTTACATCGCCCGCGCCGGCTGGCGTGTCGCCCCGGTCGTCATCGCCAGCCAGGCGCGCGTCGCTTTGGGCGATGAGATCGGCGTGCTGTTCGGCGCCCGTGCTGTCATCCTGCTGGTCGGTGAGCGGCCCGGCCTTTCATCGCCGGATTCGCTCGGCATCTATCTGACTTACGATCCCAAGCCGGGCCGCAATGACGGCGAGCGCAATTGCATTTCCAATGTGCGCGACGAGGGCCTGAGTCATGACCTCGCCGCGTTCAAGCTCGCGTGGCTTGTCGACCAGGCGCTGAAGCGGCAGTTGACGGGGGTGGCGTTGAAAGACGAGTCAGACGAGCTTCTTGCGGCTGACGGCAAGCCGACGATGTTCCCGGCATCCTCTGGCTAGAGTCATCTGCGCGCCAACGCGCCGTCACAAACTTCCTTTGTCTCGCTCGACAATATGCAGCCTGCGCACCGTCAGCTCGTCGACCTCAAGCGCGCCGATCCGCACTTTTTTAATCGCGACGCGGCCCACGGCGAGGCGGCCGATCGCTAGTGCGCCTATGGCGACGGCGCCGAACGCCGCCGCACCCAACGCAAGCGCCAACAGGCTCGCGGCAGGAATGGCCTGAGATCGAGGAATGAGGTTGCGCGGCACGGGTACCTCCAACGGCGGAAGCATGACCTCTAGAACGGCAGATTAAAGACGCGACCCGGCACCAGCTCGCCGCGCTCGATCGCGCCGATGGCGACGACGACGCCGCCGCAGGACGCATAAGCCGCGCCCTCGCCCGGCGCGTCGCGGCCGCGCAGCAGGACAGACTGGCCGCGCCGCAGCCGCGCCGCCGAATCGCGATCGACAATCACCTGCGGCAATTCTTCAAGACCCGCCTCGACCCGGCGCATCGCCTCCGGCGCCGCCGCCTCTTCGATTTGCGCCAGCGGCACGGCATCCGTCTCGGAGAAAGGCCCGACGCGTGTGCGCCGCAAGGCTGTGACATGGCCATAACAGCCGAGCACGCGGCCGAGGTCGCGGGCAATGGCGCGCACATAAGTGCCCTTGCCGCAGCGCGCCTCGAACGTCGCTTCGTCGCGGCCGAGAGAGACCAGAACGAGTTCGTGGATCGTCACCGGACGCGGCGTAAGCTGAGGAATTTCGCCGTCGCGGGCAATATCATAGGCGCGCTCGCCGGCGATCTTGATCGCCGAAAAGGCGGGCGGCAATTGCAGGATCGTGCCGGTGAAGTGCGGCAGCGCCGCGAGGATGGCCTCGGTCTGCGGCCGCACCTCGGATTGCGCGGTGATCTGGCCGTCGGCGTCGTCGGAATCCGTCTCCGCGCCCCATTGGATCGTGAAGCGGTAGGCCTTCTCGCCATCCTGAACAAAGGGCACGGTCTTCGTCGCCTCGCCGAAGGCGACCGGCAGCACGCCCGAGGCAAGCGGGTCGAGCGTGCCGGCGTGGCCCGCCTTCTTGGCGTTGAAGAGCCGCTTCAGCCGCGTGACGGCATGGGTCGAGGTCATGCCGACCGGCTTGTCGAGCACGACCCAGCCGTTGATTTCGGTACGCTTGGAGCGTGGCGCGTTCATCAGTCCTCAGTGTCCTTGATGAGGTCGCGCTTGACCTCGGGCGAGTCGAGCAAAGCGTCGATCCGCGCCCCGCTGTCGAAGCTCTCGTCGGGCCGGAAGCGGACATCCGGTGCGAATTTCAGATTGACGGAATGGGCGATCTCGCCGCGCAGGTAACGCTTGTTGCGATCGAAGGCGGCGATCACCTCGTTCATGTCTTTGCCGCCGAGCGGCATGACATAGACAGTCGCGAGCTTGAGATCGGGGCTCATGCGCACATCTGGAATGGTCACGACATGGCCTTCGAGCACGGGGTCGTTGACGGCGCCGCGGCTCAGAAGATCGGAGATCGTATGGCGGATCACTTCGCCGACACGCAACATGCGCGGCGTCGGTACGCCGCTCGGATGATGCACTTTCGACATTTCAGTAAAGCCTCTAATCCGACGCGCGCCGCAGGGCGGCGCGCATCCAATGTTATTCGGTCATGAATATAGCGGGAGCGCTCAAGCCCTAAGGGGCCTGTGCCTTACAGGCTCCGCTTGATCTCCTGGACATTGTAGCACTCGATCACGTCGCCGACGCGCATGTCCTGGTAATTCTCGAAGGCCATGCCGCATTCCTGTCCGGCGACGACCTCCTTCACTTCGTCCTTGAACCGCTTCAGCGTCGAGAGCTTGCCTTCGTGCACGACGACATTGTCGCGGATCAGGCGCACATTCGCGCCGCGCTGGACGGTGCCATCGGTCACGCGGCAGCCTGCCACCTTGCCGACCTTGGAAATGTTGAACACCTCCAGGATAAGGGCGTTGCCGAGCATATCCTCGCGCAGAGTCGGCGGCAGCAGACCCGACATCGCCGCTTTCACGTCATCCACGAGATTGTAGATGATGTTGTAATAGCGGATTTCGATGCCCGCCTGCTCGGCGAGGTTACGCGCCTCCTTGTGGGCGCGGACGTTGAAGCCGATGATGATGGCGTGCGAGGCTTCCGCCAGGGTCACGTCCGACTCGGTGATGCCGCCGACGCCGGCATGCAGCACGCGGGCGGCGACTTCCTCGGTGTTGAGCTTCTCGAGCGTCGCGACGATGGCTTCGACCGAGCCTTGCACGTCGCCCTTGATGACGAGCGGAAATTCCTTGCGGGCCGCCGCCTTGAGCTGGGTCATCATGTCGACGAGCGAGGTGCGCGCGCCGGTGCCGCGGGCGGCGGCTTTCTCGCGCTTCTGGCGCTCGCGATATTCGGTGATTTCGCGCGCGCGCGCCTCGGTCTCGACAACAGCGACGCGATCGCCAGCCTCCGGCGAGCCGGAAAAGCCGAGAATCTCGACGGGTGTCGAGGGCCCGGCGCTTTCAATCGTCGCGCCCTTGTCGTCGATGAGCGCCCGCACACGGCCCCATTGCGAGCCGCCGACGACGAGATCGCCGACATGCAGCGTACCGCGCTGAACGAGCACGGACGCGACCGGGCCGCGGCCGCGGTCGAGCCGCGCCTCGATGACGGTGCCTTCGGCCGTGCGGTCGGGATCAGCCCTGAGGTTGAGCAGTTCGGCCTGCAGCGAGATCAATTCGAGCAGCTTGTCGAGGTTGGTCTTCTTGGTCGCCGAGACTTCGACCTCGAGCGTCTCGCCGCCGAGGGATTCGACCTGCACTTCATATTGCAGCAGTTCCTGACGCACGCGCTCGGGCTTGGCGTCCGGCCTGTCGATCTTGTTGATGGCGACAATCAGCGGCACGCCGGCGGCGCGCGCATGGGTGATCGCCTCGATCGTCTGCGGCATGACGCCATCGTCTGCGGCAACGACGAGCACGACAATGTCCGTCACCTTGGCGCCGCGGGCGCGCATCGCCGTGAAGGCGGCGTGGCCGGGCGTGTCGATGAACGTGACGAGCTCGCCGTTTGGCGCCGTCACCTGATAAGCGCCGATATGCTGGGTGATGCCCCCGGCCTCGCCGGAGACCACATTGGCATGGCGGATCGCATCGAGCAGCGAGGTCTTGCCGTGGTCGACATGGCCCATGATCGTGACGACAGGCGGGCGCGGCACGAGATTGGCGTCGGTGTCGGGCGTGTCGAACAGACCCTCCTCGACATCGGACTCGGCGATGCGTTTGACAGTGTGGCCCAATTCCTCGGCGAGGAGCTGCGCCGTATCGGCGTCGATCACATCGGTGATCTTCACCATCTGGCCTTGCCGCATCAGAAGCTTGATGACGTCGACGCCGCGCTCCGCCATGCGGTTCGCGAGTTCCTGGATGGTAATCGTCTCGGGCAGGACGACTTCGCGCGACAGTTTTTCCTTCTGCTCGGCGACATGGCCCTTGAGCCTCTGGGTGCGGCGGCGGAAGGCCGCGACCGAGCGGGTGCGCTCGTCCTGCTCGCCGGTGGCGGCGGTGACAGTGAGGCGGCCGCGGTTCTTCTGCTCGCCGCCGCGCGTCGGACGCGGAATGACGACCTTGGTCGGCATGCCTGGCCGGCGGATGATGCGTTTGGCCTCTTCCTCCTCGGTGGTCGGGACCAGCGGCCGCGCGGCCGCAGGTGCCGCGGCGGAGGCCGTGAGGCCGAGCGGCTTGCGGGCAGCGGGTGCTGCGGAGGGGAGCGGCGCGGGCGGCGGGCCGCCGACTTCGATCCGGCGCTTGGCCTCCTGCTCCGCCCTGCGTTTGGTCTCGGCATCGTGGGCGCGGCGCGTGTCTTCCTCGCGCTTGCGCTCTTCGGCGGCAGCGCGCTCTTCGCGTTCGTGGGCTTCGCGTATCTCGCGCGCCTTGGCATCGTCCACGGCACGGCGGCGCTCTTCCTCTTCGCGTTCACGCGCGCCGGACAGGGCGCGGGAGCGCGCTTCCTGCTCTTCCTCGGTAAGGGTGCGCAGCACGACGCCGCCGCGCGGGGCGCCGGTGCGCGAAGGCTCCTGGCGCCGCTCCTGCTGCGGTTGCGGGCGCTCCTGATGCGAAGGCTGCGGGGCGCGTGCCTCGGTCGGGGCGGGCGCGGCCGGGGCGGGCGCAACCGCCTCGCGCGGCGGATGCACTTCGCCGGGCGCCAAGGTCCGGCGCTTCACCTTCTCGACGACCACGGCCTTGGTGCGGCCATGCGAAAAGCTCTGCCGTACGATCCCCGATTCCACCGGTCGTTTCAGCGACAGTGTTTTGGTCGGGGCGACGGACAGCGTGCTGTCGCCGGAATTTTTCGAGTCAGTCATGCGTTCCCAATCCGGGCCAAGCCCAATTCACCGAGCTCCGGAGCATGTTCCGAAAAAGTTGCGCGACTTTTTCGGAACATGCTCCAAATATTAAATCCGGCGCGATTTCCAATGGCCGGATGATCCCATCCCGCCGGAAAGCGCATTGCGCCATTATAACCAAAAGCCGGCGCGATGGCCGGCTCGGCCCCTCCAGCCCTAACGGCCGCGAAACGGGGCCTTACATTCGCGTGCTCTTGAGCGCGCGGCGCCCTGTCGGGCGGCTTTTGCTTCTTCCTATGTCGTTTTTCCCAAGCCTGCCTGCAAGGTGCGCCGGGGACGCTTATCACGTTTAAACCGCTGTTACCTCATGCTTTCGTCAACTCGGGCGGAGGCGAGAACGCCTCCGCTCCCGGCTCCAGCTCGTCTGTCGCCGGCGCCGCGCTCGGCCCCGAAAGATAAATTTCCAGGCGCTTGCACTGGTCAAGAAAGGCCTGTGCCGCCGCGCCCCGCGTGACGGCAGCATGTATCACATTTGTGCCGCCCAGTGCCAAACTCAATTGCGCCTCGGTAAAGAGTTTAATTTCCGCCACGTCCGCCCCGGCGCGGCGCAACGCCTGGTGCAGCTTGCGGCTGCCGTCCGCGCTGCCGTCACTGGCGCCGATCAGGCCCGCGACCGTGCCGGCTTGCGCCGCCGCCGTGACCTTGGTGAAGCCCGCGACGACCACCCCGGCCTTTTTCGCGAGCGAAAGGCTCTGGAGACAGGCCCGCTGCATCAACTCGGCGACGTCCTCCGGCAGGGTTTCGGAGACCCGTACCTCGGCCTTGAACCCGCGTGCGAAAGCCTTGCGCTTGACCGCCTGGGCGACGACCTTGGCGTCCGCCGTCACCCAGACCCCGCGGCCGGGCAGCTTGTGCCGCAAATCCGGCACGACCGCACCATCCGGGGCGCGGACGAAGCGCAGCAGGCCCTCCGGCGCCGCTTTCGCCCGTGTGACGATGCAGGTGCGCTCAGATTCGCGCTCGGATTCGCGCTCGCTGGCAAGCTCGGCTTTCGTCGGACGGTCCAAGCCTCTCTCCGTTTCGTGCGCCGCCTCGGTTTAGTGCGCCGCCGGGGCTTCTTCGGCCGTCTCGGCTTCCACTTCCGGCGCGGCCAGCGCGGCCTCGTCCACCCAGCCCGCCTTGACGCGCGCCTTCATGATCAACGCCTCGGCCTCTTCGCGCGAAATTTCGACGCCGTCGAGGAACCCAAGGTGCTTGACCGTCTCGTTATCCTTGCGCTCGCTCCAGCCGATGAGATCGTCGGTGGCGCAGCCGGCGAGATCCTCGATCGTCTTGACGTCGTTCTCGCCGAGTTTCACCAGCATGACGGTGTTGAGGCCGCTGATCTCGCGCAATTCGTCGGCGACGCCGAGCTCCTTGCGGCGGGCCTCAAGCTCGGCCTCGATCTTGGCGAGATTCTCGCGCGCCCGGTTCTGGATTTCTTCCGCCGTGTCGGCGTCAAAGCCCTCGATCGAGGCGAGTTCGGACGGTTCGACGAAAGCAAGTTCCTCGACCGAGCGGAAGCCTTCGGAGGCCAGCAACTGGCCGACGACCTCGTCGACGTCGAGCGCCTTCATGAAGATGTTGGTGCGTTCGACGAATTCCTTCTGCCGCCGCTCGGATTCCTCGGCTTCGGTCAGGATATCAATATCCCAGCCGGTGAGCTGCGAGGCGAGACGCACGTTCTGGCCGCGCCGGCCGATGGCGAGCGAGAGCTGGTCGTCCGGCACAACGACCTCGATGCGCTCGGAATCCTCGTCGAGCACGACCTTCACGACTTCCGCCGGCTGCAGCGCATTGACTATGAAGGTCGCGGCATCCTGCGACCAGGGAATGATGTCGATCTTCTCGCCCTGCAACTCGTTGACCACCGCCTGCACACGCGAGCCGCGCATACCGACGCAGGCGCCGACCGGGTCGATCGAGGAATCGCGCGAGATGACCGCGATCTTGGCGCGCGAGCCCGGGTCGCGGGCAACCGCCCTCACCTCGATCACGCCGTCATAGATTTCCGGCACTTCCTGGCGGAAGAGCTTGGCCATGAATTGCGGATGCGTGCGCGACAGGAAAATCTGCGGGCCGCGCTGCTCGCGCCGCACGTCGTAGACATAGGCGCGCACCCGGTCGCCGGGACGGAACTGCTCGCGCGGGATCATCTCGTCGCGCCGGATCGTCGCTTCACCGCGGCCGAGGTCGATGATGACATTGCCATATTCGACGCGCTTGACGACGCCGTTGACGATCTCGCCGATCCGGTCCTTGAACTCCTGATATTGCCGGTCGCGTTCGGCCTCGCGCACTTTCTGGACGATCACCTGCTTGGCCGATTGCGCGGCGATGCGGCCGAAGTCGAAGGGCGGCAGCGTCTCGGCGATCCAGTCGCCGACCTGCGCGGCGGGGTTCTTCTTGCGCGCCTCGGTGAGGGTGATTTCCTTGGCGTCATTCTCGATCTGATCGACCACCTGCAGCAGGCGCGAGAAGCGCACTTCGCCGGTCTTGGCGTTGATCTCGGCGCGCACTTCCGTCTCCTGCCCGTAGCGGGAGCGGGCGGCCTTCTGCATCGCGTCCTCCATCGAGGCCAGCACGATCTGCCGGTCGATGGATTTTTCCCGCGCGACCGCATCGGCGATCTGCAGAAGTTCGAGCCTGTTGGCACTGACGGCCATGAACGTTCTCCTTAAAATCCGGCTGCGCCTTCGCGCCAGCGGCGGTTAGCTTTGGGTCTTCTTCGATTTGGATTTGCTTGCTGCAGGCTTCGGCCCGGCTTGCGGTTTGGCTTTCGGCCCGGCGAAGCGGCCGGGGCCGCGTCGCGGCGCTTCGTCTGTCTTTACGCCTTCGGTTTCGGCACCTTCGGCCTCGGCCTGTTTGGCGGCGCGCAACGCGGCGCGGATCAAATCTTCGGTCAGCATCAGCTTGGCTTCGGCCAGATCGGCGAGCCGTAATGTCACCTCGGGATCTTCGTCCGGCTTGGCATCCGTGCGGCGCAATTTGACCTGTGTCTGCGCGCCGTCGTCGTGAAGACCCTCGATCAAGCCGCGAAATCTCTTGCGGCCGCCGACCGGCGCCACCGTTTCGATTTTCGCCTCATGCCCGAGGGCGCGGAGAAAATCCGAAGCGCGCACCAGCAGCCGGTCGATGCCGGGCGAGGAAATCTCCAGCCGATAGCCGCCGGGGATCGGATCCTCGACATCGAGCACCGGCGAGAGCGCCTGGCTCACGATCTCGCAATCCTCGACCGACATGCTGCCGTCCGGCCGCTCGGCCATGATCTGCACCGTCGCGCCATCCCTAGCGGAAACCTTTACGCGCACGAGGCGAAAGCCGAAATCGGCGAGCACCGGCGCGCTCACCCCGGCGATGCGCGCGGCGAGGCCCGTTTCCGAGATAAAACGCTTTTCGTCCAACGTCGCTTGCAAATCCGACTCGTCTCTGGCGGGCGCCAATGCGCCCGTAACTTATTGATTTATTGCATTCTCTTGCGGTTTTAACGCGCGTCCGCCGGCGGCAATAAAAAAGAGCGGGTCCGGCGGGCGGCCCACTCTCAAAACCCGATCACCGGACGATGACCGCTATGAGGAATTACAACGAAGCGGAATATACATTTCTGCGGCCGGTTTGCAAGGTTTCCGAACCGGCTGACTGGCTTCCGTCGCGATCATGAGGTTCTCACGGTGAATTCGTTGCCGCGGCCTTCGTCCACCGGAAGCGGTTGCGAGACATAACCGTTCGCGGGATTGCGGACATAATCCAGATATCCCGGGTCGAAGGCGTTCTCCCCAAGGATCACGGCTCCGGTCTTCAGGCGCGGTTCGATCAGCTTCAGCACCGGCAGATAAAGGGAGAATGCGCCGTCGACCAGCAGCAGATCGACCTCGCCGCCCACATCCTTGAGCGTCTCGAGCGCGTCGCCTGCGCGAATCTCCACCAGATCGGCAAGGCCCGCCGCATCGAGGTTGGCGCGCGCCCGCGTCACCTTGGCCGGCTCGAGATCACTGCCGATCAGATGCCCTCCGCCATTGTCCCGGAGCGCGGCGGCGAGATAGATCGTCGAGATTCCCATCGATGTGCCGAACTCGACGATCCGGGTCGCCTTGCGGGCGCGTGCGATCATGTAGAGGAAGCGGCCATAGGCTGGCGAGACGGCGAGAAAGTTGTCCGCGTAGCGGCGATAAATCGTCCGATAGTCGGCCCGTTCTTCGGCGATCATATCCGCGACCACCTGCTCAACCGATGTGCCGGGGGCCTCGATGGCCGCCATCATCGCCTGGAGATGCTCGCGGTCCGACGCCTCGGCGTCCTGATGAAGTCTGTCCAGAATCCGGGCGACACGCCCGCTGCTCAGAATGTTCATGAGTTTCCCTTCCCGATTGCGAAGGCCACAAGGGCCTCGACTGGTCCGTAGCGATCGGATAAAGGGAGGAAGGTTTGGCGTCATTCCGAAGTCTGGACAGAATGTTATCCAATCTCGCCAATCCCGCTTCCCGATCTGATGGCGCGCCGTGCCTGTCCTGAGCTCCCCGTCCGACTGGATTGATCCCGACGAGGTGCCCCGTCCTGTCGTGGCCTTCGGGGCCGCGATGGCCGAAGTCGGCAAGATTGAACTGGACCTCCACAGGCACATGAAGGGACAGGTCCTGCTGGTGCAGCAGGGCGCGCTCAGTTGCGAAGTGGAAGGTGGATTATGGATCGTGCCCCCGCGCAGCGCCGTGTGGATACCCGGCGGAGCACTTCATGCCATCAAAGCGTCGGGTATGCTCGAAGGTTTCGCTGCCTTCGTCGATTCCGCTGTCAGCCGGGGGCTGCCCGAGGTCTGCTGCGCCGTGTCGGTGACACCGCTGCTGCGCGAGCTTCTGATCCGCTCCGCGCACCTGCCAGCCCTTTATGAAGAAGGCGGCGCGAACTCGCGCTTGATGGCGGTGCTTCTCGACGAACTCGCGGCGGCGCAAGTCGAGGACTTGCATCTGCCGATGCCGGCTGACACGCGCCTGCGCAAAATCGTCGATTTGATGATGGCCGCGCCGGCGGATCGGGGAACCCTGGACGTCTGGGCGAAGCGGGCGGGTCTCAGCGAGCGCACCTTGGCGCGAACGATCAGCCGGGAAACTGGCATGAGCTTCGGCCGCTGGCGCCAGCAGCTTGGCGTCATGCTTGCGGTGAAATGGCTCGCCGCCGGTGCGTCGATCCAGCAGGTCGCTGCCGACCTCGGCTACGAGAGCGTGCCGAGCTTCGTGACGATGTTTCGAAAGGCGCTGGGCACCTCGCCGGGTCGCTATATGGCGGAACGCCATGCCGGCCGATCTTGAGATTTGGGGATCGAAGGTCCGGCTTCGCCGCTCCGTTCTTTGCGTGGTGCCCGGACGCTGAAAAGCTGCACATTCGCCGCGCATAAAAAAAAGTGCGCGGCGGCGGGAATAAATCCATCGCCACCTGAGTCTCCTGATCAACGCACAAGCAGGGAGACCAGAATGACCGACAATAACGATCCGTCTCGCCGCAAGGTTCTTGAGTGCATGACCTGGGCCGGGACCGGCGTGCTTTGGACGCTTGCGGGCGGAGTTCCGAAATCACGCGGTCTCCTCGATGACACCGCCGCCGCGGCGGAAATAGATGACTTCGCCTTCCTCCAGATTTCCGACAGCCACATCGGCTTCAACAAGGCGGCCAATCCCCATGCGCTTGATACACTGAAGGAAGCTATCGGCAAGGTAAAGGCCTTGCGCGTCAAGCCGGCCTTCATGATCCATACGGGCGATATCACGCACCTCTCGTTGCCGGAGCAATTCGATACCGCCGCTCAAGTTATCGGCGAACCCGGTCTCGATGTGCATTACGTGCCCGGCGAACACGACCTCATCGATGCAGATAACGGCAAGCTTTATCTCGATCGTTATGGCGCCGGAAAAAAGGGCTCAGGCTGGTATTCTTTCGATCATCAGGGCGTGCACTTCGTCGGCCTCGTGAACGTCGTCAATCTGAAGGCGGGCGGTCTTGGTTATCTCGGGGCGGAACAACTCGCTTGGCTGGCCGATGATCTCAAGGCCAAGTCGAATTCAACGCCGATCGTCGTCTTCGCTCATATCCCGCTCTGGACGATCTACGCCGATTGGGGATGGGGGACCGACGACGGCGCGCAGGTGCTGCAGCTATTACGGCGCTTTGGCTCGGTCACTGTTCTCAACGGCCATATCCACCAGATCATCCAAAAGGTCGAAGGCGATGTCACTTTCCATACCGCGCGGTCGACCGCTTTTCCGCAGCCGGCCCCCGGCGCGGCGCCGTCACCCGGCCCGATGAAGGTTCCCGAAGCGCAATTGCGGCGGTTCCTGGGCCTCACCAGCGTCGCGGTCAAATTCGGTTCGCAGCGCCTCGCGGTGACCGATACCACGCTGGCGGACGCATAAGCCGGGAGGCGGAAGCCATGCGTGCGGAAAAGTCTTTCCTGGTCGTTGTCTTATTGCTCGTTGCCGGAACCGCGCCGGTTGCTGCCGCCGCGACTGTCTCGATCTCGAATTTCACGTTTCAGCCGAGCGATCTTCACATAAGGGCTGGGGATACGGTGACCTTCAAAAACGATGACGACATTCCCCATCGCGTCGCCGCAGAAGACGGCAGCTTCGCGACCAAGGCGCTTGATACGGATGACGTGGCAAGCGTCACGTTCGTGAAGCCGGGATCGTTCCCATATTTCTGTACAATTCATCCGCACATGCGGGGTAAGATCACCGTCATGCCCTGAATTCTCTCTTCAGCGGTATATTGGAACATTAATTTGGCGCACAGCGACGAGGCGGCTGCCGAACGTTTTCGGCACATCGTCGTGCCGCATCTAGCGGACGCGCTGTCGCTTGCCCGCTGGCTCACCGGGAATGGGTTTGATGCTGAGGATGTCGTGCAGGAAGCTTGCGTGCGGGCGTTCTCGGCAATCCAGTCTTATGATGGACGCGGCGAACGCGCCTGGTTGTTGAGCATCGTGCGCAACACCTGTTTCACCTGGCTTGCGAAGAACCGGTCAAGGAATCTCGTTCTTATGGGAACGCCGGCCGAGCTAAGCGAGGCGCAGGGGGCCATTCACGAGGATCTCGCGCTTGATCCGGAGGCGGATCTGATCAGGAAGGCCGACGTGACTCTGATCGAAGCGGCGATCAGCAGCCTGCCGCAACCCTATCGGGAAGTGCTTGTGCTGCATGATATAAATGACCTGAGCTACAAAGAGATCGCGGCGATGATGTCGATTCCGATAGGGACAGTTATGTCGCGTCTGTCGCGGGCGCGTAAGCAACTCGCCGCGCAACTCGGACAGGCAACGCAATGAAACGCATTTCGCCCGCAGATCATCTGCTTCTGCATGCACTCGCTGACCAGGAATTGGATGCGGCTGCGGCGTTGCCGCTTGAGGCGCGGATCGAGACCGATCCGGCGCTCGCCGACGAATATGCGCGCATCGTCGCGCTCAAGGATCGGCTCAAGGGTCTGCCCAAGCAGGAGGTTTCGCAGGACTTTGCCGCCCGCATCACGGCGATTGCGGGCGGCAAATCATCATCGGGGCGAGCGCGAATTTTGTCGCTTGATCACGTAGACTGGCGCGCGCTGGCCGCCTGCCTCGTTCTGACAGCCTTGCTGGCGAGCGCCGGCACCTATCTCGTCACCGCGCCGCGTAGCGATGCGGCCATTGAAGACGAGATAGCGAATGACCATCATCGGAGCCTTTTAGCCTCCAGCCAGACCGACGTTCTTTCCTCCGAGCGCCATACCGTCAAACCGTGGTTCGACCGGAAGCTGGGGTTGTCGCCCCCGACGATTGATCTTGCAGGCGAAGGGTTCCCGCTCGTCGGCGGCCGCGTCGCGGTCGTCGCGGGCAATGCTGTCCCGGCGCTCGTCTACCGACGCCGGCAGCACTTGATCACTTTGGTCGCAATGCCGCAGAGCGCCGGGCAGGATCAGGTCGAGACACCACACGCAATGGTCGTTGACGGCTACAATACGGTACACTGGGCCGCTGGGGGCTTCAAATATTGGGCGATCTCCGATCTCGATGCGGACGAGCTCGAGAGTTTTGTCACGGCTCTGGGGGCGAGATAGGATTTTTTGGTCCGGTCCCCGTCCTGCGGAACGGATTGGCAATTGCGCCGCATTCGGCTCTTGCACCCCTGAGCGCGCCCTCTATAGTCGCGCCGCTTTCAAAACCCTCCTTCGAGAAGAAAATGTCCGATCCGAAAAAGATCAAGCGCGTCGTCCTCGCCTATTCCGGCGGCCTCGATACCTCGATCATCCTCAAATGGCTGCAGACGACCTACGGCTGCGAGGTCGTCACCTTCACCGCCGATCTTGGCCAGGGGGAGGAACTTGAGCCCGCGCGGCAGAAGGCGCTGCTCCTCGGCATTAAGCCCGAGCATATTTTCATCGAGGACCTGCGCGAGGAATTCGTCCGCGACTATGTCTTCCCGATGTTCCGCGCCAACGCGCAATATGAGGGGCTTTATCTGCTCGGCACCGCCATCGCGCGGCCGCTGATCGCCAAGAAGCAGATCGAGATCGCCCGCAAGGTCGGTGCCGATGCGGTGGCGCATGGCGCGACCGGCAAGGGCAACGATCAGGTGCGTTTCGAACTCGCCTATTATGCGCTGGAGCCGGACATCAAGGTGATCGCGCCGTGGCGCGAATGGGACCTGACCTCACGCACCGCGCTGCTCAATTTCGCCGAGCAGAACCAGATTCCGATCGCCAAGGACAAGCGCGGCGACGCGCCTTTCTCGGTCGATGCCAATCTGCTGCACGTTTCCTCCGAAGGCAAGGTGCTGGAAGACCCCGCGCAGGACGTGCCGGATTACGTCTACTCGCGCACCGTCAATCCGGAGGATGCGCCGGACAAGCCGACCTTCATCGAGATCGAATTCAAGTCGGGCGATCCCGTCGCTGTCGACGGCGAGGCTCTGTCGCCGGCGGCTCTGCTCACGCATTTGAACGCGCTCGGCCGCGTCAACGGCATCGGCCGGCTCGATCTCGTCGAGAACCGTTTCGTCGGCATGAAATCGCGGGGCATGTACGAAACGCCCGGCGGCACGATCCTGCTCGCGGCGCATCGCGGCATCGAGCAGGTCACGCTCGATCGCGGCGCGGCGCATCTCAAAGATGAGCTGATGCCGAAATATGCGGAGCTCATCTACAACGGCTTCTGGTTCTCGCCGGAGCGCGAGATGCTGCAGGCACTGATCGACAAGTCGCAGGAGTTCGTCACTGGCAAGGTGCGGTTGAAGCTCTACAAGGGTTCCGTCGGTGTCG
Source organism: Methylovirgula ligni (assembly GCF_004135935.1). NCBI lineage: Bacteria > Pseudomonadati > Pseudomonadota > Alphaproteobacteria > Hyphomicrobiales > Beijerinckiaceae > Methylovirgula > Methylovirgula ligni. Next base: position 700,011 of record NZ_CP025086.1, on the reverse strand, counting down.
TCGGCCGCTCGAGTCCCTATTCGCTTTACGATCAGGATCTCGTCACTTTCGAGGACGGCGCCGTCGCCTACGATCACCAGGATGCGGCGGGCTTCATCAAGCTCAATGCTCTGCGCTTGCGCACGCTGGCGCGGCGGAAAAGCAAGGCGAAAGCGAAGTGACTCCGAAAAACGCCCCTTGGAGGCGCAGCTATGCGATTTGCGCATGGCTATGGCCCTCGGGGTGCCTCCTGCGGGGCTCTCGGCGCCCTGGGGCGGCGCGTGCGGCGCAATGAGCAAGAATTGCCCTGAATAAATGGGTCGAAATTGCCAATTCCGCTTGCGGTCCGTTTGCCAGCGCAGCGATTTTAGGTACTAGGGCAATGAGCCCGTGTTGGTTCGCGCGATTCGATTGGAGAGAGAGCGATGCCTAGCGCACCGAAAAAGACTGCCACCAAAGCCAAGGCCCCCGCCCCCAAGAAGACGGCGGCGCCCGGTATCAGCGCCTTCAACAAGCCGTTGACGCCCTCCAAGGAACTCGCCGCCGTTGTCGGTGCCGAGCCGCTGCCCCGCACCGAAGTGGTGAGCAAGGTCTGGGTCTATATCAAGAAGCACAAGCTGCAGAACCCGGCCAACAAGCGCGAGATTCTTGCGGACGACAAGCTTCAGGCTGTCTTCGGCAAGAAGTCCGCCACCATGTTCGAACTGAACAAGTTCCTCGCCAAGCACCTGAAATAAGCGCGCGGCAACACAATCGTCATTGCGAGCCAACGGGTCTGGCCTTCGGCCGGCCCGATGGCAAACTCAGCGAAGCAATCCGGGATAGAAACGGTTTGCTTTGCCGCGCGCTCTGCCATTGTTGCCGGCCTCACAATTTCGGTAAAAATCCGATCCGCGGCGCCAGCGCGTAATTCAACTGCACGAGCAGAATGAATCCGAGCGCCCAATAGGTGTTGATCAGGCAGAGCGCGGCGCCGAAGGCGTAAAGACTTTGCGCGCCGATCACGCGCCGCTTGAAGGCTTGCTGCACGACCTGCGTCACATCGGCCTTCACCAATTGCGCACGGATCGCATAAGACCAGCTCGCATACAGAAGTATGCCGAGCAGCAGGATGTTCGCCCAATAGACGACAAGCGCGACACGATAGGCGATGAATTCCGCCATCAGCGATGTCGAGAAGGGCGTCAGCGATACCGAAAACAGAAAGGCGAGATGCAGCCAGGAGAGGTCGCGATCGCTGCGTTCGAGATGGTTGAGCTGGGTCTGCTGGCCGACCCAGAAAATGCCGAGCGTCAGGAAGCTCATCAGGTAGACGAGCAGGCGCGGCGCGATGGCGAGGATCGCCCGCCACAACTCGCCCTCGCTGTGGATCGCCTCCGCAGCGGGCGTATGCAGATCGAGCACCAGCAGCGTCATCGCCACGGCGAAGACGCCATCGCTGATGGCCGCCAGCCGCTCGATGCTTTGCCCGGCGATGCGATTGTAATAGTTCAGCACGGCTGGATGTCCCCCATTCTTCGCGCCGATCTTGGGCCGAGCGCGGCCTTGCTTCAAGTCTTGCGTAAAGCGCGCAGATGCGCGAGCAGGCCTGCCGTCGAGGCATCGAGGCCGGTCGTGTCCGCCGCCGGATCGGCCGAGAGCGGCGCGAGTCGCAGCGCCAGTTCCTTGCCGAGTTCGACGCCCCATTGATCGAAGGGGTCGATGTTCCAGATGACGGACTGGACGAAGACCTTGTGCTCATAGAGCGCGATCAGCCGGCCGAGCGTGCGGGGCGTCAGGCTCTTGTAGAGGAAGGTGCTCGACGGCCGGTTGCCCTCGAAGACCTTGTGCGGCGCCAGCGCCGCGATGGCTTCGTCGTCGAGGCCCTGCGCTCGCAATTTGGCTTCGACTTCGGCCCGCGTGCGGCCGCGGAACAAGGCTTCGCTTTGGGCGAGGCAATTGGCGACGAGCAAGGGGTGCTGCGCCGGGTCGCTCGCGAGAGGTTCCGCCGCGAGGAGGAAATCGACCGGGACGATCTCGGTACCTTGGTGGAAGAGCTGGAAGAAGGCGTGCTGCGCATTGGTGCCCGGCTCGCCGAAGATTACCGGCCCCGTGGACGTGCCTGCGGCCGCGCCCGAAAGATCGACCGATTTGCCGTTCGATTCCATTTCGAGCTGTTGCAGATAGGCGGGGAAGCGCCCCAGCCGCTGATCGTAAGGGATCACTGCCTGCGCCGCACAATCCCAGAAGTCGCGATACCAGATTTCGATCAGCGCCATCAGCACGGGGATGTTTTCGGCGAGCGGCGTTGTCGTGAAATGATTGTCGACGTCTTCGCCGCCGCGCAGAAAATCCTCGAAATTCTGTTTGCCGATGCCGATGGCGAGCGACAGCCCGATCGACGACCAGAGCGAATAGCGCCCGCCAACCCAATCCCAGAAGAGGAAGCGGCAGTCCTCCGGGATGCCGAAGGCGGCGACCTCCTTAGGCGCAGTCGAGACGGCGGCGAAATGCGCCGGCACGGCCGCTTCGCCCAGCCTGTCGATCACAGCCCGGCGCGCCGCGCGGGCGTTGGTCATCGTCTCGAGCGTCGTGAATGTCTTCGAGCTGACGACGAAAAGCGTGCGCGCGAGATCGACGCGCTTCAGCGTGTCGGCGAGATCGGCGCCATCGACATTGGCGACGAAGTGAAGATCGAGATGCGGCGCGACGAAGGGCGAGAGTGCGCGCGCCGCCATCGCCGGCCCGAGATCCGAGCCGCCGATTCCGATATTGACGACATGGGCGAAGCGCTCTCCTGCCGCGGTTTTCAGGCCGCCGTCGCGCACGGCTTCGGCGAAGGCGAGCATCTTGTGCCGTTCGGCCAGAACCTCGGGCATCACGTCGCGGCCTTGCACCTGCATCGGCACGCCGCTCATAGTGCGCAGGGCCATATGCATTGCGGCCCGGCCTTCGGTCGGATTGATGGTGGCGCCGGCGAAAAGCACCGCGCGACGCTCTTCGAGCTTCGCGGCGCGGGCGAGATCGAGGAGCAGCTTGAGCGTCGTGCGGTCGATCCGGTGCTTCGAGAAATCGAACAGCAGATCGTCAAGCACGACATGAAAATCGGCGAAGCGGCGCGCATCCTTCGTGAACAGATCGGCGATCGTCACATCATGAAAATCGCTGAGATGCGCTTCGAGTGCAAAAAACGCTTCGGAAATTTCGGGACGGTCCATGGCTGATCCGGATCGAAGGGTTTGGGCTCTCTATCACAGGGACGGTCGCGGCCGCCATCACACACGCACGCGCTCCGGCCGGAAGCCGAGGCCGATGACGCGCGCGGGAATCCGCCGCAGCCAAGGAAAATACTGGAAGAGCCGCATTGGCCAGGGCGGTGGCAGCGGCCGGTCCTGCGCAGCGAGAACGTTGGAGATCACCCGCTTCTGGATAAAGACCTGCAGCGCCTGCATGAGCTTGACCGCCAGTTCGCGCCGGTGCTGTACCTCGGCGAGCATGGCAGTGCTCGGCGTCTCCTTGCGTGCCAGCGTCGGCGCCAGGATATTCGCTGCGGCGATGGCGTCCTGAATCGCGAGATTGATGCCGACGCCGCCGACCGGCGACATGGCATGCGCGCTATCGCCGATGCAAAGAAGGCCCGGCCGATGCCACAGCGCCAGCCGGTTCACCGTCACCGTCAGCAGACTGACATGGGTCCAGTCGGCGAGTTCGGCGACACGGTCGGCCATGAAGGGCGCGAGTTGCGCGACACTGGAGCGCAGGACATCGATGCCCTGTGCTTTCAAGACGTCGAAGCCGCCCTTGGGAATGACATAGCCGCATTGCCATTGATCGCCGCGATTGATCATCACCAGAAACTTTCCGGCGGCGATGCGGCCGAGAGGCTCCGAAGTGTCGCCGGTGCGACGTGTGAGCTTGAACCAGAGCACATCCATCGGCGCGCCGATATCCGTTGGCGTGAACCCCGCCTTTTCGCGCACGCTCGAACGGCGTCCGTCGGCGCCGATGGTCAGGGCGGCGCGGATTTCGAGCGGGCCTTGCAGCGTCTGCGCTTTGACGCCTTTCACCACGCCGTCCGCGATAACGAGATCATCCACATCGGCGTGCATGATGAGCCGGAAGTTCGGATAGTTTTGTGCCTCGCGCGCGATGAAATCGAGAAAATCCCATTGCGGCATGAAGGCGATGAATTTCGCCCGCGTCGGCAGATGCGAGAAATCGGCGATGGCAATGCTCTCGTCGCCGAATTGCGCCGAAAGAATCGTCGCCTCCTGGTGCGGCAGGGCGAGAAACCTATCGTAGAGGCCGAGATCGTCCATCGCCTGCAGGGTCGAGGGATGGATCGTGTCGCCGCGGAAGTCGCGCAGGAAGTCGGCGTGCTTCTCCAGCACGATCGTATCGACCCCGGCGCGGGCGAGGAGCAGTCCCGCCATCATGCCGGCGGGGCCGCCGCCGGCGACCACGCAGCTCGTTTCAATAATCTGGGCCAAACGCACCTCCCGCACCATTCTAGGGCGGAAGGGACGCGGCGGACAGGTCAGGGAATAGCGAGAACCGGCGTTCCGACATTGACCCGCTGATAGAGGTCGACCACGTCCTCGTTATACATGCGGATGCAGCCATAGGAGGCGGCGGTGCCGATCGAGCGGCGCATGGCCTTGGTGGTGCCGTGGATCGCAACCTGATAGCGCGACAGGGTGATTGCCGCCGCCCCCATCGGGTTGTGCGGCGAGCCGCCGGGGATGAAATGCGGCAGATACGGATGATCGTGCGCGACGATGGCCGGCGGCGACCAGTTCGGCGCCAGATATTTACCCTCGACCGAGGCTTCGCCGAGCCAGGCCATGCCGCGCTTGCCGATCGCGACCGGATAGCGGATGGCGCGGCCGTCGCCCTCGGTGAAATAAAGTGCGCGCTGACGCTGGCTGATGATGATCTCGCCGGCCGGATAGGCGGTCGAGAAGTGAACGTCCTGCTGCGCGGCTAGGGTCGGCGCGACCGCGCCGAGCATGACAGTACCAACGAACGCGAACACGGCCGGCGCAATGCCAGCCCGCTGACTCAAGGTGCTCATAACGCCCCCCGCACAAACAAACTTCAGTCCGCGGCGACGATAGCGAGTGTCGCAGCGGGCTGGAGTCTATTTTGCACAGGCGCGTTAAAATCCTCTTGCCGTGTGGCGCGGACGCCGCACGTGGCGCCGATTCGGCCCTGGCTCAGAGCTTCTTGCGCTCGCGGATCAGGTCCTCGACGACGGCCGGGTCGGCGAGGGTCGACGTATCGCCCAGCGCCTGAAACTCGTTCTCGGCGATCTTGCGCAGGATGCGGCGCATGATCTTGCCGGAGCGGGTCTTCGGAAGGCCGGGGGCGAATTGCACGATGTCGGGCGAGGCGATGGGGCCGATTTCCTGCCGCACCCAGGCGACGAGATCCTTGCGCAGCTTGTCGCTCGGCTCGTGGCCGTTGATCAGAGTGACATAAGCGAAAATGCCCTGGCCCTTGATGTCGTGGGGGAAGCCAACGACTGCGGCCTCGGCGACGCGCTCATGCGCGACGAGAGCGCTCTCGACCTCGGCCGTGCCCATGCGGTGGCCGGAAACGTTGATCACGTCATCGACGCGGCCGGTGATCCAGTAATCGCCGTCCGCATCGCGGCGGGCGCCGTCGCCGGAGAAATATTTGCCCGGGAATGAGGCGAAATAGGTCTGGATGAAGCGGTCATGGTCGCCGAAAACCGTGCGCATCTGGCCGGGCCAGGAATCGGCGATGACCAGAATGCCTTCGGCCGGCCCCTCCTGTACGACACCGCTGCCATCGACGATCTCAGGCTTGATGCCGAAGAAGGGCTTGGTCGCGGAGCCGGGCTTCAAGGGCGTCACACCGGGCAGGGGCGTGATCAGATGGCCGCCGGTCTCGGTCTGCCACCAAGTATCCATGATCGGGCAGCGGCTGTCGCCGACGACCTTGTAATACCATTCCCAGGCTTCCGGATTGATCGGCTCGCCGACGGTGCCGAGCAACCGCAGCGAGGCGCGGCTGGTCTTTTTCACCGGCTCTTCGCCCGCGCCCATCAGCGAGCGGATCGCCGTCGGCGCGGTGTAGAAGGTGTTGACCTTGTGCTTGTCGACGACATCCCAGAAGCGCGAGATCGTCGGATAGGTCGGCACGCCCTCGAACATCAGCGTCGTCGCGCCATTGCAGAGCGGCCCGTAGAGAATGTAGCTGTGGCCGGTCACCCAGCCGACGTCGGCGGTGCACCAGTAGATGTCGCCGTCGTGGTAGTCGAAGACATATTGGTGCGTCATCGCCGCATAGAGGAGATAGCCCGCCGTGGTGTGGACGACGCCCTTCGGCGTGCCGGTCGAGCCCGACGTATAGAGAATGAACAGCGGATCTTCGGCGCCGACCGGCGTCACCGGGCAATCGGGCGAGACGTTTTCGATCTCTTCGTGCAGCCAGAAGTCGCGGCCCTTTTCCCAATGGATGTCGCCGCCGGTGTGCTTCACGACGATGACCTTGTTGACGATGAACGGCACTTTTTCGAGCGCCGTATCCACATTTGCCTTGAGCGGAACTCTCTTGCCGCCACGCAGGCCCTCGTCAGAGGTGATCAGCAGCTTGGAGCCGCAATCCTTGATGCGGCCGGCGAGCGAGTCGGGCGAGAATCCGCCGAACACGACGGAATGAATAGCCCCGATCCGCGCGCAGGCGAGCATCGCATAGGCCGCCTCGGGGATCATCGGCATGTAGATCGTGACCGTGTCGCCCTTCTCGATGCCATGCGCCTTCAGCACATTGGCGAAGCGGCTGACACGCTCGTGCAATTGGCGATAGGTGATCTTGAGGCTGCGGGAGGGATCATCGCCCTCCCAGATGATCGCCACCTGATCGCCGCGCTTGTCGAGATGCCGGTCGATGCAGTTCAGGGCGATATTGGTGACGCCGTCCTCGAACCATTTGATATGGACGTCGCCCGGGCCGAACGAGGTGTTCTTGACCTTGGTGAAAGGCTTGATCCAGTCGAGGCGGCGGCGGGCCTCGTCACCCCAGAAGCCGTCCGGATCATTGATCGAACGCTTGTACAGCGCCTGATACTTGTCTGCGTCGATAAAGGCGCGATGCGCCCATTCCCCGCTCACGGGATAGACGAGAGACTCAGACATACTTCCTCCCAGTGACTTCTTATGTGGCGGCCTCGTGAGTGGCCGGCGCCGTCACTTCGTTTACGTCATTGATCGGGAAATGCCTCCGGCGTCGGCCGGACGCACCGCCTTCCGCCACATTATGCGCCACGGGCGGGCGCCGAACAAGGCGGCTAAAAGGCGGAGATGTCGCGGTTATCTTTCGCCCGCAGGCCTTCGGCCGGAAAGCTTGCCAATTCGCAAGCCGGGAGCGTCCCGGGCAGGCTCAGTGGCACTCGTGTGCGGCCTGGTCGAGCGCCTGGCGCACACCGGCGAGGGAATAGGTGTCGGTCGTTACCTTCCCCCGGCTGGAAGCGGCTTTGACGATAAGCTTGGCATTGTGCCGCAGCGCGGCGACGAAATGGCCTTCTTCGGCCGGGTTCTTGATCCAGGCGTTGCGGCCCTTGGAGACGAGATCGAACGTTGTCCCCGCGACATCGGCCTCGGCGTCGCCATCGTCCTTCATGGGGAAGCCCATGGTGATCGAGATTTCGTTGTGAATGTGCTCGCCGGGCCGGTTGGAAATGAACACATAGCCCGGATCGCGCTTCAGATTCGCCGGCTCGCGGCTCTTGGGCTGGGCGAGAACGTAGCAGGTCTTGTCGTCGCCGTTCTCGGCGACGAAGGCGCCCCAATCGCCGTAGCTGCCAACCTGCGTCGGCTTGGTGTGGTCCGCCTCGGCCGCGTGGCCGGCCTTGGATTTCTTGCCCTTTTTGGCGCTTGTCTTGGTCGTCGTCTTCTTCGTCTTCGCCGTCTTGTGATGGTGGGTCGAGCCGGTCGTATCGTCATCGTTGGCGGCGACGAGGAACGGCGTGCGGGCGGCGTCCTGCGCGCGCGCCGGGACAGCGGCAGCGCCGCATGACAGGAGAAGCGTGGCCGCAAAAGCCAGGCGGGTACAGCGAATCATGTCCGGCAACATATCCTGTTTCGAGGCGCGAGGGCGAGACAGTGGAATGAAACCGGCGATCGGGGCAAAATTCCGGCTTGAGACGGATTGGCGGCGGTCCGGCAGATTAAAGACCTTCACTCTTGGCCGCACCGAGGATCGCGCCCGGCTGCCCCAGCGAGCCACGCTGCAACAAGACGACATAGCCTTCGTCGTCGCTGCGCAATTCCGTGAGGTTGAGGCTCAGCGGCGCGCCGTCCCAGTCGCCGACCTTGCGGATGGCGCGCACCACGTTCGTGTAGGTGACGCTGCGACCCGAGTTCTCGCCGCGTGAAATCAGTACCGTGCGCGTCCTGGCGACCCGCAGCACATAAATCCCCGCCGGTTCGGCGGCGCCGCGGCCGATGTCGATTTCCAGTTTGCCGCCGGATTCGCGCAGATGCGCGGGAACGCTCAGAGCCATGCCGCCGGACTTGCCATGCGCAATGGCTTTTTCGATCGCCGCACCGTCGCTGCCGACGGCATCAAAGAGGCCGTCAATCACGGCTTCGGGGGTGTAGACGTGCGGATCGGTGCGGCTGTTGGCATAGGCCTGCTGCCGGGCGGTGAATTCCGGCGCCGCAAGCGTATCCTTCCAGCCGATATAGTCCCAATAATTGATGGCGAAGGTCAGCGCCACGGTGTCGGGCCGGCCGGCCAATTTGGTCAAAAGGCGGTCGGCGGGCGGGCAGGACGAGCAGCCCTGCGACGTGAAAAGCTCAACGACGCCGCCGATGGCGCCGGACGTCGGCGCGGCAAGCGCGGCGGTGCTCGCGAAGAGCCCCGCAATCACCCAACTCTGTCGCAGAAAACCCAATAAAAGCATTTATATAAGCTACTTTTTCCCAGCCCCGGCAGCTTAAATCAGACCGCGTCAGGCGCGAGTCAATTCCCGGTGAAATTTGCGATTGCGGGAACACTTCCAAGTGAAGTGCCGAAGGTCTTGAAATACGTGCAGCGGATATCGCCCCTGCGGCGTGTAATATCGCAGAGCAAATTTAATTTGTTGATGCCTGTCAATGGCTGCGGAGCGCCGTGAGCACCGATTGGCTGGCGCGGCCCGTCGGCTTCAATCCGGAGCGGCGCTGAAAATCGGAGATCGCTTCTTGCGTCTTATGTCCCAGCACCGCGTCGATCTTGCCGCCGATGTCATAGCCATGCTGGATCAAGAGCCGCTGGACTTCGCGGCGGCCGGCGCGTGACAGGCCGGGATCGTCCGTCGGCCAGGGGGTGACGATCGGCCCGTGTCCGCGCAGCCGGTCCGACAGAAGCGCGATCGCCAGCGCGTAGGACTCAGCGGCGTTGTAAGAAAAGATCGCATTGAAATTGCGGCTCACGAGAAAGGCCGGCCCGCGTGGCCCGGCAGGCAACAGCAGGCCATAAGCGCCCTCGCCGGACAGCGGCGCGCCATTGATGTGGGTAAAACCGCGCCCCGCCCAGGCCGCAAGCGGCTGCTTGCTGGCGCGCCAGCTATCGCGGGCCGGATAGCCCGGCGGCACTTTCACCTCGAAGCCCCAGGGCAGGCCCGGGATCCAGCCGCTGCGGTGCAGATAATTCGCGGTCGAGCCCAGCGCGTCCGGCACCGAATTGATGACGTCGCGCCGTCCGTCGCCGTCGAGATCGACGGCGAGCCGCAAAAAGGTCGAGGGCATGAATTGGGTATTGCCGAACGCACCCGCCCAGGAGCCATTGAAATTGGCCGGGTTGGCGTTGCCCTCGCCGACGATCTGCATCGCGGCGAGGAATTCGCGATGGTAATAGCTTGGCCGGATCGAGTTGGAGCAGACGAGGCTCGCCAGCGATTGCAGCACCGGCTTGTTGCCGAAATTCTGGCCGAAATTCGATTCGACGCCCCAGATCGCCGCGACCACCGAGCCGCTGACGCCATAGCGCTGTTCGGCCACGTTGAGCCAATGTCCCCATTTGGCGATGGCGGCGCGCCCGTCGGCGACACGCTCGTCATCGACGAGAGCGGCGATATAGTCCCAGATCGGCGTGGTGAATTCCGGCTGCGAGCGCTCAGCCTGAAGCACGTCCGGATTGAAGGTCAGGTTGGCCGTCGCGGCCTCGGCCACTTGCGCCGGAACCCCGTGCGCCTCTGCCTCAGTAGCAAGGCCGGCGACGCAGGAGTGGAAATCGGCGCGGACCGGCTGGGTCACGGTAAGCGCGAGGAAAAATGCGGCGGCGAGCGCCGGGGCGGGAGAGAATCGCATCATTCGTCGAGTCTATCGCAAACCGGTCGCAGGGACCACGGCGGCCGGTCATCGCCCCGCGCCTGAAAAATCCCGCGCCTTTTTCGGACGGAGTCTCTAGGCGCCTGTTTCCTCAATAAGTTTTCTTTACGAACGGGCAGCTTGGCGTATCCTGCCGGCAAGCGGGGTTGGAGTTTCGTGCAGATGCCGGCGCGCAGAGCATCCCTGATTTCATCGGTTCCTCTGCTTATTGGTTTCGTTCTCCTCTTTATCGCGGCGGTCAGCACGGCCTTCCTCGCGCACCAGCAACAGGAAATCGATACGCGAATCCGCCATACGTTTCAGGTGAATGATACGCTGGAACGTATTCAGACCCTCACCACGGACGCGGAATCGGGACAGCGCGGCTATCTGCTCACCAATCGGCTGGCCTATCTCGATCCCTATAATCTCGCGAGGCGCGCGCTTCCGCAGGAACTCGACACGCTGCAATCCGAACTGGGCGGCAGTTCGACGCCCGAACTCACGGATTTGCGCGCGGCGGCTGCGGAAAAGCTGGCGGAGCTGCAAAGCACGATCGATTTGCGTGCCGCCAACAATCCCGCCGCGGCGCTCGCCATCGTGAACAACGACAGCGGCAGGCGATTGATGGATCGCATCCACAAAACGCTCGCCGCCCTGCATTCCGCACAGGAACACCTTCTCGAAAACCGGTCGGTCGAGGCGGCGCAGCTCAACGCGAGCCGAAGCACCCTGCTGCTCGGCAGCGTCCTCCTCGTCATCGTGCTCGGGATCGGAACGCTGCTCGACAATCGCCGCCGCGTGACGGCGCTCCAGCTTGCCAACAACCGGCTGCAGGCGGAGGCCACGGTGCGCCGGGCGGCGGAAACGCAGGTCCGCCAATTGCAGAAGATGGAAGCGGTCGGCCAACTGACTGGCGGCATCGCACACGACTTCAACAATATGCTGGCGATCATCGTCGGCTCGCTCGATCTGGCGCGGCGCAGGCTCACGGCCGGCGACACCGGCGGCACCGGGAGATACATCACCAATGCCAGCGAGGGCGCGCAGCGGGCAGCGGTGCTCACCTCGAGGCTGCTGGCCTTTTCGCGCAAACAGGCGCTCGAGCCGAAGGTCTTTGACGCCAACAAGCTTGTCGGCGGCATGTCCGAACTGTTGCGCAGCACGATCGGCGAGCAAATCCAGATCGAGACGGTTCTGGCCGGCGGCCTCTGGCGCACCTTTGCCGATCCGGCGCAGGTCGAGACGGCGCTGCTCAATCTGGCGGTCAATGCGCGCGATGCGATGCCGGACGGCGGTAAGCTGACGATCGAGACCGCCAACACCTATCTCGATGAACGCTATGCCGCCGCGCATAACGAGGTTGCTGTCGGCCAATATGTGATGGTCTCGGCCACCGATACCGGCGCCGGCATGGCACCGGATGTGGTCGAGCGCGCCTTCGAGCCATTCTTCTCGACCAAGGGCTCGGGCCGGGGAACGGGACTCGGTCTCAGCCAGGTCTTCGGCTTCATCAAACAATCGAACGGCCACGTTAAAATCTATTCGGAGCCGGGCGAAGGCACCACCGTCAAGATTTACCTGCCGCGCTATGTCGGCGCGGCCTCTGCGTTCGAGGCGGAAGGCGCAAGCTCTGAAATCCCGAACGGTCATCTCGACGAGATCGTGCTGGTCGTGGAAGACGATCCCATCGTCAAACGCATGTCCATCGAAGCCCTGCGCGAGCTCGGCTACACGGTCATCCACGCGCAAACCCCGGCCGAGGCGCTGCAGAAATTCGACGCGCATCCGCAGATCGCGCTTCTCTTCAGCGATATCATCATGCCGGAGATGACCGGGCGCGAGCTTGCCGAGCGTCTGACCGCTTTGCGCCCGGGGCTGAAGGTGTTGTTCACGACCGGCTATACGCAGAATGCCATCGTCCACAACGGCATCGTCGATCCCGGCACCGCCTTCCTGCCAAAGCCGTTCACCCTCGATCAACTCGCCCGCAAGGTGCGGGCGGTGATCGACGGCAAGGAATAAAGCGGCATACCAGGCAAAATAAAAGCTCCGGCTTGCGCCGGAGCTTTCCTGTTCGTTGGGCTGCCAAGATGAGCCCGCAATGTCAGCGCAGCCGCTGAGCCCCCGCGACGAGTGCGGCGGTGAGTTCCAGCGGCCTTGCGATCAGACATTGAGACACTGGATCACCTCCTTTCGATAGGTTGACGACGCAGCGAATCTAAGCTGCGTCGGCCCATCTGCCAAGAGAGTCGTTTCGAGCAGTCAGCTCATCTTCGGCTGGGCATGGCCGAGCACGACGACCCGGGTGCCGACCGGCGTCTGCTGGTAAAGGTCGATCGCGTCCTGGTTGATCATGCGGATACAGCCCGAGGAGGCATGCGTGCCGATCGACGAGGGTTCGACGGTGCCGTGGATGCGGTAGAGCGTGTCCTTGTTGCCCTGCCAGAGGTACATGGCGCGGGCGCCGAGCGGATTGCCCGGGCCGCCGTGCATGCCGATGCCACTCTGTAATTGCGCGAGCTCTTTGCGCAATTGCGGCTCGCGGGCGATCATCTCCTTCGGCGGATACCAGTCCGGCCATTCCTGCTTGGAATGGATTTCGGCGACGCCCGACCACATGAAACCTTCGCGGCCGGGGCCGATGCCGTAGCGCATCGCCTTGCCGTTGGGCAGCACGTGATAGAGATAGCGCGCGGCAGGGTCGATGACGATCGTGCCGGGCTGCTCGACGGTCTGATAATCGACGAGCTTGCGCATGAAGCCCTTCTTGATCTGCGAAAGCTTGACCGGCGGGACCGGAAAATTGCCGTCCTGAAAGCCGGCGTACATCGCAGAATAATTGATCGGCCCGTTCGTCTCGTCGGCCTGGGCGATCAAGTCCGCCGCGGGCGCCGCCGGGGGCGGAGTCGCCGGCTGCTGCGGCACGGACGCATCGGCCTCGAAGCCGGGGCCCGACTGGGTCGAGACACAGCCGGCGAGGGTGAAGGAAGCGCCCGCTGTGGCGGCGCCGAGCAGAAGATTGCGACGATTGATGAGGCTCATGAAACTTACCTGCGAGATCAGCGATGCGCGCCAGGCGACACCAGCCCGGCGGATGGCACCCCGCCTGCGGAAACGTCGACCTTGCGATAGGTGTCTTAAAAATACGGCAAAATGGCCGTCGAGGTTGTGTCCTGCGCGCCACGCCCGGCGATTTTCCTGCCCGGGCTACGCTCCAAGTCTCCCGAAGTCACTTGTCGAGCGCGGCGCCGAGCTCGTCGAGCACGCGCGCGACGGCCGGGTGCTTGCGGCTGGTTTCGACATAGCGGGCCACCGCCGGGTAGGCCGCGATGAGGTCGCGATTGACCAGCGGGGCGACGACGCGCGGCACGCGGAAAAGCGCTGGCGCCAATTGGCAGTCGGCCAGTGTCAGCTCCGGGCCGGCGGCGAAAGGCGTGCCGCTCAACAAGGTTTGCAGCGCCGAGAGCCCGCGCACCAGCCGTGTCAGCCGGGTGGCGCTTTCCTCGGTATTGGGGGCGGCCTGGGCGAGTTCGACTGTCTGGGCGGCGATGTGCAATTCGCCGATGCGTTGCAGGAGCCGCACATTGGCGCGCGCCTCGGCGCCCTCGGGCAACAGCCGAGGCTGGGGAAATTTTTCTTCGAGATATTCGATGATTGCCGAGGATTCCGGCAGCCGGGCGCCCCCGTCGAGAATGAGGCAAGGGATCGTGCCGAGCGGATTGATGGCGTGATATTGGGCCGAGCGCAGGCCGCCGGGCGGGGCGACGATCTCGATATCGAGGGATTTGGCATAAATAGCGATGCGCACCGGCGCGGAAAACGGCGAGGAGTTTTCCGAATAAAGCCGCATGGGCTCAGCCGCCCTCCGCCTCGGCCTGCGGGTCGAGCTTGAGACGCTCCGGCCGCGGCATGGCGATGATGCTGTAGCCGGCGTCGACATAATGGATCTCGCCGGTGACGCAGCGGGCAAGGTCGCTCAAGAGGTAGAGCCCCGCGCCGCCGACGTCCTCGATGGTGATGGCGCGGCGCAGGGGTGCGTGCAGCTTTTCGTAATTGAACATGGCGCGGGCGTCGGTGATGCCGGCGCCCGCCAGCGTGCGCACCGGCCCGGCCGAGATCGCATTCACCCTGATGCCCACGGGGCCGAAATCGGTGGCGAGGTAGCGCACAGAAGCTTCCAGCGCCGCCTTGGCGATGCCCATGACGTTATAGTTGGGCATGGCACGTGTCGCGCCGCCGAAGGTCAGCGTGAGCAGCGAGCCGCCGTTGGGCATCAGAGCGGCGGCGCGCTTGGCCGCCTCCGTGAAGGAGAAAGCGGAGATCAGCAGCGTGCGCTGGAAATTCTCCCGCGACGTGTCGGCATAGCGGCCGCGCAATTCGTTGCGGTCGGAATAGGCGATGCAATGGACGAGGAAGTCGAGCGAGCCCCAGGTTTCGGCGATCGCCGCGAAGACCGCGTCGACATCGTTGAGGTTTTCGACATCGCACGGCAGCACCAGCGAGGAGCCGAGGCTCTGCGCCAGCGGCTTGACGCGCTTGCCCAGCGCCTCGCCCTGATAGGTGAAGGCAAGCTCCGCGCCCTCTTTGGCGAGCGCGCTGGCGACGCCCCAGGCGATCGAATGATCGTTGGCGACCCCCATGACGAGGCCGCGCTTGCCCTGCATCAAGCCCTGACGCTCGCCTTGGCGCTGATCAGGCATCGATGTGCTTGAAAACGAGCGAGGCGTTGGTGCCGCCGAAGCCGAAGGAATTGGAGAGCACGGCGCGCAGGCTCACATTGTCGCGGCGCTCGCGCAGGATGTTCATGTCGGCGAAGGCGGGGTCGAGTTCCTCGATATGGGCGCTCTTGCAGATGAAGCCGGCCTGCATCATCAGCAGCGAATAGATCGCCTCATGCACGCTCGTCGCGCCCTGGGCGTGGCCGGTCAGCGACTTGGTGGCCGAGATCGGCGGGCACTTGTCCTCGTTGCCGAAGACGGCGCGGATCGCCTCGATCTCCTTCAAGTCGCCGATCGGCGTCGAAGTCGCATGGGGGTTGATATAGTCGATCGGCACTTTGACGTCCTGCAAGGCCATCTTCATGCAGCGCGCCGCGCCCTCGCCCGAGGGGGCGACCATGTCGGCGCCGTCGGAGGTCACGCCATAGCCGGCGATCTCGGCATAGATTTTCGCGCCGCGCGCCTTGGCAACTTCGAATTCCTCGAGCACCAGCACGCCGCCGCCGGCGGAAATGACGAAACCGTCGCGGTTCTTGTCGTAGGCGCGGGAGGCGACCTCCGGCCGGTCATTATATGAAGACGAGAGTGCGCCCATCGCGTCGAAGAGGACGGTCAGCGTCCAGTCCAGTTCCTCGCAGCCGCCGGCGAACATCCGGTCCTGCTTGCCGTAGCGGATCATCTCGTAGGCATTGCCGATGCAATGATTCGAGGTCGCGCAGGCCGAGGAGATCGAATAATTGACGCCCTTGATCTTGAACCATGTGGCGAGCGTCGCCGAGGCGGTCGAGGACATGGCCTTCGGCACCGCGAAGGGGCCGATCTTCTTCGGACCCTTGGTGCGGGCGGTGTCGGCGGATTCGACGATGGTGCGGGTCGAAGGGCCGCCGGACCCCATGATGATCCCGGTCCGCTCGTTGGAGATTTCCTCGGCCAAAAGTCCGGCATCGAGAATCGCCTGATCCATCGCGACATGGTTCCAGGCGGTGCCGCCGCCGTGGAAGCGCAGCGCCCGGCGGTCGATCATATGCTCCGGGTCGAGCGTCGGCGCGCCATGCACCTGGCTGCGGAAGCCAAGCTCGGCGTATTTGTCGGCCCTGACGATGCCGGATCTGGCCTCGTGCAGCGAGGAGAGCACCTCCTGGGTATTGTTCCCAATCGAGGAGACGATGCCCATTCCGGTGACGACGACGCGTCTCATTCCAATCTCCCGCTTAGGCCGGCGAGGCGGCCCTGAAAACCGTCGGCGTGCGCGTGTGAATCAGGTTGCCGATGATGGTGCGGCCTTGAACAGGCCGACTTTAAGATCCGTCGCATGATAGATGCGCTGGCCATCGGCTTCGAGCCAACCATCGGCGATGCCCAACACCAGTTTGGTATTGAAGACGCGCTTGAGATCGACCCCGTAGATCAGCCGCTTGACCGTCGGCAGCACCTGCTCGGTGAATTTCACCTCGCCGACGCCAAGCGCCCGGCCGCGTCCCTGCAGGCCGAGCCAGCCGAGATAGAAGCCGAGCAATTGCCACAGCGCATCCAAGCCGAGACAGCCCGGCATGACCGGATCGCCCTTGAAGTGACAGCCGAAGAACCAATGATCCGGCTTGATCGCAAATTCGGCGCGGATCGTGCCTTTGCCATTGGCGCCGCCCTGCTCGGAAATGGTGGCGATCCTGTCGAACATCAACATTGGCGGCAGCGGCAATTGCGGATTGCCGGGGCCGAACAGATCGCCGCGGCCGCAGGCAATGAGGTCTTCGTAATCGAAGCTGGAGCGTCGCTCGCTCATCATATCTTTCGCGTTCGAGGATTCGCCCCGAAGGCGCACCCACGCGAGCGAAGATGGCGGCTTCTAACATAGGCCGGGCCGGGCTGAAAGGGTCTGGCGGGGCCTCGATGGGGACGCCGGCGATTTTCCGCCTCCGCCGGTGCCAGAGCCGCTACAGGCGCGGGAAAGCCACCACAGGCCAATTTGGAACAATTTTTATGATGCGCCGCCATCTTGCGGCGTTCTGGCGCGCGTCAGTCAATCTTCTCGTTGGGATAGACGCCCCAGAGGACATCCTGGCGGATGTAGCCGTCGAATCCGTCGCCGTAGATTTCGCACCAGCCGCCATCGCAAGTTTTGATCGCGCCGATGACGCCCGGCTGCAGGCGGGCGAGCGGCGCCGCGTTGTCGGCGGGGCGGCTGTAAATCGTGAAAATCGTGTCCTTTTTCCACGGCGCGACAATGGCCGTCCGGCGTCCGGACAGAAGGTTGTGGAGCACCCAGCCCTCGGTCCCGTCGGAATCGCGGACCTTGCGCCACATGCCAAACTCGGCGGTGATTTCGACCGGCAGGCCAGCCCTCTGGTAGATCCACGTGGTGCGGTGGTCCTTGGAGGGGCCTTCGCGGAGGTTGACGCGGTCGGCCTTCAGGCTGACGAACCGCGGCACGGGAAGTCCGCTGACGGAGCCGACCGTCTGTCCATTGGCGTCGGCCGTCTCGGCGGCCCGGCCGGGCAGGCTCGCAACGCACGTGGCGAGGCCGAGCCCGAGAATCAAAATTCCCCGCAAAATCCCGCGCAGCAGAAGAAGGCGACGATCCATATCCAGGCGATTCATTGTCCAATCCGCGTCGCGTCACCAGAGACGGCCGATGCCGCCGTTTTTATGTCGCCAAAATCCATTGGTCGACCCGGTTTGGGCCCATCCACCATTCTTGTGTTTGGACCACCATCTGCTAGAGAGGCGCGGGAAATTTCGCGCGACCTCGCAGCTTGGCCGCCTTATTAAGTGCGTTGCGCTGAGTTAAGGCCGCGTGAAGGCCGCGCCCCGCGACGGGCGGGTGCCGCGGTTCACGGACGGATGCAGGATGGTCAAGAAAAAACCGCTCGTAGTCCTCACGCGCAAGTTGCCGGACGTGATCGAGACGCGGATGCGCGAGCTTTTTGACGCCCGGCTCAACATCGACGACAAGCCGATGAGCCAGGAGGACCTGATCGCGGCCGTGCGCAGCGCCGATGTCCTGGTGCCGACCGTGACCGACCGGATCGATGCCGCGCTCATCGAACAAGCCGGCAGCCAACTCAAGCTCATCGCCAATTTCGGCAATGGCGTCGACAATATCGATGTCGCCGCGGCCGCCAAGCGCGGCATCACCGTCACCAATACGCCGGGCGTGCTGACGCAGGACACCGCCGATATGACGATGGCGCTGATTCTTGCCGTGGCGCGGCGCATCGTCGAAGGCGCGGAGGTCATCCCGCACGGACATTGGGGCGGCTGGTCGCCAACCTGGATGCTCGGCACGCGAATCACCGGCAAAAGACTGGGCATCGTCGGCATGGGCCGTATCGGCCAGGCGCTCGCCTACCGGGCACGGGCCTTCGGCCTGCAAATCCATTATCATAACCGCCGCCACGTCGCCGCCGCGATCGAGGAAGAACTCGAGGCGACCTATTGGGAATCGCTCGACCAGATGCTGGCGCGGATGGACATCGTCTCGGTGAATTGCCCGCATACGCCGGCGACGTTCCATCTGCTGTCGGCGCGGCGGCTGCAGCAGCTCCGCCCGCAAGCCATTCTGGTCAATACCGCCCGCGGCGAGATCATCGACGAAACGGCGCTGATCGAGATGCTGGAAGCGGGCGAGCTCGCTGGTGCCGGGCTCGACGTCTTCGAGCATGAGCCCGCCATCAACGAACGGCTGCTCAAGCTCGCGGAAGCCGGCAAGGTAACGCTGCTGCCGCATATGGGCTCGGCGACGCGCGAGGGCCGCGTCGATATGGGCGAGAAAGTGCTCATCAACGTCAAGATGTTCATGGACGGCCACCGGCCGCCCGACCGGGTTCTCCCCAGCGCGACCTAGACGCCGGGAGACATCGCCAAGCTGCCGCTCTGGCTTCGCTTTCCCGCCCTTGAAGGCGCGCCGCGAAACTCCATATTTCCTCTGCGGAGGTGCCATAACGGGCCTCCGGACGTATCGAAGGCCTGAGGGCTTCGCCCATGTCGCGAATGTTGACCATCAATTCCCCCTTTCTGCTCGGGTTCGAGGAATTCGAGCGGATGGTCGACCGGGTGACGCGGGCGGGTTCGGACGGTTACCCGCCCTACAATATCGAGCGGGTCGCGAAGACCGATGCGGAGCCCGAAAGGCTGCGCATCACCCTGGCAGTCGCCGGGTTCCTGCGCGATCAGCTTGAAGTGACGGTCGAGGAAGGCCAGTTGGTCATCCGCGGCCGCCAGCAGGACGAGAAACCGCGCGATTTCCTCCACCGGGGGATCGCGGCCAGGCAGTTTCAGCGGGTTTTCCTCCTTGCGGAGGGAATGCGCGTTGCGGCCGCCGATCTGGCCCACGGGTTGTTGACGGTGGATCTCGTGCGGCCCGAACTGTCACGAGTGGTTAAGAAGATCGATATCATGATGCGAGACTGAATGTTCGCATCCGCGCGGGTCTCGAAGAGACCGCAGAAGGAGTGTTGAATGTTGGACGAAGTCAAAGAGGTCGTTGAGACCGCGACTCCCCTCACCGAAGAACAGTTCGCCCATCTCGGCGGTGGTTCGCTCGCCTATGTGCGCGCCCTCCGGTCCGAGGATGTGAGCCGGCTCTTCCCGCAGGCCCCGCCGCTCCAACCGGGTCTTGAGCTTTTCGCTTTGCTGGGCGCTGACGGCACGCCGATCATCCTCACGGATTCGCGCGATGCTGCCCTGGCCAATGCCCTGCAGCAGGAGTTGCAGACGGTGAGCGTGCACTAAGCTCTAGAACAGACCGAAGAAGGGTTTCTCCTGCTGCCGGTTGGCCTCGCTTCCATTCGGGATCGAGGCGGGCGGCAGGAAACGCCCATCATAATCGCGGCGCGCCGGTCGAGACGGCGCGCTTTGCGTTTGTGCGGCACGCGGCCAGTGCTGCGACGGCGGCGTTTGCGCGGCGGGCTGGCTCTGACCGGCGAAAAAGTTGACGATGGCGTTGGCGACCGGAATGTTCGGCGCCACGGGCTCTGACCAGATGCCATCGACCAGCGGCGCCGGCGCCAGGCCGGCGTGCGCGACCTGCATGAAACGCGACCAGATGACGACCGGCAGCGAACCACCCGAGGCGCGCTTCGTCGGCGAGTTGTCATCATTGCCGAGCCAGACGCCGCAGGTCATGTGGCTCGTATACCCGATGAACCAGGCATCGCGGAAATCCTGGCTGGTGCCGGTCTTGCCGGCGGCCTGCCAGCCGGGCAGGTCGGCGCGCCGCGCCGTGCCGGAAATCAGCGTTTCGCTTAGCATCCGGTTCATCATCGCCACATAATCCGGCGCGATGACGCTGCCGTTGGTCGATGGCGCGTGCTGGTAGAGCACATGGCCGTTCGCCGTTGCGACTCTGGCGATGACATAGGGCGCGACGGCGATGCCGCCGTTGGCGAAGGGCACATAGGCCGAGGTGAGTTCGAGCGGCGTCACCGCGGAGGTGCCGAGCGCGATCGTCGGATTGATGTCAAGATTCGAAGTAATGCCGAGCTGATGCGCGGTGCGCGCGACGGCGGCGGGGCCGACTTCGAGGCCGACCCGCACCGCGACCGTGTTGAGCGAATTGGCGAGCGCCGTCGTCAGCGTCACCGGGCCCATGTAGCGATGCTCGTAATTCTCCGGCTGCCAGCCGCGCAGATTGATCGGCGCGTCGTTGCGCACGGAGTCGGGCGTCAGGCCGTGTTCGAGCGCCGTCAGATAGACGAAAGGCTTGAAGGCGGAACCTGGCTGGCGCTTCGCCGAGGTGGCGCGGTCGAACTGGCTCTCGGAATAGTCGCGGCCGCCGACGAGCGCGCGCAGCGCGCCGTCCGGGTCGAGCGCGACAAGCGCCCCCTGGGTTACATCATAATGCGCGCCTTTCGCGCTGAGCGCCTCGCGCAATGCCTGCTCCGCCGCGGTCTGCAGCGGCGCGCTGATCGTCGTGCGGACGGAGATGTCTTCATCGACCGGGCCGACGAGCGCGTCGAGCTGATCCATCACATAATCGGCGACATAATTGATCGTGCCGCCGTTGAGCTTGACCGGCTTTGCCGGCTGGGCGAGGGCGAGCTCGGCCATTGGCTTGGTGATGAAGCCCTGTTCCAGCATGGCGTTGACGACGTCGCGGGCGCGGTCGGTGGCGGCGGCGAGATTATGGTTCGGCGCGTAGCGCGAGGGCGCTTTCATCAGGCCGCCGAGCATGGCCGCCTCGGCGAGGGTGACGTCGCGTGCGCTGTGGCCGAAATATTTCTGCGACGCCGCCTCGACGCCGAAAGCGCCCGAGCCGAAATAGACCCGGTTGAGATAGAGTTCGAGGATCTGATCCTTGGAATATTTGTGCTCGAGCCAGAGCGCGAGGATGGCCTCCTGGATTTTGCGTGAAACCGTCCGCTCCTGCGTCAGGAACAGGTTCTTGGCGAGCTGCTGGGTCAGCGTCGAGCCGCCTTCCATGCCGCCGTGGCCAGTCGCGTCGCGGACGAGGGCGCGCAGAATGCCGATCGGATCGATGCCCCAATGATCGTAGAAGCGGCGGTCCTCGATGGCGACGAAGGCTTTCGGCAGATAGGGCGGCAGTTCGGCGAGATGGACGGCCGCACCGCCCATGTCGCCGCGATTGGCGAGCAGGGTGCCATTATCGTCGAGAATGGCGATGTTGGGCGGCCGCTTGGGGATGGCGAGCTGGTCGATCGGCGGCAGTTGCGCCGCGTAATAGGCGACGACCGCGGATGCTCCGACGGCGCCCCAGAGCCCGAGCATTAGCAGCCAATAGACAAGCCGGCTCAAGAGCGGCGGGCGCTTCTTGCGCTTTGATTTGCGTTTCTTCGGCGGCGCGCGGCGCGGCTTCTCCTCCGGCTCCGGAAAGCCATCGAAGACCGGCTCCCGCCGCTCGCCGTTCCACTCCTTGGCCATTCTCGTTGACGCCGCCGCTCGCAGATAATGCCGCGCTGACCCATGCCGGCGCCCGAGACCCTAAACCGGCGCGATTAAGGCGGGGTAAAATGGTCGAAACCGGGTGGCTGCGGGGCAAATCAGCGGCACCTTCGCCGCAGCCGCAGGCGGGCGAAAACTGGGTACCCAGGCATGGCGGCGCTTGCGATTTGGCTTGAGCCGCGCCACAGTTGCGCCCCTTGCCCGGCACCCGCCGCGCCTGCCTGCCAGCGACCCCAACCCGTAAGCCTGAAGAGTCCGGATTCGTCCCATGCAAGTCACTCTCGAACGCGCCACTCTGCTGAAGGCGCTCGGCCACGTGCACCGCGTCGTCGAACGGCGCACGACGATCCCGATCCTCTCCAACATTCTCTTCAGCGCCGACGGCAGCGCGGTCCTCCTGAAAGCGACCGACCTTGATCTCGAAGTGACCGACAAACTGCCGGCCGATGTCACCCAGGCAGGCGCGACGACCCTGCCGGCGCATATTCTCTACGAGATCGTCCGCAAATTGCCGGAGGGGGCGCAGGTTTCGCTCGAAGCGGCCGGCGATGCCGGCCAGCTTCTGCTGCGCTCGGGCCGCTCGCGCTTCCAGCTTCAGGCCCTGCCGGAAAGCGACTTCCCCGATCTCGCCGCCGGCGATTTCACCCATCGCTTCACCCTGGCCGCCGCCGATCTCAAAAAGCTGATCGACAAGACCCAGTTCGCGATCTCCAGCGAGGAGACGCGCTATTACCTCAACGGCATCTACCTGCACACGGCGGAGAGCGGCAAGACGACGGTGCTGCGGGCGGTCGCGACCGACGGCCACCGGCTGGCGCGCGTCGAGATTCCCGCTCCGGAAGGCGCGGCTGGAATGCCGGGCATCATCATTCCGCGCAAGGCGGTTGCCGAAGTGCTGAAGCTGATCGAGGATCTCGAGGCCGATGTCACGATCGAGATTTCGGCGACCAAGGCGCGCTTCAGCTTCGGCGATGTCGTGCTGATCACCAAGCTGATCGACGGCACGTTCCCGGATTATGCGCGCGTCATCCCGGCGGGCAACGATAAATTGCTGACGGTCGAGCGCGGCCCCTTCGCTGACGCGGTCGATCGCGTCTCGACCATCTCCTCGGAGCGCGGCCGGGCGGTGAAGCTGGCCGTGGCCGACAACAAGCTGACGCTCTCCGTCACCAATCCGGATTCGGGCTCGGCGGTCGAAGAGCTTGAAGTCGATTATGACGCGGCGCCGCTCGAAATCGGCTTCAACGCCCGCTATCTGCTCGATATCACCAACCAGCTCGACGGCGACACGGCGCTCTTCAAACTGGCCGATGCCGGTTCGCCGACGCTGGTGCTCGACCACGAGGGCGCATCAGCTCTCTATGTCTTGATGCCGATGCGGGTGTAAACGCGGCCGCGATTAAATAAACTCAGCCAAAACAACCTGGCGGAATGCGACCGCGCGCGTGCGAGGGGAATTAATAATGAAAAAGGCACTGGGCCTTGGCCTGCGCCTCGTCGCTGTTCTGATCCTCATAGCCGGTATCGTTTATCTTGAAACGTCACGAAGCCTTCCTGCTTTCAGGTTCTGGACGTTTGTTCTTTTTGCTATCGCGCTCGCCTTTCTCACGTCCTTTCTGCGTGGCGGCTGGCGCGACGGCGCGCTCGTCGCGACGTCCCTGGCTTTCGGTCTTTGCGCTGTAGAGGGCGTCGCTACGCTCCTAAGCCCGCCCCCTGTTGTTCACAGTCCGCGTGGCTTTATCGTCCCCTGGGCGCCTCTCGGGTGGCAGCCGGGACACGCCGGACAATTTCACGTCACGCGCATCGATCCGAAGAGCCGCGCCACGATCTATGATGTAACTTATTCCATCGATCGCGATCATCTGCGTCAAACCCGCTCATGTGCGAGCGGGCCGACGGTCGGCTTTTTCGGCTGCTCGTTTACCTTTGGCGAGGGCTTGAACGATGCCGACACGCTGCCACAACAGGTTTCCGATTCATTCGGCGATAATTTGCGCGTGCTGAACTTTGGCCTTCCCGGCTATGGACCCCATCAATTCCTGCGGGAAATGCAACTCGGCGTTTTCGACGGGCTCCTCGGCTCGCAGCCCAAGCTCTTCGTTTATCTTACGGCGCCCTGGCATGCGGAGCGCACCGCGTGCAAATCCGCTTGGGGGGGGAATGGCCCGCGCTATGCGCTCGTCGATGGCAAAGCCGTCTATCAAGGCCGTTGCATGAGCGGACTGAAACTGGGCCTGCATGAATGGGCAGAGCACAGCGCCGCCTATCGGGTCTTCATCGAACGCAATTTCGATCAGGTCACGCATGCCGATATCGAGCTCTATATTCGCATCCTGCTCGATTCCGCCCATCTCGCGCAGACGAAATATGGCGTCCCCTTGGTGATCGCCTATATGCGGGCGCCGCCCGGCTATCTCCGGGCAACCGGGTTTACCGATGATGAGATCATCGCGAGGCTGCGCGCTGGCGCTCCTTACGTCTTCGACGTGTCGCTCCCCGAAAAATCCGGAAAGCCGCTCACGCTCGCCGGTGACCCGCATCCCAATGCTTACGCGAACAATCTTCGCGCGGCGATGCTCAAGGACTACATCATTGCGCATTTTGGCCCGGCGCTGTCGCTCTCGGCGGAAGGTCAGGCGCCGCTCTGTAGGGCGGCGCATTAATCGAGATCGAAGGCGTCCTTATAATCGCGCTTGAGCGCCGGATCCTGCTCGCTCTTGTGCAGGATGCAATCGCCGATCGCGAGGAACTCGATTTCCGTTCCCATGAAGCAGGCGAAGGCGTCTTCCGGCGTGCAGACGATCGGTTCGCCGCGCACGTTGAAGTCACCTGCGCACTCCGGAGATCGGAATCCTTTCCCTATTTTGCGCGCCTTTCTCTCCCTTAGGGAAGAAGGCCTTAGCTAATGCTTGGCCTTGAGGCTTTGCAAGATTGATGCTACCGGAGGTTGCATAAATATGAAATTTTGGGATGAGGTATGCGCCCGCTCGCCGAGATCATTATTGCCGCGTTGCTATATTTAATTGGCGGATTTCTGATTTATTTCGCGAAATTGCCGGCGATCTTGCTTCTCGGCTATTGTTTCGCATTCGCTTTGTTCGGCGTTTTCCGGTGGCGCGGTGCTGCGCAAAATCTCTGCCTGACGCTCGCTAGTTTTTTTGCGATCATATGCCTCTTGGAGACAGCCGCGCTGGTCGCGGAACCAAAGAGCGAAACCACCAAGCGAGATATTTCGGACGCGAAGCGCAGTCTCGACGGTCGGCAGACCATTCTGGGCTGGCGACCTGCGCGTGAAGGGCGCTACAGGGCGGTGAAGACCCTGAATGGCCGCGTCGTCTATGATGTGATCTACACGATCGATAATAACCTTCTGCGCAAGACACATGCCGCTTCGAGCGGTGCGGGAATCGCCTTTCTCGGCGATTCCTATGTTTTTGGCGAAGGCCTGAACGATGCGCAGACGCTACCGCAGCAATTCGCCGATCTTGAGGGGCGTGCCTACCCCATCTACAATTTAGGATTTTCGGCCTACAACGTCTCGCAGGCCCTGATCGAGATGCAGACCGGCATGTTCGACGGGCTTTTGAATAGATCGCGACTTCTGGTGGAATTTATCGCGCCGTGGCAAGCGGAGCGAACGTCCTGCAAGGCATCGTTTGTCACCGGCGCGCCTCGTTATGTGGATCGCGATGGCAAGATTGAGCTGCAAGGCGTCTGTCACCCCGCCGTTTCACCCTGGACCTATTTTGCAGCCTATCGTGTTTTCGTCGCGCCGCGCCTTTCGATCGTTCGCGATAGCGACATCGATATATTCGTGGATGTCGCGCGCGCGACTGTTCAATTGGCGAGAGAGAAATATAAGAAGCCGATTCTCGTCTATTACCTTCGCAATCCCGGCTATCTCAAAAGATTGGAAACGTGGAATGACGATAAAATCGTCAAGGCCTTGGAGTCGGCCGGCGCGACGGTCCTCGATTACGGGATCGATAACGAATATGGCGACCCACGCTATGAGATCACAGGTGACGGACACCCGACAGGGCTTGCAAATAAGATTCGTGCTGAGCGGCTCTTTACGTTCCTGAAGAAAAATTTTCCGGACATAGAGCCGCAAAATATGGAGCGGCTTACGCCGGAGACGGCTCGGCAATAGCCTCGCAGATCAATCCAGATCGAAAGCGTCCTTATAATCGCGCTTCAGCGCCGGGTCCTGCTCGCTCTTGTGCAGGATGCAATTGCCGATCGCGAGGAACTCGATGTCCGTTCCCATGAAGCAGGCGAAGGCGTCTTCCGGCGTGCAGACGATCGGTTCGCCGCGCACGTTGAAGCTGGTGTTGACCAGCACCGGGCAGCCGGTCAATTCGGCGAACTTCTCGATCAGCGCATGATAGCGCGGGTTCGTCTCTTTATGGACGGTCTGGATGCGCGCGGAATAATCGACATGCGTCACCGCCGGAATCTCCGAGCGCACAGCGTTGAGCTTGTCGATGCCGAAAAGCTGCTCCTCCGCTGCTGACATTTTGCGGCAGCGCGTCTCCTTCACATTGGCGACAAGCAGCATGTAAGGCGAATCCGTATCGAGGTCGAACCACTCGGCGACCCGTTCGCGCATAACCGAGGGCGCGAAGGGGCGGAAGCTCTCGCGATATTTCACCTTGAGGTTCAGCGCTTTCTGCATGGTCGGCGAGCGCGGATCGCCGAGGATCGAGCGTCCGCCAAGCGCGCGCGGGCCAAATTCCATCCGGCCCTGATGCCAGCCGACGGCCTTGCCGTCCGCCAGCGCCGCGGCGGTTTCATCGATCAGCGCCGCGTCGTCGGCGGTGTGGAATTTCGCGCCGGCATGTGTCAAACGCTGTTCGATATCGTCCTGCGCATAGGCGGGGCCGAGATAGGCGCCCTGCATGGCGTCGGGTTTCATGACGCTGGATTTCAGGCCGGCGTCGCGGCGTCCGTCGTAATAGCCGGCGAGAGCCGCGCCGAGCGCGCCGCCGGCATCGCCCGCCGCGGGCTGGATGAAGATGCGTTCGAACTTGCCATCGCGGAGAATCTTGCCGTTGGCGACGCAATTGAGCGCGACTCCGCCGGAGAGGCAAAGATTCTTCTCGCCTGTTTCAGCCGCGAGCCCGCGCGTCAGCCGCAGCACGACCTCTTCCGTCACCGCCTGGATCGAGGCGGCAAGGTCCATATGGCGCTGGTCGAGCAATTGATCGGGCTGGCGCGGCGGACCGCCAAACAATGCGTCGAAGCGCGCATCGGTCATGGTGAGCCCCGTGCAATAGGCGAAATAATCCATATTGAGCCGGAACGAACCGTCGTCCTTCAGGTCGATCAGATGATCGAAAATGGTCTGCGCATATTTCGGCGTGCCATAGGGCGCGAGCCCCATCACTTTGTATTCGCCGGAATTGACCTTGAACCCGGTGTAATAAGTGAAGGCGGAGTAGAGCAGGCCGAGCGAATGCGGGAAGCGGATTTCCTTGATGATGTTGAGATCGTCGCCCCGGCCGAGCGCCGCGGTCGTCGTTGCCCATTCGCCGACGCCGTCCATCGTCAGCACGAGCGCCGAGGTAAAGGGCGATGGATAATAAGCCGAGGCCGCGTGCGAATAATGATGCTCAGTAAAGCCGAGTTTGGATTTTTCGCCGAGCGCGGGATCGATCGCTTTCAACTCGCGAAGCAGCAGGTCGCGCTGAAACAGCTTCTCGCCGATCCAGAGCGGCATCGCCTTGCGGAATGAGGCGAAGCCTTGCGGCGCGAAGGTGAGATAGGTTTCGAGCAGGCGCTCGAATTTGACGAAGGGCTTTTCATAGAAAATGACGCGGTCGATCCCGGCGGCACGGCCCGGCGTCTGGCTCAGGCAATATTCAATAGCGTTGCGTGGAAATGCCGGGTCGTGCTTCTTGCGCGTGAAGCGCTCTTCCTGCGCGGCTGCGATGGCGCGCCCGTCCGCGACGACGGCGGCGGCGCTGTCGTGATAAAAGGCCGAAATGCCGAGAACGCGCATCTCTCGGCTAGAACAATGTGTAGATGAAGGGCGCGAGGGCGGAGCCCTGGCTCAGGATGAGCAGGCCGCCGAAGACCAGAAAAAGCACCAGCAAGGGAATCAGCCAGAACTTCTTCCGCGCGCTGAGAAATTCGAGAAGCTCTGCGAAAATCGACATTCGCGCCCTCCCTAGAATTGTTTGCCGAGCGATCCCGACGGCGGTCCCGGCGGGTCGCGTGTGATCCAGTATGTCGAAGCTTCGGGCGCCAGGCGCAAGCCGAGAATATCCTCGCCCGATCTACGCATGAGCCAGCCGATCGGAACGACGGCGCCGAAGAATAATCCCCCCATGACGATGGGGCTGACAATCGTGTTCAGCGCCAGGCCGAACTTGAACCAGATACGGTTCGGCCAGGCGAGGATGGCCGGAAAGGCCGCGCCAGCGATGAGAAAGATGGCCGCGACGGCGAGCAGCCACCAATGCGGAGCCCGATGGTGCAGCAGCGGCAGGAATGTCAGCGCGAGCAGAACGGCGCCAATCGTCAGGCCGAACCTGCGGTTCGAACTAACCTCGATCTTCCGAAAGCTGGTGAGAGTTTCGTGAGTTTGCGTCAAAAGCTTTCCGGCGGCGCGGTTGAATTGGCGCGTGTTTTGGCACGCCTGCGGCCAAAAATCCACGGCTCTATCCGTACCGCCGCTATCCCTGCTTTTGCAGAGCTTGATACGCAGAAATCGGTTTACTCGAACAGATATTGCTCGCAGATCGTCGTGCCGAGCCGGGCGTTGTCCTCGACGAAGACGGTGACGAATTCGTGCAGACCGGATTGGAAAATTTCTTTCGTCGACGATTTTGAAAGTCGCGCCATGATCTGATGCGCCTGCACCTGGGCGGTGCCTTTCTGCCCGTAAACCTGGCCGATTGAATCGAGAAAGCGCACGATATTGTCATAGCAGGCGATGAGCGAGCGCGGCATTTCGATACGCAGGATCAGCAGGTCGGCGATGAGCCAGGGTTTGAGGCTCGTGCGGTAAACCCAATGATAGGCGGTGAGCGCCGAGACCGCGCGCAGGATCGAGGCCCATTGGAAATAATCGAGCGAGCCGCCGATGGTCTCCGTCTGTGGCAGCAGGATGTTGTATTTGACGTCGAGAATGCGCGCCGTGTTGTCGGCGCGCTCGATGTAAAGCCCGAGACGCGAGAACCAATAGGCATCGTTGCGCAGCATGGTGCGATGCGCGGCGCCGTCGTAATCGAGCGAAGCCTTCTTGACGAAATCGAGGAAGCGCGTCAGCTCGACCCGATCGAAATGCGAGCTGTTGGCGCGCGCCTGCAGATAGCGCTTGAGTTCGATCCAGGCGCTATTGATCGCATCCCACATTTCCGCCGTCAGCGCGGTGCGTACCGCGCGCGCGTTGGTCCGCGCCAGCTCGATGCAATTACAGATCGAGGAGGGATTGTCCTCGGCGAAGACGAGATATTCGACGACATGCTGCTCGTCGGCCACGACGGTCGTCTTGCGGAAAGCCTCCGCCGCGCCGGAGGCTTCGAGCACGCTGTCCCATTCCGTTCCGGTACCTGACCCCGCCTCGGCGGTCGGCACGGTCGCGAGCCGTCGCGTCGCGTCGATGATCCGCGCCAGGAAATCGGCCCGCTCCATATAGCGTGCGAGCCAGTAGAGATTGTCGGCAGTCCGAGCCAGCATGACTTATTCCGTGGGGCCGGGATTCGGGCGATAGGTTAATGCGTTACAACATCTGTTGCGCTTGGGAAACATCGTACGGCAGCGGGGGCGTCGCGCTGCAGTCCTTGTCATCGACGACCCATGTGTCCTTGGTGCCGCCGCCTTGCGAGGAATTGACGACCAGGGAGCCCGCCTTCAGCGCGACACGGGTGAGGCCGCCGGGCACCACGCGCACTCCGTCGGAACCCGAAAGCACGAAGGGGCGCAGATCGACATGGCGCGGCGCGACGCCGGATTCGAGCGCCGTCGGACATGTCGAGAGCGCGAGAGTCGGCTGGGCAATAAAATTGTTGGGATCGGTGCGCAGCTTCTCGGTGAATAGCGCCAGTTCCGCCTGACTCGCATGCGGGCCGATCAACATGCCGTAGCCGCCCGAGCCATTGACCTCCTTGACGACGAGTTCCGGCAGATGCGCGAGCACATAGGCGAGCGCCGCCGGCTCACGGCAACGCCAGGTGGGCACATTTTTCAGGATCGGTTTTTCGCCGAGGTAGAATTCGACGATCTCCGGCATGTAGCTGTAGATCGCCTTGTCATCGCCGATCCCGGTCCCGACCGCATTCGCCAGCGTCACATTGCCCGCTTTATAGGCAGAAAACAGGCCCGGAACGCCGAGAACCGAGTCCGGCAGGAAGGCGAGCGGATCGAGAAAGGCATCGTCGATCCGCCGGTAGATGACATCGACGCGCTTCGGCCCTTCGGTCGTGCGCATGTAGACGACATCGTCCTTCACCAGCAAGTCGCGGCCTTCCACAAGCTCGACGCCAAGCCGGTCAGCGAGGAAGGAATGTTCGTAATAGGCCGAATTATATTGGCCCGGCGTCAGGAGAACGATGGCCGGCTCGCCCGCCGTGCTCTCCGGCGCGACGGAGCGCAGCGTCGCGAGCAGAACGTCAGGATAATTCTCGACCGGCGCGACGCGATGCTCGGCGAAAAGATCCGGCGCGAGCCGCATCATCACCTCGCGGTTTTCCAGCATATAGGAGACCCCGGAGGGCGTGCGCAGATTGTCCTCGAGGACGTAGAAATCGTTCTCGTCGATCCGCACCACATCGATGCCGGCGATCTGGACATAGATATTGTGCGGCACTTTGAGGCCGCGCATCACCGGCAGATAGAATGGATTGTTGAGGACGATATCGGGCGGCAGAAGGCCGCTCTTGAGAATTTCCTGCGCGCCGTAGATGTCGGCGAGGAACATGTTCAGCGCGTTGACGCGCTGGAAGAGCCCTGTCTCGAGACGCTTCCATTCGGCGCGGCCGATGACGCGCGGCACGATGTCGAAGGGGATCAGGCGTTCGGCCGCATCCTTGCTGCCATAGACGGCGAAAGTGATGCCAATTCGCCTGAACAAAAGTTCGGCCTGCGCCCGGCGGGAGGCGAGATGTTCCGGCGGCGTTTCCTCCAGCCAGCGGGCGATTTTTTCATAGACGGCGCGTGTCTCGCCGTCCGGAAGTGTCATTTCGTCAAAGGAAGGCCCCATGGTCCGCAACTCGGCCTCTCAAATCGTTTTTCTTCCCAACGCTTATTAAGCAAAATCGATGCAACTCGGCGCCGGATCCAGCGCGCTTTCGCAGCCACGCTCTCAGGCGGCCGGCCGGGACAGGGTAAAGGATCGCTAACCAAATATGGTTAATTTAATGATCGAGCGCAGCACCAGTCTCTCGATCGTGGTGCGTTTTCGTATTCCCAGCCGCGGAGCCGGTCGATCATGCCACGAAGACCCCTGCGCATGATCAAGGTGCGCAGCGCCTGTTCGACCGCGCAGATGCTCCGCGCAATCTCCGTCGCGGCGCTTTTCGCGCTTCTCCTCGCATGGACCCTGCGGGAAGTACCGGCCAGCGCCGCTCCGGCGGCTCACATTTTCGCCGCGCGCTGAAGCTTCCGCTTAATTGCCCGGCGGAGTGTCGACAAGGACGAGATGGCGGTCCTGGCTGAGGGCCGCGACCGACGGGCCGCGGAATTGGTCGGCCGAGAGCGCCGTCGCCGAGTTTTCGAAGCGTGCCAGATAGCCCGATGACGGATGGGCGGAAAGGGCGCTGTTCTCGGCTCGCGCCGCGCTGCGCAGGCCCGCGAGCGTCGGGCCGAAGATCGTCGCGCTGACAAGCTCCGCTACATCGGTGCTGCCGGTGAGCGTGCCGAAATTCGAGCCGTCAAGCCGCGCCGGGACGATGGTCACGGCGGCGCGCGCCGTCCGCTTCGGAACAGAGGCCGCCTCAGCGCCGCGCACCGCCGAACGCAGGCCCTCCATCTGCGCGACCGGCGCATAGGCCAAGGCCTGTGAAAGCGCGCCGTAGCTGCGCGAAAGCTGTTGCGTCGGGCGTCCATCGCTGGGGCCCTGAGTGATGATACCGGGAAGCTCGGGCGCGGCGGTCTCCGCCTCGGCGACGGCCATCGGCGCGGCGCTGGCTGCATCGTTGGCCGGAACCGCCGCCGCGACCGCCAGAGCGGGACGCTCGGGCGGCAATGGCACGTCGGCTGCGAACGTCAGACCTGTCGGGCGTTCCGGCGGCAGGGGCATATCGACTTCGGCCGTTTGGGCCGCTGCCTCTGGCTCAGCCGTTGCCGGCTGGCCGGAAATGCTGCCGGTCGTCGCGTCGGCCTGCATCGCCGCTTCCGGCGCGGCGGGTATTTGCGCAGCCGCTGTTTCGACGGGCTGCGGCGCGGGGGCTTGCTGCTGCGTCGCCGCGTTGTCCTCGTCGTCGCCGCTGCCGCCCTTGCCGAAGAGCCAGGCGAAGAAAGTCCCGATGCCCGAATTCTGCGCCGGCGGCAGGCTTGCGATAGCGGTGCCATTGGCGGCGAGCTCGGCGCGCGCCTGCTCATAGCCCGGCAAGGTGCGCCCGTCCGCCGCGATATGAACCGTCTTGCCGTCGGGGAAAAGGCGCATGAGCTGGGCATAACTCATCCGCGGCCAGGCGCGTACGCCGCCGACGTCGATGTGGACGAAATTCGTATCGCCATAATAGCCGACGCCGCCCAGTTCGAGCCGCATGGCGGATTCGCGCACACGCTCCATCGACATGCCGGGCATGGTCGTATCCATGGCCTTGCCGAGAATGTGCTGCGAATGTTCGGCGACCGCGCGCGAGCGCCGCCGCAGCATGGCGTTCGTCTGCGGCGAGCGATAGCCGCACAAAACGACGATGCGGTTTGTCGCGCCGGCGCCGCGATAGGCTTCCCACACCGCATCGAAGAGACGCGGGTCCATATTGGTTTGCTGATTCAGTCGCCAGTCGCGCAGGAACCAGTTCAGCTTTTTGAGAACCTCGGGATCGTAATGCCCGTCGACACGATAGGTGGCGTCGATCGATTCACCGGTGTGCGCGTGATAGAGATAAATCGTCCGCGTATCGCCATTGGCGCCGGCGGATTCGGTGGAGGCGGGCGCGAAGAGAAAGAAAGTGGCGCCGATCAAGCCAGCAGCGAGAACTTTGCTGCAAAATGGATGGAGATTGAGGAAGGATTTTGCCGTGGCGAGCTTCGCGCCAATCAAATTTGCAATCGCATAACCGTTACGCCATCGGGCGCGCACATTCAGGTCCGTTACGGAATGCCGTTTTGGCAAAACAAATCCCCGGTTCTCGGATGCGGCGTTACGCCGATCTGCTAGTTGCGGCGTCTCCGCCGAATGAACAGCATCTCTACCGAGAACCGTTAACGTTCCATCGCCGAAGCAGGAACGTCACCCCCGTTCCACGGTTGTCCTGCATCAATGACACTCTTAAGCGTTGTCGAAGATGAAGACCAAGTCAGGTAAGCCAGCAAATGTGGCGAACCTGTGTCGGCGATGATGCCAATTCGCCGCGCACTTGATCACGACCGCAAGTGAGAACGAACGCCGCTTTTCGTTTCGAATGAGAATCTTCGCTGATTCGCGGCGCGATCGTCAATATCGCGCGAGACAGAATTGCGATGTTAATCAACCCACAAGACCCAGTGCCTGCTCGATCCGGTGCTCATAGCCGTAGATGTCGCCGCGCAGCACCAGATGGCCGTCGTCATCCACATAGGCGGTGAAATATTCGATATGGATCGGCAGCGGAATCGGCAGGAAGACATAGTGTTCCTTGCCGCCGACGAGCCGCTTGATGCGTTCTTGCGGCCATTTCGGTCCGAGAATGGTTTCGGCGAAATCGAACGGCTGGTCGACGCGCACGCAGCCATGGCTGAACGCGCGTTTCGTCTCCGCGAAGAGACGGCGCTGCGGCGTGTCGTGAAGATAAACCGAATATTGGTTGGGGAACATGAACTTGATCTGGCCGAGCGCGTTCCTCTCACCCGGCGGCTGGCGCACCATGAGATGGCCGTGAAGATAGAACGTCTCGAAACCCATGCGCTGCAAGTAAAACGGGTCGCGCGCGAGATGCGGCAGCATTTCCTTGTGCAGGATTGACGGCGGCACGTTCCAGTACGGGTTCACGATGAGAAACTTCATCGTGTTGGAGAACACGGGCGTCGGCGTCGCCGGCTTGCCGACCACCACTCTGTTCGTCAGGACGACATTGCCGTCGCGAACGACACGCACCTCGAAATCGGGAATGTTCACGTCGATGCGGCTCTGGCCGAGATTGCGTGGCATCCAGCGCCAGGTTTCCATATTGGCGATGATCTCGTTTGCGACGTCCGGCTTCTGCTCCGCTGTAAGGCTCGCAAGCGTGCGCGGGGTGAAAACGCCGGAGACGCGCAGGCCGTTGGCGCGCTGAAAATCCGCCACCGCGGCGGCAACCTGCGTATCGTAGATCAGATCCGCATCGCCCTGCACCACATCGAGGCCAAAGCGCGCGCGGATCAGCGGCACGCGCGGATCGGTCATGCCGAGCTTCAGCGAGGGACCGGGCGGAATGGACTCGCCGGCGACGGCGTCATGGCCCTGCTGGCGCAGCGCGATCAGCTTCGCGCGCAGCGCGAGATAGGGTTTTTGCTGCGGGTTGAAGCCTTGCAGCATCTTGCCGCCGTCAAGTCCCGCGGCGGCAACGGTGCCAAGAATGAGGCCGGGCGCGGCGACATCCGGCTTCGTGCCGATCAACGGATTGATGTCCTGCGGATCGATGCGCACGCCGCTGGCCTGCCGGCCATAGGCAACGATTTCTTCCGAAAAGGCGATTTCCGCCGCGGCGAGATGGTTGGTGTCGCCGGAAAAATCCGCCTGCGGAATCCCCGCGAGGCTCAGCCCGTCATCGCCCGCCAAAGCGAGCCGGGTCTTGATGCTGGCGACGGCAGCGATCGGCTTGCTGTCGCTGATCCAGAGCGGGGTATAATCACGCGCTGAGTAATAGGCAGCGATATCCTTGTGCTCGAGCCACAATTCGGCGGCCTGGCGGCCCTTGCCCTGCGGCGGCGGCCAGGAATCGAGCGCCGTCTTGATCGCGGCGGCAAAGCCGGTGAGCGGCTTGGGCGCAATGCTCGGGGCGGCGGCAGCCGGAGCCGACGCGCTGCTTTTTGGCAGCGGCGTCGCGGCCGATGGCGCGCCGGGGGCAGGCACGTCCGGAGTGGCATTTTGCGCCGGTATGGCTTCCGCGCCGCCGTCGGGCAGCGTCGTCTCGCGCGCGGTCGGGATCGCGCCGGTGATATCGTCGGACGCGAAGGGGTCTTTCGGCGTCGCTGCGGCCAGATTCGCGTGCGATTCGGCCGCCGGAGCCTGTGCGCGGGCCGGCGCCAAACCAAGGCAGATTGCCAGTACAATAGGCAGGCCAAGCCGTAATTGAGCGTCGCGGTCCATGCGCGTCCTTACGCCGGAGATTCACCAACGATGCGATAACATAAAACGGTAAATTAAATTGGGCGGCTGCGTGAAAAATCACGCCCCGCGCATCGAGACCGTCGCCGGCCTTCGAGACGCATTGTCCGCATAGCGATCGATTAGCGACATCTAGGCAGCGGCATCACCTGCGTCAGGGTCCTTGTCCATCAAACTCTCGTCATCGCCCTGATGGAATCCGTATTCTTTCATCTTGCGATAGAGGGTCGAACGGCCGATGCCGAGCTTGCGCGCCACGGCGGACATTTGTCCGCGATAATAGGCGAGCGCGAATTTGATCGTTTCGGCCTCGATATGATCGAGCTGGCGCAGGTTTCCCGCGCCGTCGAGCAGGGGCAGAACGTTCGGATCGCGCACCTCGACGCGCACCACTTCGCGTTCCGGCCGCGCCGGCCGCACGAGCGAGGCGGGCGCCGGCGGGATGCGGACATCGAAGCCCTTCACCTGGGCGGCGATCTGCGGAAACTCGGCGACCGTCAGTTCATCGCTGTCGGCGAGGACGACCGCGCGGAAGGTCGCATTCTCCAATTGCCGCACATTACCCGGCCAGGGATAGGAGTTGAGCAGCGCGATGGCCTCGGCGCTGATGCCGCGCAGCGGCTTGCCCTCCTCCGCCGCGAATCGCGCCACAAAGCGACGGGCGAGATCGGCAATATCCTCGCGCCGCGTCCGCAGCGTCGGAATAGTGATCGGGAAGACGTTCAGGCGATAATAGAGATCCTCGCGGAAGATGCCGCGCTTGACGAGATCGATCAGGTCCTGGTTCGTCGCCGAAATGATGCGGACATCGACCCTGGTCGGGCGCTTGGCGCCAACCGAATCGACTTCACCGTCCTGAACCGCGCGCAGCAGCTTGACTTGCGCCTCCGGCGGCAGGTCGCCCACCTCATCGAGAAACAAAGTGCCGCCGTTGGCCTCGACAAATTTGCCGAGGTGGCGTTCGGTCGCGCCGGTGAAGGCGCCCTTCTCGTGGCCGAAGAGAATCGATTCGACGAGATTTTCCGGCAAAGCGCCGCAATTGACAGTGACGAACGGCTTGCTGCGCCGGTCGGAGGCGCCCTGGATCGCCCGCGCGATGACTTCCTTGCCAACGCCCGATTCGCCTTCGAGCAGGACCGGGATTGTCGATTTCGCCGCCCGTTCGCCGAGCCGGATGACGCGGTCCATATCGGGGCTCTTGCTGCGCAGATCCTTGAAGGTCAGCGTCCCCGCGGCCTGGCGGTTGAGCCTGCGCACCTCGTCTTCGAGCGCCTCGACGCGCAGCGCGTTCTTGATCGAGATTTGCAGCCGTTCGGCGCCGACGGGCTTGACGACGAAATCGCTCGCTCCCGCCCGCATG
The DNA here is from genome assembly GCF_004135935.1 of Methylovirgula ligni. Taxonomy (NCBI): domain Bacteria; kingdom Pseudomonadati; phylum Pseudomonadota; class Alphaproteobacteria; order Hyphomicrobiales; family Beijerinckiaceae; genus Methylovirgula; species Methylovirgula ligni. The sequence goes on along the minus strand of NZ_CP025086.1, from coordinate 663,291 downwards.
GCCGAGATCACTGTCTCGATCGAGCCGTGTGCCGTCTGCACGATGGTCGGGACGGCGCGTTTCTGGTCGCGCATACGCTCCAACACCGTCATGCCGTCAATGTCAGGCATTACGAGGTCGAGAATCAGGAGATCGATTTCAGGCGCACGCGCTTCGAGGCGCTGCAGCGCCGCCGCGCCGCTGTCGAGCGATTCACATTCATAGCCAAAGCGGCGAACGAGCGTTTCCAGAACCCGGCGCTGCACTGGATCGTCGTCGACAATCAGCACGAGTGAGGACATTGGCACTTTCTTTATGGGCGACATCATGCCGCCGTTGGGCCAGCGGGGGCTTAGCCCCGTGCCGGTTCGCTTCCTCGACCTATGGCTTGGCCGGCCAGCGCCACGTCGGGGCAAGGGCGGCAATCCATCGAGGTTCATGCTGGCCCATCAGGGTAAATGCGATGTTAATGGGAGGCCTATTGCGGCACAGTTCCGGGGTTCGGCGCGCGCGCAGCCGGCTAAAATGCCGTTTCAAGGCCGTTTTCGGCGGCTTCGCCGCGATGGACCGCCGAGGCGGCAATGGCCGCTGGACGGCTTTCGCGCGCGGCGCAGCTACGGTATTGGTCGTCGGTCTTTCCGCAACAGAGCCTTGCCCGGTACGGTCCCCTCATGACGTCGCATGCCAATTCCGCTGTCTCAACATCCGCCGCACATGCCGCCGAGCCTGCGCTCGGCCCGCTGCCCGAATGGTCGCTCGCCGATCTCTATCCGGGGATGGATTCGCCGCAGCTCATCGAGGATCTCGTCCGCGCGGAACACGATGCCAAAGCCTTTGCGGAAGATTATCGCGGCAAGCTCGCCGCGTTGGCCGCTCAAGACCTCGCCGATCCCAAGTCGCACCTTCTGATCGATGCCGTGCGCCGCTACGAAGCCTTTGACGAGCTCACCGGCAAGCTGAGCTCTTATGCAAGTCTCGTCTATTCCGGCGATACGTCCGACCCGGTGCGGGTGAAATTCTACAGCGATACGCAAGAAAAGCTGAACGCGGCCTGGACCGGATTGCTGTTCTTTCAGCTCGAACTCAATCGGCTCGACGACGCTGTGATCGCCGAATTGGCGGCGCGCCCGCCGCTCGACCATTATCGCCCCTGGCTTGACGATATCCGCAAGGACAAGCCCTACGAACTTGCCGACGACCTCGAGCGGCTGTTCCACGAAAAATCGGTGACGAGCCGCGCCGCTTTCAACCGTCTGTTCGACGAGACGATCACCAGCCTGCGCTTCAAGATCGGCGGCGAGGAACTGGCGCTGGAGCCGACGCTCAATTTCATGCAGGATACGAAAGAAGAAGTGCGCAAGGAGGCGGCTGGCGCCATTGCCGAAACGCTCTCGCAGAACCTGCGCACCTTCGCTTTCATCACCAATGTCCTCGCCAAGGATAAAGAGATTTCGGATCGCTGGCGCGGCTTCAAGGATGTGGCCGATTCACGCCATCTTGCCAATCGCGTCGAGCGCGAGGTCGTCGATGCGCTCGCTGCGGCGGTGCAATCGGCCTATCCGCGCCTCTCGCACCGCTATTACAAATTGAAGGCGCGCTGGTTCGGCAAGGAGGCAATCGACTTCTGGGACCGCAATGCGCCGCTGCCGAGCGTGCCGCAACGGACTTATAGCTGGAACGACGCACGCGACACGGTGCTCGGCGCTTATACTGATTTTTCGCCGCGCATGGCGGGCATCGCGGAACAGTTTTTCGATCGCAACTGGATCGATGCGCCGGTGCGGCCCGGCAAGGCGCCGGGCGCCTTCGCACATCCGACCGTGCCCTCGGTGCATCCTTACGTGCTGCTCAATTATCAGGGCAAGCCGCGCGATGTGATGACCCTGGCGCATGAACTCGGCCACGGCGTGCATCAGGTGCTTGCCGCGCCGAACGGCGCCTTGATGGCGTCAACGCCGCTCACCCTGGCCGAAACGGCGTCGGTCTTCGGCGAAATGCTGACCTTCCGCGCTTTGCTCGCCAAAGCCACCTCCGTCACCGAGCGCCGCGCCATGCTGGCGGCGAAGGTCGAGGATATGATCAACACCGTCGTGCGGCAGACGGCGTTCTATCTCTTCGAGCGCAAGGTGCATATCGAGCGCCGCAATGGCGAATTGACGCGCGAGAAGATTTGCGAACTTTGGATGAGCGTGCAGAGCGAGAGCCTCGGGCCGGCCATCCGCCTCGGCCCCGGCTATGAAACGTTCTGGGCCTATATCCCGCACTTCATCCACTCGCCTTTCTATGTCTACGCCTATGCCTTCGGTGATTGCCTGGTGAATTCGCTCTACGGCGTCTATCAGCGGGCGAGCGAGGGGTTCGCCGAGCGTTATCTCGCTATGCTCGCGGCGGGCGGCAGCAAACATTATTCGGAACTTCTGGCGCCGTTCGGCCTCGATGCGCGCGATCCGGCCTTCTGGCAGATCGGCCTCGGTATGGTCGAAGAGCTGATCGGGGAACTCGAAAGCCTCGAAGGCAAGGCTTAAGGCCCGTTCCGGGCAGTCGGGCCTTTCTCGCCGGATATACTGCTATCCACTTGATATAAAAGGGCCGGTCTCTCAATTCAGTTCGGAACTTGAGCCTTGGCCTTGAGCCGCGGCTCAGGATGTGCTCGACTGCGGGCCGTCGCCGGGATGATTTGACGTTTCGGTATGACCGTGTGATTTGCGTGTCGCCTCGCAAATCGGGGGCAGGTCAAGGACGCTGATGATTTTCTTATCCTACCTGGGCGTTGTTTGGCTCGTCATCGCGCTGGTCGTGTTTTTCGCGACCTGTATCGGCGCTTTGCTTCAGCCGCTGCTTCAGGGCAATCGCGCCGAAAATTTCGAGCAGCCGCCGGTTACGGCGGTGATGCCGATCAAACTGGAACATTCGGGCTTTGCCACGGCCCAAGCCTCCATCTACGGTCAGGATTATCCGGAATACGAGGTGCTGTTCAGTGCGGCCGAGGCCGGCTCGCCGGCGCTCGAAACCGCGCTGGCATTGAAAATGGGCCATCCGCAGGTTCCGACGCGCATCCTGCGCTCGCAGTCCGATTTCGCGGTGAGCCCGAAGCTCAACACGCTCGATGCGCCGCTATCCGCCTCCTCGCACGATTACATCCTCGTCAAGGATTCGAACATCATCCTTGAGCCGGATACGCTCGCCGCTTTCATGCGGAATTTCGCGCCCGGCATCGGCATGGTCGTCGGTGTGCCGATCGCCGAACAGGCATATTCGCTCGCCGGCCATATCGAGGCCGTCACCATCAATGCCCATGCGCGGTTGCTGCTCACCGCGTCGGCTCTCGGCTTCGGCTACGGGGTCGGCAAAGTGATGCTGTTCCGGCGCAGCGATATCGCCAGGGCGGGTGGAATCGACGCGATGAGCTATACGCTGGCGGAGGATACCGCCATCGCCAAGGGGCTCGACGCGGTCGGCCTGCGCACCGTCTTCGCGCATCGCCCGCTGCGTCAGCTCATCGGCTGGCGGACCTTGCGCGAGGTCTATGACCGGCAAGTGCGCTGGAGCGTCATTCGCCATACGCATGAGCCGCTGACCTTCCCCCTGGAGCCGATCGTCAGTCCGCTGCCCACGGCCTTGGCCGCAGCCCTTGCCGCGCCGGTTCTCGGGATGCCCGCGATCGAGGCTTTCGCCATGACGCTGACGGGCTTGTTCGCGGCCGAGACCGGATTGTCCTGGCTCAAGGGCTGGCATGTCTCGCGCTACGCGCCGCTGGCTTTCCTTGGCCGCGAGCTTCTTACCTTGGCAGCCTGGCTGCGCGCCTGGACGACAAACGATGTCGTCTGGCAGAACGGCCGCTTCGACGTCTTCGTCGGTGCCCGCGCCCCGCGCGCCCAAAAGCTGGCGTTGCAGCCTGAGACATCCGTGCGGGAACGCATCTGACGCGGCCGGTAAGTTTCAGCGGGACTTACCAAGATCGGGTTCTTCGCATCCCGCTTCAGCCGCGCGGTGCTTTCATCCGATCGGCTACGATGTCGAAAATCGGGCCTTCTTCAGCCGTGGTGGGTTTCGGACGAGGCCGCCGGCGGAATGTGGCGCGTTCCGAAAACGGCGTCCCAATACGGCGCGCTGACGCCGTAATAGGCGTCGGGGTTGCGGAAGTGATGCACCATATGCACCTGCCGCAAATAACGCCCGACCCGCGTCGTGGGCGTCGCATGGTGCACGTAATAATGCACCATGTCGTAGCCGACATAGCCGACGATGAAGCCGATGAGGACGGCGTAGCCGAGCGGAAAGCCGAAGAGGAGCCAGACGATGGCGAGCGCGAGGAGCATGATCGGCACGCTGAGCAACGGCGGCATGACGAGTCGCAACGGATCGCTGGGATGATCGTGATGCACGCCGTGGATCAGGAAGTGGATGCGCGCACCCCATTCGCCGGGGAATTCCGCGTGGAACAGGTAACGATGCCCGAAATACTCGATCAAGGTCCAGATGCCGTAGCCGAGCGCCGCCGTCAGAAAGACCGTGAGGGGCGAAAGGCTGCGTAAGCTGAGCCATACGAGCACGGCTACGACCGGCGTATAGAGAATCAGGGGCATCGACCAATGCACACGCGACAGCTTGTCGAGCACGGGATTGTCGAAGAGACGCGGCGACGCGCGCAGGATCTCCGCGTTGGGCGCGCCGCGGCCGTGCAGTGGCTCACCTTGAATTTCGCTGGGCGATGACATGAATGTGACCTCTTGTCCCGTCTGTTCCGGCGCCGGGGAAGCCCCCGTGGCACCTCAACGCACACGCCTGTGATGGCGGATCACGTTAATATTCGGATAGTTTCGTCAAGCCCACTGCTCAATCACGCCGTAAAAAGATATTTCATCGTCGAAAGATTTCGGATTTCAGCAGTTTTTTCAGGTCGAAAGGCGGTTCGATGGACGTCATTGTGCTCGACAACGGGCTCGTCAGTTGCGGAGAGCACAGCTATCAGCTTCTAATGGAAGTCTGCGATGCGCTGTCGCAGCGCAGCATCTCTTATCGCGTTTTCGGCATGAAGGGCATGGACGCCGCGGTGGTCCGCGACATCGGCGCGAAACCCTGGTTCAGCCGCAGCCTCTACTGGGGCTATCGGCGCCGGTTCCCCTCCCGACGCAATTTCCTTGGCGACACATTCGCGATGGCGCGAAATTTCGTGCAGCGGCGGCGGACCTTTTCCGAGCCAAGTACCTGGCGTGTCCTGAACGAAGTTTATCGGCGCGACCTCGCAAGGCTTCCGCCTGACGTATGGCGCCACGACAATGTCATCGTCGTGCCGGGCATTTCGCAAAATCAGATTCTCGGTCTTGTACGGCATCTCTTGTCGCTGCCCTGGGCGGCGCTGCCGAATGTCGTCTGTCAATTGATGTTCACGCCGAATTGGACACCGTGGGATCAGATCGGCGAGCGCGGGACGGCCTATTACCGCCAGGCGTTCGATCTCGCCGGCGAACTGATCGGCAAGTCCTTGTTCTTCACCACAGAGAACGAGGCCCTCGCCAAGATCTATACCCAGCAGTTCGGGATCAAGACCACGCTGCTGCCGATTGTCCTGCGCGCCGCTCAGGCGCGGCCGAAACCGCAGGGCAGGGTGCGGCTCGGTTTCTTCGGCTATTCAAAATCGGAGAAGGGGTTTCACCTCTTGCCCGGGGCGATTGAAATCTGCCGGGCCAGGAACCTGCCCGTCGATTTCATCGTCCAGATTCAGCATTCGAATTGGGAACGCGAAACGGTCGAGGCGGAACAGAAACTGCGCCGGCTTTCCGGCATCGAGCTCGTCGAAGGCATCATGGACAGCGCGGAATATGCGCAAAGAACCAATGCCGTGGATGTCACGTTGTTGCCTTATGATCCAGGCCGCTTCGGCCAGCGCGGCTCGGGTCTTTATACCGAGGCGGTGGCTGCCGGCCGGCCGGTCATCGCCGCGCGCGGAATTTACGCCGCAACGGAGATCGAGAGCGGTGTGGCGGAAGGGGAGATTTTTGCGCCCTATACGAGTGAAGCACTCGCGGATGCCATAGAACGGCTGCTGCCGCATCTTGCCGAGAGCCAAAGCAAGGCAGCGCAGGGCGCGCCCGACTTTGCCAGCCGGCACAGCGGCGCGGCCTATGTGGATGTGATCCTGAAGCTCGTAAATTCGGCCCGTTCAATGCCCGAAGCTTGATCCGCTGCTCCGCTGTCGCTAAAAGGGCGCCATCCGTGTCGGGAGCCGAAATCCCGGTCCTCGAACAAATTCATCAAGGCCGGGGCGAACTGGGACCGATATCGTTGCATATGGTTTTCGATCGAATGTGTCCGCCGCCATGCCTGCGGTCAGAGGAGGCCGCCCATGTCGGATACGCGCGAGCCTTCTGAAACTGCCCCAGCGAAGAAATACGGCATCGCGATCATCGCCAACGATCGCGTCATCGATTGGCTCTTGCCCTTTCTCGAGAGCTATCGCGCGTGGAGCTCTTCGATCCCGCTCTATCTCATCCCTTATGATGACAATCTCACCCGCACCCGCCTCGTTGCGGAAGCCTATGGGGTCGAGGTCGTCTCCCTCGACAGCGGCGAACTCGATGCGCTTGCGCGCCGGCTTTATCCGCTGAATCCGGGCCATCGCCGCAGGCTGCGCAAATTGCTGGCGCTGACGCTGCCGCTCGACGAGGTGATCTACCTCGACGTCGACATCATCCTGCTGCAGGACTTCACCAAGCTTCTCGGCCATATCGAGGCGGGCAAGACGGAGTTCATCGTCTCCGCGCGCGTTACCGATTACATCTATAATTCGCGCTTCCGGGATTACGATTACCTGCGCGACGCTCTTTTGTTCAACGACGGGTTTTTCGTGACGTCGCGATCTGTCCTGTCGCTGCAGGACTTTTACGATGTCATCACCCGAGACGAGCGAATCTTTCACGCCGTCCGGCAGCGTGGCGGCCTGTTCGCCCAGCCGCTCACCAATTTCGTGGTGCATCGCCAGGCCTTGAAAATCGCGACCTTGTCGGAGATCGTTCCGCACGCCTCGGAGGAAAGCTATTACAAGTCGGACGGGATCCTGGCATCTCCGGACGGCCCCGAGGATCGTAAGGGCAACAAGGTCTATTTCTGCCATTGGCCCGGCATTATCGGCATGCCGCGCCATCGCCGGCCCATCGACATCATCTGGCATCAATATGCGGAAAAGGCCAAGGCCCGCCTCAAGGCTCTAGGTCTGTAGGACGTCGCTGCGTGCAAGCAACGGTGCGACGAGCGCCGCCAGCGTCTCCTTGTAGGCCGCGGCCGTGAACAGTTTTTCATAGAGCAGACGGGTGTCGCTTGGACCACTGGCGTCGTCGCGTCGCGGCGTTTTGGCGGCGAGCTGACGAATCGCGGCCGCGAAGGCCGGCGCGTCCTCGGCCAGAATGACGTTTTTCAGGTTCGCGGGATCGATCCCCATGCCGCGGAAGGCTGGCGTCGTGGCGACAAGCGGCACACCGCTCGAAAGCGCCTCGATCGTCTTGATCGAGATGCCATAGCCGGTCGTGGTCGGAAGCAGGATCGCCGCCGCTCTCGCATAGGCTCCGGCAAGATCGCCGGTGAAGCCGACGAAAAGCGATCTGTATCGACTATAGAGCAGCGGTGCGCGCCGGCGGACCATCTCGTTGATATTTCCGACGATGCGGATCGGCACAGCACCAGCGCGCGGCATTACCTCGCTCAGAAACCATTTGAGGCCGAGGAAATTCGGATAATTGGCGCTGGCCACGATGATGATCTCGTCGCCGCGGCCGAGCGGCATAGGCCTCACACTGGGGAAAATCAGCGCATGCCGCTTCTCCGGAAGAAGCTCGCTGAAAGCGTCCGCTTCTTCGGTGTTGAGATGGATCAGGACGTCGGCGGCACGCATATTTGCCAGCTCGCTGGCCAGCATGGTTTCGTATTTTGCCTTCGGCCGCAACGTCCAGGCATTGCGATTGCGCAAAGCGAACTGCCTGGCTTGCAGATCGTGCGTATCGAGCAGTAGCGGGCAGCCGTGGATGTCCCGCAATCTGGCGGCGATGGGAATGCAGAAGAAGTGATTGCAATGGATGAGGTCGATTTTTACGGCCGAGAGTTCGGCCGGGTGCGCCGACTGGCGCGCGGTCTCGATCAGCATCGCGGCATAATCGCCGTGCAGCCAGGCGTTCGCCGCCTGAAAAAACTCCGGCGAGGCGATGGCGCCGGGCGGCATTCCGGTAAAAAAGCGGCTGTCGGCCGGCAGATCCTGTGTCGCAGCGAGATAGGATTTCGCCGCGCCCGATTCCGCCGCGAACCCGGGGAAGGTGTTGATTGCGAGGCTGATGACCCGCGCGCCCAGGGCGCGATAGGCGTCTGCCTGAGCGACGAAGACGTTATAGCTGCCGCACGAGTGCCAGGCCGGATGAACGAGAAGGACATTTTTGCCGGCGAATTCCGCAGCGCGAGACACGTCCGTCTGTCTTGCCATCATGAGCTTCGTTTTGCGGTCTGCGCAATGAGCGTCGGCGGAACGCCAAACCAGAGCATGAGAGCCCATGTCTTCCACGGGCCGATCGTCGCGGCGACGTCGGCGTAGCCATCAACGAGATGCCCGGCCACACGTGATCGTTGCCGCCAGGCCGGCAATCTCGGGTCCGGATCATGCTGATCGAGTTGCTTCAGGGCATGGAAGTAATCGAGAGGCGAACGGCTGCTCTGATAGAAGCGATCGATTTTCGCAACCAGATGATCGACGAGGAGTCGCAGCGCATAGGCGTTGTTGTTGTTTGAGCTTCCGTCATACGCCTTGCAGCGGTTGAGTTGCGGATGGCGGGTGAATTCGTTGCCTCCGTGGATACGGTAGACAAAAACCGGCGTGTCGATGATGGCGCTTCCGTAGAGCGCGCCGATGGCATGTGCGAAATACATGTCCGTTCCGGTTCGCAAACTCGCGAGGTCCGGATTGTCGACGAATTGACGCAGCGCATCGCGGCGAAAACAGAGGCCGGTCGTCGGCGACCAGACCCATCTCGTCGTCTGGTGCGGCACGAGGTGAATTTTATCCGCGAGAAATTCGCCCAGTTCGCGCGGCGGCCATTGCGGCTCAAATGCATGTTCGTAATTACGCAGCAGGTTTTTGCGCCGCCCCTTCCCGCTGAGGACGTAGCGATTGAGTTCCTCGCCGGTGCCGATGACGATCTGATCATCGGCGCTTTGCAGCATGTCGCCGGACGTGAAGCCGACATGCACGCGCAGCGAAAGATGGGCGAACATATGCGTCGCGGCCGCCTGCGGCAGCAAAATATCATCGGCGTCTACGAAAATCACATAAGCGCCACCGGCGGCGTCGAAGCCATCCAGCGAAGCCGCGGTCTGTCCGTCGTTCGAGCCGCGCCGAATGATTCGCACCCGCGGGTAGCGCGCCGAGATCGATTCCAGCACCTCGGGGCTTTCGTCGGTCGACGCATTGTCGACGATGATGCATTCCACGTTCGGATAAGTCTGGCCGAAGACGCTGTCGACCGCCTGATCCAGAAAACGGCCGTAATTATAATTGACGATGATAATGCTGACCAAGGGGAGCCGAAAATCCGAACTGCCCGCCGCCACCGTTGCCTGCACGATAGTGCTCAGTCGCGGGTTCAGGATGTTCATGGAAACATGCTCGGCATCGGTATTCTACTCTTTTGAATTTATAAGGATTTTCTCGGTCGCCCCTGTCGACAGGCCGCCACGCGGTACGCTTGGCAAACATATCGGTTTTGTCTGCCGAGGTCGATAGCAGGTAAAGTCAAGAGTTGACTAGGATGCGAAGCGGGCGGATTTATGCCGCCGCGATCAAGGTTAGCGCCGGCCCGCATTTGGTAACGGAAACATAGGGCAAGAGCAGGGAATCGAAGTGCCGAAGCTGCTATACTTCTACCTCGGCCGGCGGGTGTTTTTTTCCGTCATTCTGCTCGAAGTTGGCCTGTGCGTCCCGGTGGTGCTGACCCAGCTCTTCCACTATCTGCCGGCCTCGGCGGTACGCAGCGGCCTGCTGATGCCGGCGTTGATGGGCACCTTGCCGACGGCGATCTATCTTGCATTGCCGATGGCGGTCGGCATTGCCGTCGCGCTGGAGTTTTCGCGCATGGCCGCCGACGGCATGATCGCCGTGCTTTATTCGCTGCGACTGTCGGTTGTGGCGGTCTGCGTCCCCGCAACCCTCGTCGCCTTGATCGCGGTGGTCTTGGGGTACTGGACCTCGATCTTCATCGCGCCGGACAATGTCGGCCAGATGCACGACGTCATTTACGTCATCCGCAATTCGCTCAACCATCGGATGCTCGAACCAGCCCAGTTCTACACGTTCGATCATGGAACGCGGACACTCTATTTCAAGCGCTGGAAGTCGGAAGACGTCGTCGAGGGAATGTTCATCCACCAGATGAACGAAAAGAAAAAGGAAGAAGAGATCATCACCGCGAAACAGACGGAGTTTCGCCGCAACGATCACGGCGTGCTTCTGGTGATGAGCCACGGCTCGCTGCAGAGCCGCCCGGACGGAACCAACGAGATTCGCACCGCCGACTTCGACCAATATGTCATTCAGCTCGATATGCAGGGCACGAAGGGCATGCCCAGCCGCGGCTGGCGCGGTGTCTTTGAAATGCCGGGGCAGCAATTCCTCGAGGCATGGCCGGGCCGCGATGGCACGAAGCAACTCCTCTCCGATTGGATGAGCGAGGCGGCGAAGCGCTTCGGCATTCCGATCCTGGCTTTGACCCATGCCTTGCTGGCGATCGGCCTCGTCCTGACGCTATCGAGTGCGACGGGGCGCAACACGACGACGATCGCGGCCCTCGTTGCGATTCCGGCGATCCATATCGGAATTTTGATCGGTACGGAAAGCGTCGTCCGGCGCGACCCGTTCCTGGTCTATACGGTCGCACTGGCAATCGGCCTGGAACTGGCGATCGCGCTCATACTCATTCTGCGTCAGCAGGCCCGCTTTCCGGTGAAGCACGGGAAGCGCCGTGAGACGGGCGTTCCGCGCGGCGCGAGCGGCGCCGGAGCCGCGCTCTAACCGGTCTCGGCGTGAGCGGTGTGCTTAAACGACCAACCGCGGCGCGGTGACGAGCTTGGTGATGTTGAAGGCGCGCCGATAGGCGGTGATCACGTCGGCCGGCTTGCCGACGGCGGCGACGCGGCCCTCGTCGATCCAGATGACGTTATCGCACAATTCCTCAAGCGTCTTGAGGTCGTGCGAGACGACCAGGATCGTGCCCTTCTCCGCAAAGTTGCGAATATAATCGTCGCATTTCTTGGCGAAGGTCGCATCGCCGACGGAGAGCGCTTCGTCGACGATCAGAATGTCCGCGTCGGCATGCGCGCAGACGGCGAAAGCGAGACGCGCGGTCATGCCGCTCGAATACATTTTGAGCGGCTGGTTGAAGAATTCGCCGATATCCGCGAAGGCCGCGATCGAAGGGAGCTTGGGGATGATCTCCTTGCGGCGCAGGCCCAGAATTGCGCCGCCGATCAAAGCATTTTCGCGTCCGGTCAGTTCGAGATCGAAGCCGGCGCCGAGCGCCAGGATCGGCGCGATCCGGCCGGAGACGCTGATGTCGCCGTGACTCGGCTTGCTGATGCCGCAGATGAGCTGCAGCAAGGTGGTCTTGCCGGTGCCATTGCGGCCGATGATGCCCCAGGTCTCGCCGCGGCGTACATCGAAGCTCACATCACGCAGCACCCAGTGCGGGTGATAGAACTGCTTCCAGCGCCCGAACAGCGCCTGATACAGCTGGTCGTTCCGCTTCAAGTAGAGCTGAAACGCTTTGCCGACGCCCTTGCAGCTAATGGCGATCTCAGATGACATCGACGAAGACATTCTTGTAGCGCATGTAGAATCGATAGGCGGAACGGAAGACGAGGAGTGAGACAATCACAGTCCCCAGATAGAGCCAAGGGTTCGGAATCTTGTCGAGCAGAACGACGTCGCGGGTCAGCTCGACATAATCGCCGACGATATTGGCGCGAAGGAAAATCTTCAGGTTCCCCGGGACGTCGTCGATCGAATAGAAGATCGGCGTCGCGAACATGAAAACCGGGACGATCGAGGCCATCAGGTGCATCACGTCGCGCGTGAACGACCCCAGCGCCATCAGGAACCAGCTTACCCCGAGAAGAAAGAGAAAGAACGGCACGAAGACGAAGGGCAGCAGCAGGATCGTCGGCGGCAGCTTGTGGGTGATGAGGAGTTCGAAAACCAGCAGGACGCAGAAGCTGATAGCGGCATAGACGGCGGCGCGGATCGCCGCGGTCCAGGCCAGCGTCTCGCTCGGAAAGATCGACTTCTTGATGAAGTTCACATGCTCGTGCAGCAGTCCTGGCGCGCGATAGGCCAGTTCGCCGAACAGGTTGAAGACGATAAGGCCGACGAAAATATTCAGCGAATAATTGGCCACGCCGTGCGCGGCGGTCGACGCGCGAATGCCGACCGCGTGCGAGAAGATGACGGTATAGACCGACAGCATCAGCAGCGGCCCGAAAATCGCCCAGAGCCAGCCGAGGATCGAGCCGCTGAACCGCGCCATCAGCTCGCGCCGTACCACGGCGCGGATCAGTTCGCGAAAGTGCCAGGCCCGCGCCAGCGGCGTGATCAGGCCGAGATTTTCGGCAAATTCTCCCGCAATGCCGCTGTCCGGCTTCTTGATGGCAGCGTCTGTCATGAGATGAGCAAAACCCGTATTTGGACGCGGATGTAGACCAGTTTACGTTCGCCGCGTCAACGCAGCCGGTGGTTGCCGACGGCCGACCAGGGCGAGCGGTCCGAGGGCGGTAGACCCGCCAGCGCGACCACACGGCGCAGCGGCCGGCAGAAGCTTTGCGTCGTCACGACCGCGTCTTCCAGCGCCAGCAGGGCCACGCGCGCCGTCTCGGCGCTCACCTGAGCAAAATGACAGGTCCGGCCCGGTCGCAATTGCGCCAGGCGCCCGATATCGGCGCGGGCGATATGGCCAAGCTTGGGATAGCCGCCGGTCGGCGGATGATCGGCCATCAGCACCAGCGGCTTTTTGTCCCCGGCGATCTGGATGGCGCCCAGGGCCACGCCGTCGGAGACGATATTGTAGCCCCGGCTGTGAGCGATTGCCGGGCCGTCGAGGCGGTAGGCCATGCGGTCGCCAGCCGTGACCTTGAAGGGCGCGCTGAAGAAGAGATCGAGCGCCGCCGCGTCGAAATAATCGTCCTGCGGGCCGACGACGACCCGCAGCGGCGCGTCAAGGTCTGGCCGTAGCCAGGGGGCGACGATCATCGCCTCGTCGCCGGGGGTGCCGGCGTCCTCCGCCAGCGGCAGAAAATCGCCCCCTTGCAACATGCCTCCATAGAGACCGCCGCGGGTATAGGTCGCCCGGCTGCCCAGCTCGACCGGCGTGCGCAGACCGCCGACGACGGCGAGATAGGTGAAAATGCCCGCGACACCGGGCCGCGCGGCCAGATGAGCGCCGGGGGTCAGAACCAGCCTCGCGGCGGCCCCGGCTAATTGACCGTCGCGGAACCAGGAAAAGCCGCCGCCGCAGAAGGCGACACCGATCGGGCCGGGGCTCGCATTGACGAGTTCGATGCCGCCGGGACCGATTTCAAGCGCCGCGGCATCGGGCGCGTTGCCCAGCGCCAGATTGGCGGTGCGGAAAGCCGCCCAATCCATCGGTCCGGCCGGCGTCACGCCGTAGCGGCGAAAGCCGAAGCGGCCGCCATCCTGGACCGTCGCGCCGGGTCCGGCGCTCAGCACGCTGAGATGCGGGGCTTCCATCTCACGCTTTCTGTTCGATGACGGGCGCGCCTTCGGCGGCTTCTCGGCGCAGGCGTGCGAAAGCCGCGCCATCGACGGGCGTGAAGCGGATGCGGTCGCCGATGTCGAGCGCGACCGGCGGGCTGCGCTTTGGATCGAAGAGCAGGGCCGGCGTCGCGCCGAGGTTGTACCAGCCGGTGGGCATTGGCCGGTTGGCGATCAAAGCCTGGCCACCGGCGATCAACAGCGCGCCTTGCGGCACCGGCGGGCGCGGCTTCGGCCGCCGGGAGATGTTGAGCTCGGCCGGCAAGCCGCCAAGGAAGACATAGCCCGGCGCGAAGCCGAACATATAGACGCGATATTCCGCCCCGGCGTGCAGGGCCGCGACCCGTTCCGCCGTGAGGCCGAGCGCCGCTGCGACCTCGGCCAGATCCTCGGCGTGGGGCGGCTCGTAGCAGACGGGGATCGACCAATGTTTCGGCACGCCCGCTGCGCCGGGGCCGATCTGAAGCTTGCGCAGTTCCGCGATGAGCGCGTCGGTCGCAACCTGGCGCGGATCGAAATGGATCATCAGCGAGCGATAGGTCGGCAAAGTCTCGACAATGCCGGGGATCGCCGCGGCGGCGAGCGCGTGGTCGAAGGCGCGGACCTTGTCGTTCAGCGCGGGGTCGATCGCCGCGCCGAATTCGACGACGAGCGCGGATTCACCGGCAGGCAGAAAACGGGGTGTGGCGGGCATAGAAGCCTCCAGCCCGATGCTCTCGCCTCAATTGGGCAGCCAATGGGCGAAAACGGCGACGAGCAGAAAAATCCCGAGCGCCACGCGATAGATGGCGAAGGGCCAGGAGGAGAAGCGCTCGAGGATGCGCAGCAATCCCCAGATGGCGATGAAGGCCGAGATTGACGCGACAACGAGTCCGACGGCGAGGACCGACCAGCCATGCGCGTCGAGATGTGCCTTGTGCAATTCGTAGAGCTCTTTCAGCCCGGCGGCGGCTATGGCCGGAATGCCGAGCAGGAAGGAGAAGCGCGCCGCCTCGGTGCGCTCAAGGTCGCGGAACAGCGCCGCGGTGAAGGTCGAGCCGGACCGTGAGACGCCGGGAATCAATGCGCCGCATTGGGCGAAGCCGACGATCAGCGCGTCTTTGAGAGTGACGTCGTCGAGCGTGCGCTTGTGCCGCGAATAGACTTCGGCAAGGCCGAGCAGCGCGCCCATGACGATATAAGCGACGCCGATGGCGGAGAGAGAGCGCAGCGGCGAATTGCAGGTATTGAGCAGCTTCGACAGCAATGTGCCGGCGACGAGGATCGGCAGCGTGGCGATGAGGATCCAGACACAGAAGCGCAACGACCAGTCGTTGAAATCGCGCCGCTTGATGGCGGAGATGGCGCCGCCCGTCAGCCCCTCTACGTCGGTCCAGAAATAGCTCACGACGGCGGCAAGCGCGGCGAGCTGCATCGCGGCGGAGAAGGCGGAGCCGGGATCACGCCAGCCGAGCAGGGCCGGGACGATGCGCATATGCGCCGTCGAGGAGACGGGCAGAAGCTCGGTAATGCCCTGCACGACGCCGAGAAAGGCGACCTTGGCATAGCCCAGCGCGGCAAATCCGGTATCGAGCCCCTCGGTGCAAGCGCCAGCCATGTCGATGAAGTCCCGCCCGTTTTCGAATCGCGTTCTGCGTGCCGCAAAAGTCTGCCCAAGACAAGAGGCGGCGTAAATGGGGCGGGGGTTATGAGGGGCGAGAACGCCCCATCAAATGTCGTGTTCGGCGGCAAGCTGCGTTTTCGGCCGCGAACTAGCCCGGCCGGTCCTTCATCGATCAGGGATGTAAAGCTGTTCGAGATCGGCGATCAAACCGCGCTCGGTCGGCTGCCATCCCAATTTTTTGCGCGTCTTTTCGCTTGAGGCCGGCATATCGTACGCCACAAACATTGCGAGCCAGCCAAAATGGGCCTGTGCCTCATCGGGCGCGATGGATTTGACCGGAATCTGCAAACGTCGCCCAAGCGTGTCCACGATATCCTTATGCGAGACGCCTTCCTCCGCGACCCCATGATAGATCGCGCCCGCTTCGGCCTTTTCAAGCGCCAACCGATAGAGCCGCGCCACGTCGAGTACATGCGCCGCGGGCCAGCGGTTATGGCCGTCTCCGATATAGGCAAACGCGCCCTTTTCCCGCGCGATGGCGATGGCATAAGTGACAAGGCCCTGTTTGACCGTGTCGTGGACTTGCGGGAGCCGCACGACCGATGCATTGAGCCCATCCGCCGCCAGCGCCAACGCCGTCGCTTCCGACGCGCGCGGGAAATCCCGCGCGGGCTTGTCGTCTTCGGTCGCGATGCGGCCCGGGGCCAGGAGGCCCACGCCGGACGTGACCACCAGCGGCCGGTCCGAACCTTTAAGCGCCGCGCCGAGGGCTTCGATAGCGCGACGGTCGATCTCGCAGTTTTCCACGAATTTCGAGAAGTCGTGGATGAAAGCCAGATGGATCACGCCATCCGCCGCGGCCGCACCGCTCCGCAGGCTGTCGAGATCCTCCAGATCGCCGTGATGCACGTCCGCGCCGGCGGCGGTCAGAGCCTTCGCGCCGGCCTCCGAGCGGGTGAGGCCAAGCACTGTATGGCCGGCCGAGATCAGTTCCTTGACGACGGCGGCGCCGATGAAGCCGGTCGCGCCAGTCACAAAAACACGCATGAAGTTAGTCTCCGGTTGAGAGGCGGAGACTATTGGCGCATAATATATCCTGGTAAATAAGTGATCTTATACAGGTATAATAGCTAACAGCATGGACGCGCGGATCGCCAACGAGAACCTGCTGGGAACCTATCTGAAGGATCGCCGCACCCGGCTCGATCCGGCCGCGTTCGGCCTGTCGGGAACACGCCGGCGCACGCCCGGCCTGCGCCGCGAAGAAGTTGCCCAGCGCGCCAATATCAGCCCGACCTGGTACACATGGCTGGAACAGGGGCGGGGCGGGGCGGCGTCGGCCGACGTGCTCGACCGGATCGCCCGCGCGTTGATGCTGACGGATGTCGAGCGCGAACATCTTTTCCTGCTCGGCCTCGGCCGGCCGCCCGAGGTTCACTACAAGGCGGCCGAGGGGGTCACGCCACGCCTGCAGCGCGTGCTCGACGCGCTTGAATCCAGCCCGGCCTTCATCAAGACGCCGATCTGGGATGTCGTCGCCTGGAACCGCGCCGCCGCGGCGGTGCTGACCGATTACGCCACGCTCGAAATCGAGAAGCGCAATATCCTGCGGCTGCTCTTCTGTGAGCCGTATATCCGCGCCCGGCAAACCGATTGGGACAACGTTGCCCGCTTCGTCGTTGCCGCCTTCCGAACCGATGTCGCCCGCGCCGGAGCGGCGGATTATGTCAAGAGCTTCGTCGAGGAACTGTGCCGGGAAAGCCCTGAATTCGCTGCGATCTGGAGCACCAATAATGTGCGCACCTATGGCGAGGGCACCAAACATATGCGCCATCCGGTCGCCGGCGTGATCGAGATGGAATATTCGACTTTCGCCGTCGATGGCCGCCCCGATCTCGGCATGGTGGTCTATAATCCGGCGACGCCAGCGGATGTGGACAAGGTTAGGGCGCTAATGGAATCGCAATCTCGACAAAGGCCGCCGCCTCGTGTAGAAGCCGCGCCTTAACTCAAAACAGCGTTCCGAAACGCCCGTCTGGCGGCTGCGGCCGAACCAGGCGAAACGGAAGGACTCATCCTATGGCTAATATTATCGAGCAGCTCGAAGCCGCTCAGGTCGCCAAGCTCGCCGCCGTCCGGCCGGTCCCGGAATTCCAGCCGGGCGATACCGTCGTTGTCAACGTCAAGGTGAAGGAAGGCGAGCGCACCCGCGTTCAGGCCTATGAGGGCGTCTGCATCGCCCGCACCGGCGGTGGCCTCAACGAGAGCTTCACCGTCCGCAAGATTTCCTATGGCGAGGGCGTCGAGCGCGTCTTCCCGGTTTATTCGCCGAACATCGATTCAATCAAGGTCGTGCGCCGCGGCAAGGTCCGGCGCGCCAAGCTCTATTATCTGCGCGACCGTCGCGGCAAGTCGGCCCGTATCGCCGAGAGGCTCGAGACGCCCGCCGCCAAGGCGGCCCGCGAGGCGGCCAATGCCCAGGCTCCGACGGTGAAAAAGGTGGCGCCGGAGAAGAAGCCGAAGGGCGCCATCCGTGCGCCCAAGGGCGGCGGCAAGAAATAAGCTCCGGAGCCCGGAGCGTTGCGGCCGGGTCAGGTCAGCGGCGCGTTGAGGATCCAGCGGTGGCCGAACGGGTCGCGGAAGGTCGCGAGCCGTGTGCCCCAGAAGCTGTTGGTCGGGTTCGTCTCGCCCTTGCTGCCGAGCCCGATCGCTCGCTTGAAGATGAGATCGACCTCGTCGGCGGTCTCGAATTCGAGACTGACCGAGGCGGTCATCGGCTCGCCAGGGACTGGGACGCGGGTATTGCCGAATTCCGGGAAGGCATCGGCCAGCATGACCGAGCCGCCGTTGATCGTCAGTTCGCAATGCATGATCCGCAGCCCGTCGAGCGCCGGCATCAGCGCCTGCTGCTTCGCGCCGAAGACGGTCGTATAGAAGGCGATCGCCGCCATGGCGGGCGAAACGGTCAGATAGGGCGCGACAGGCGGACGCATTCTTCTCTCCGCTCTCCAGGCGGTTTCCGCCCGGATGCCTCCTTGGAGGCGATGACGTTTTTTATAACTGTTCCTATATGCGGGTTGGGGTTAATAACTGCCCCAGTTTCCGTCAGATAGGCTGTGGCGGCAAGCGGCACGGGGCCGCAACCTATGAAGAGTGCTTGAGAGATGGCCGAGTTACGCACGCTCTACGACAAAATCTTCGATGCCCATGTGGTCGATCGCCAGGACGACGGCACTTGCCTCCTCTATATCGACCGCCATCTCGTTCATGAGGTGACGAGCCCGCAGGCATTCGAGGGGCTGCGTTTGGCCGGGCGTCAGGTGCGCGCGCCGCAGAAGACGCTCGCCGTTGTCGATCATAACGTGCCGACCACCGATCGCTCGAAGGGCATTCAGGACGAGGAGAGCCGTATCCAGGTCGAGACGCTCGCCGCCAATGCCAAGGATTTCGGCATCGATTATTTTAACGAGCAGGATAACCGCCAGGGCATCGTCCATATCATCGGCCCCGAGCAGGGCTTCACACTGCCGGGCACGACCATCGTCTGTGGCGACAGCCACACCTCGACGCACGGCGCCTTCGGCGCGCTGGCGCACGGCATCGGCACGTCCGAGGTCGAGCATGTGCTGGCGACCCAGACGCTGATCCAGTCGAAAGCCAAGAACATGCAGGTGGTCGTCGACGGCAAGCGCGGCGAGGGCGTCTTCGCCAAGGACATCATCCTGGCGATCATCGGCAAGATCGGCACCGCCGGCGGCACCGGCCATGTCATCGAATTTGCCGGCGAGGCAATCCGCGATCTTTCGATGGAAGGTCGGATGACCGTCTGCAACATGACGATCGAGGGCGGCGCCCGCGCCGGGCTCATCGCCCCCGACGAGAAGACCTATGCCTTCATCAAGGACCGCCCGCGCGCGCCGAAGGGCGCCGATTGGGATGCGGCACTCCGGTATTGGGAAACGCTCCAGTCCGACGAAGGCGCGCATTTCGACAAGGTGATCCGGCTCGACGCCGCCAATCTGCCGCCGATCGTCACCTGGGGCACGAGCCCTGAGGACGTGATCTCGATCGACGGCCGGGTGCCGACGGCCGAGCAGGGTGCCAGCGAGGCCAAGCGCGCCTCGATCCGCCGTGCGCTCGACTATATGGGCCTCTCGGGCGGCGAGAAGATCACCGATGTCGCGATCGACCGGGTGTTCATCGGCTCTTGCACCAATGGCCGCATCGAGGATCTGCGCGTCGCCGCCAGGTTGATAGAGGGAAAAAGGGTGTCGGATCGCGTCAATGCGATGGTTGTGCCCGGCTCCGGTCTCGTCAAGGCGCAGGCCGAGGCGGAAGGTCTCGACAAGATTTTCCTGGCCGCGGGCTTCGAATGGCGCGAGCCCGGCTGCTCGATGTGCCTGGCGATGAACCCGGACCGTTTGGCGCCGGGCGAGCGCTGCGCCTCGACCTCGAACCGCAATTTCGAGGGCCGCCAGGGCTTCAAGGGCCGCACCCACCTCGTCTCGCCCGCTATGGCGGCGGCGGCGGCCGTCACCGGCCATTTCGTCGACGTGCGGGACTGGCACTGACCGCATCACCCCGAAAAGTTGCAGACTTTTCGGATCGGGTGATGCGCAGAAGGATCGATCGCCCCGAAAAGTTGCAGACTTTTCGGATCTGGGGTGATGCGCGATGAAAACTGCGCCCCGCCGCTTGTGGGCCGCGCGGCAATCTTATAATTCAGCGCCTTCATCTGGAGCAAATTCCGGAAAAGTTGTTCGACTTTTCGATCGAAATTTGTTCCGGCTTTTTTAATTGGTGCGATTTCTTATCGATCATCCTTCCGGGTGGTCGGCAAGCGCGCTAGGCGGGCGTGGCGGAACTGGTAGACGCGCCAGACTCAAAATCTGGTTCTGGTAACAGAGTGTCGGTTCGATTCCGACCGCCCGCACCACACATCAATCCGCGATAAACCAAGCGCGATGATTTAATCTTAGAAAATCATCCACTTAACTAAATCGCATCCAAATTCATCGAAATTCCCGCGTCGGTATCCCGCGAAGCGTTCGCTTGGGGTACAAGATGCAACGCGATTTGCCATAGTCGCGCATCAAGGGAGTGATCTATGAAAACGCTCTGCACTGTATTGCTTGGCATTCTGATCCTTTCCACCAGTCTGTCGTCGGCGTTTGCCTTGGGCGGGTGCGGTCCGAACCGCCATCGCAACGGATGGGGCAATTGCGTATGGGGCGGTCAAAACCAGGATTGGTGTCTAAGACGTACCGGTCATACCGCCGTCCGCATGCCCAACGGAAATCTCCGCTGCTTCAGGTAATTGTCTTCAGCCCTGTATGATCGAGCCGGCGATTTCGCCGGCTCTTTTATTTTGGCTGATGAGACTGCAAATTCTGCGTATGGTTTTGACACGCTGCGATCTTGGTGTTGAAAGGTTTCCCGGGGAGTTGTCGTGGGTTCAATCGAGAGTCAGCCGGTCGCCGCAAGACTTTCGCGTTCGGCGATCTTTATTGTCGCAACGCTGAACGAGGGGGAGGAGAGCGCCCGCGCTGTCCGCGCGCTCTGCGGCGATCTTCCCGCGCTCGTCCGGGCGGTCGGATTCCGCGACCTTGATAGCGGGCTGTCCTGCGTGCTGGGGTTCGGCTCGCAAGCTTGGGATCGCCTGTTTGATGGACCCCGGCCGAAGGATCTTCACCCTTTTCGGGAGATAAACGGCGAACATCATGCGGTTTCGACACCGGGCGATGTTCTGTTTCATATCCGTGCGACGCGCATGGATCTCTGCTTCGAGCTCGCCACACAGATTATGTCCCGGCTCGCCGCCGCGCTGCGTGTGGTCGATGAAACGCACGGCTTCAAATATTTCGATGACCGCGACCTGATCGGGTTTGTCGACGGCACAGAAAATCCGGTGGGCGAGGCGTGTGTCGATGCCGCCATCATCGGCGACGAAGATGCGGCGTTCACCGGCGGCAGTTACGTGATCGTCCAGAAATATCTCCACGATCTCGACAAATGGAACCAGATTCCGACCGAGAAACAGGAAGGCATTATCGGCCGCAAGAAATTGTCGGACATTGAACTGGACGATGCCGCCAAGCCGCCATTCGCGCATAATGTCCTGACGACGATCGTCGAGAACGGCAAACAACTCGAAATCATTCGCGACAACATGCCTTTCGGCAGCGTCGGGAAGGGCGAATTCGGCACGTATTTTATTGGCTACGCCCGTTCACCGCATAGAATAGAGCGGATGCTGGAGAATATGTTCATCGGCAATCCGCCAGGAAATTACGACCGCCTGCTGGATGTCAGCCGCGCGGTCACCGGATCGTTGTTTTTCGTGCCGTCAGCGACATTTCTGGACTCCGTCGAACCGGACGAGGCCGGACCGCCCGCATCCCCGGCGCAGTCCGAAGGCGCGGCGGCCACACCCGCCGGTTCGCAACGGCCGCGGTCCGACGGATCGCTCGGGATCGGTTCTCTGAAACAAGAGGGACAGAATGAATAACCTTCATCGCGAGCTGGCGCCGATTTCCAGCAGCGCCTGGGAGCAGATCGAGCAGGAAGCGGCGCGAACGCTGAAGCGTTATCTGGCGGCGCGACGTGTCGTGGATGTTCAGGGGCCGAAGGGCTTTGACCTCGCGGCGATCGGCACCGGCCATACGCGTCAGATCACGCCGCTGCGCGGCGATCTTGAAGTCTCTCAACGCGAAGTCAGACCGCTCATCGAACTCAAGGTTCCGTTCGAGCTCACGCGCCAGGCGATCGACGATGTCGAGCGCGGATCGAACGATTCCGACTGGCAGCCGCTGAAGGATGCCGCCCGCGCGATTGCCTTCGCCGAGGATCATGTGGTGTTCGAGGGCTATGCCGATGCGGGAATCCAGGGCGTGCGCCAGGTGACCAGCAATCAGCCCGTCACGCTCCCCGCCGATGTGCGGGCCTATCCGGATGCGGTCGCCGAGGCCGTGGAGCGTTTGCGCCTCGCGGGTGTCAACGGCCCTTATGCGCTTGTCCTTGGGGCGGAGCCTTACACCGCCATCACGGGCGGCAGTGATGAAGGATATCCCATCCTGAAGCACATTCGGAGCCTGGTCGACGAGGAAGTGATTTGGAGTCCCGCCATTAGCGGCGGCGTCGTGCTGACGACCCGGGGCGGCGATTTCGACCTTTATCTCGGGCAGGATATTTCGATCGGCTACCTCAGCCATTCCGAGAGCGCGGTGAAACTCTATTTTCTGGAATCGCTGACCTATCTCACGCAGACCTCGGAGGCTTCGGTCATCCTCCAGCCTCCCGGCGCCGCAAAATAAGCGGCCCGCTGCTTGCGGGCCGCGCCGATCCGCGGAGCTTGTTATTGCCCGTTGCCGCCGTGTTCTGCGGCGAAGTCGATCCCGGCCTTCACTTCGGCGATCGCGCCGCGAATCAGTTCGATCGCCCGTTCCCGGTGGCCGCCCTTATTCCCACTCGCTTCTCGAAGCGATTCCAGCGCATCGCGCAGCGAATTGAGAGCACGTAACATATTGCCTTGATAGGCTTTGGCCGGCAACGCCGACGCCAGCAATCCCCCGGCTGCGACCACGGCAGCCATCTGGCGACGTGAAAGTTCCTGCGACATTCCTCACTCCCCATGTGTGCGCGAGACCCGCGCTGCCGGCGAGAATGCCGCGATTTTGCCCAAGAATAAAGCCGTTGCGCGCGGGGGTGACGCTGCCCGTGCCGCCGGATATAAGGCCGCCTGACGGGCGACAGGAAACGAATAAGGACAGGGAGTATGAGGATGCGTGGCAAAACGGCCCAATGGGTCCGGCCGGTTCTGGTTGGTGGTGTTTTTGGATTTTTGGGCCTCGGACTGGCGAGCGCGCGGGCTGATGATGCCGCCTGCAAGGGGCTGGCGGATGCCATGCTCACCAACGCCAAGACGGCCTATCACAGCGTCGGCACGATTTCGTTCGATCCCAAGGACCCGCCGGTCCCCGGCAGCGCCGGTGCGCCGAACGCGATCGCGACCGAGACGATTTTCACCGGCACGCAAGTCTTCGTGAAATTGCCGAACGGCGAGTGGAAGGACGTCCACGCCGATCTCGCCGATCTGCGGTCCAAGGTGAAGCAAAGCGCCATGAGCTTTAACGATTGCGCGCATCTGGCGAACGACAAGATCGATGGCAAGGATCTCACGGTCTATACGGGAAGCGACAAGACCGATGCGATGAATGTCCTGACGAAGGTGTGGGTCACGCCCGATACCGGTACGCTCATTCGCAGCGAGACCGACATCGCCGGTCCGACGGCGCCGGACGGCAAGGTCCGCCACCAGCATCTGTCGCTGCATTACGATTATAATGACATCAAGGCGCCGGCGGTTTCGAACTGATGCATCATCCCGAAAGGTTGCAGACTTTTCGGATCAGATGATGCGCTGAAAACAAGGACGCCGGGAGCGCCCAAGCCCCTCACCCTAACCCTCTCCCCGCGGGCGGGGAGAGGGGATGTTCTGCGTCCACTTCTCCGCCGCGGCTTCGTCTTCCTCGCGCGGCGCGATCCATTCACCGGCACGGCCATCACGGCCGTGCTGCTTCTTCCAGAACGGCGCGCGGGTCTTGAGGTAATCCATCAGGAATTGCGCTGCCTCGAAGGCTGCGGCGCGATGTGCGCTGGCGGTCGCGACGAGGACGATCGCTTCCCCGGCGCGGATCAGCCCATAGCGGTGAACAATGAGCAGCGCGTCGAGCGGCCAGCGGCTTCCGGCCTCGGCCGCGACGCGGGCGATTTCGGCTTCCGCCATTTCCGGATAGCATTCGATCTCAAGCGCCGCGAGCCTGCCGCCTTCGTCGCGGCAGAGCCCGGTGAAGGTGACGAGCGCGCCGCTCTCGGGGCCGAGCCCCAACGCCGCCGTCTCTGCCGCAGCATCGAAAGGCGTCTCTTGAACGCGCAAGTGAGTGCGCAAGACGCGCCGCGTCATCTCAGCCGCCCGTCATCGGCGGAAAGAAGGCGACTTCCGCCGCATTGGCGAGCGGCGTGCCCGGCTTCACATGCTGGCGGTCGAGTGCCGTGCGGATCGTGGCTTCGTTGGCGAAGGCTGTCGCATAATTCTCGCCGCGCTGCTTCAGCCAGACGATGAGATCGGCGACGGTCGCGACGGAGGCCGGCGGCGCGATCTCCTCCTCGGTGAGGCCGACGCGTTCCCGCACCCAGGCGAAATAGCGCGCCTTCATGGCTTTTCGTCCCCGTCTAGAGCGGGATGCGAAAAAGTGGATACCGGATTTTCGCGTAAATCCCGCTCTAAATTATGAGAATCGATCGCGTTCATGATTTCGGGTCGCTTCGATCCGAAATCATCATGATCTAGGAGGTGCTTTACGCCCGCCGTGAAATAATCCCAGCCGGTATAGAGCGTCAGGATGGCCGAGACCCAGAGCAGGCCGAGGCCGATCCTCGTCGTGCCGGGCAGATAGGGCTCGGCGGCCGGCCCGGCAATGAGAAAGCCAAGCGCCACGAGCTGCAGAGTCGTCTTCCACTTTGCCACGCGGCTGACCGGCAGCGAGACTTTCAACTCGGCCAGAAATTCGCGCAGGCCGGACACGAGAATTTCGCGGCACAGGATGATGATCGCCGCCCAGAGCGAAAAGCTGGCAATCGTATGATCGGCGGCGAGCATCAGCAGGACGGCGGAGACGAGCAATTTGTCGGCGATCGGATCGAGCATGCGCCCGAGCGAAGATTGCTGCGCCAGCGCGCGGGCGAGATAGCCGTCGAGGAAATCGCTGATGCCGGCGAGGACGAAAATCGCCAGCGCCGCCCAGCGCGCTGCGGCGACCTCCGGCCAGAACAGGCAGCCGACGACGACGGGCACGGCCGCGACCCGCCCATAGGTCAGGAGATTGGGCAGATTGAAGCGCCGGCTTGAGCCACGCGCGAAAGTAAAAACGGCCATGCCGGGAGGGAACATGCCGCGGCGCGAAAGGTCAATAGAAAGGGCACGCACAAAGCCGGGAGAGGGACCACATCCTTTCCCGCCCGGGGCAGGCGGGGCCGGTCACGCCCGTTCGCCGTGGAAGAAATCGTAGACGAGCTTTGCCGTTGCCGAATTGATGCCGTCGACTTTTTCGAGATCGGCGAGGCCGGCGCGTGAGACGGCCTTGGCCGTGCCGAACGCCTGTAACAATGCCCGTTTCCGCGCCGGTCCGACGCCGGCGATCTCGTCGAGCGGGCTGCGGGTGAATTCCTTCTTGCGGCGGGCGCGGTGGGTGCCGATGGCGAAGCGATGCGCCTCGTCGCGCAGCCGCTCGACGAAATAGAGCGCCGGGTCGCGCGGCGGCAACCGGAATGGCTCTTTGCCTTCGACGAAAAACGTCTCGCGCCCCGCCTCGCGGTCGAGCCCCTTGGCGATGGCGACGATCGCGACATCGTTGATGCCAAGATCGGCGAGCACTGTCCGGGCTGCCTCGAACTGGCCCTTGCCGCCGTCGATCAGGACGAGATCGGGGCGCTGCGGAAAGGCGTCGGGATCCTGGTTGGCGCCTTCATCCTCCTTGGCGAGGCGGGTGAAGCGGCGGCGCAGCACCTCGCGCATCATGCCGAAATCATCGCCCGGCGTTAAATCCTCGCCCTTGATGTTGAAGGTGCGGTAATGCGTCTTCATGAAGCCTTCCGGCCCGGCGACGATCATCGCGCCGACGGCATTCGTGCCCATGATGTGGGAATTGTCGTAGACCTCGATACGCCGCAGCGTATCCTCGATGCCGAAGGCGGCCGCCAGACCGGCGAGCAATTTCTCCTGGCTCGCGCCCTCGGCCAATTTGCGGCCGAGAGTCTCACGGGCGTTCTGCGTCGCGTGATCGACGAGGTCTTTCTTCTCGCCTCGCTGCGGCACGGCGACCTCTATGCGATGGCCGGCGCGCTCGGACAGCGCCCGCTCCAGAAGCTCGCGATCCTCGATCTCGTGCGAGAGCAGGAGAAGCCGCGCAGCCGGTTTGTCGGCATAGAATTGCGCGAGGAAAGCATCGAGCACTTCACTCTGGCTGAGGCTCTTGTCGGCACGCGGGAAATAGGCGCGGTTGCCCCAGTTCTGATAGGTGCGGAAGAAGAAGACCTCGACGCAGAACTGCCCCGCCTCCTCGGCGATGGCGAAGACATCCGCCTCCTCGACCGAATGCGGATTGATGCCTTGCGCGCCCTGGATGTTGGAGAGCGCGGAGATACGGTCGCGCAGCCGCGCCGCGCGCTCGTAGTCGAGCACTTCGGCGGCTTCGTTCATCTCCTTCGCCAGCATGTCGCGTACCGCGCGGCTCTTGCCGGAGAGAAAGGCGCGGGCTTCCCCGACCAAAGCGGCGTAATCCGCCAACCCGATCTCGCCGGTGCAGGGCGCGGCGCAGCGCTTGATCTGATGCAGCAGGCACGGTCGCGTGCGGTTGGCAAAATAGGAATCGGTGCAGGAGCGCAGGAGAAAGGCGCGCTCCAGCGCGTTCAAGGTGCGGTTCACCGCCCAGACGCTGGCGAAGGGGCCGAAATAGTCGCCCTTCCGTTCGCGCGAACCCCGGTGCTTCATGATCTGCGGCGCCGAATGGTCGCCGCTGATGAAGATGTAAGGGAACGACTTGTCGTCGCGCATCAGGACGTTGAAGCGCGGCTTCATCTGCTTGATGTAATTGGTTTCGAGCAGCAGCGCCTCGGTCTCAGTCTCGGTCGAGACGAAGACCATTTCGGCGGTCAGCGAGATCATCCGGGCGATGCGGTTGGTATGGCCGCCGAGCCGCATGTAGCTCGCAATGCGCTTGCGCACGCTCCTGGCCTTGCCGACATAAAGCACCTCGCCATCGGCGCCGAGCATGCGGTAGACGCCGGGGCCGAGCGGCGCGTGCTTCCAGTTGGCCTTGATGACATCGACGCCGCGGCGAAGCGCCGGGTCCGCCGATTCGTCGAGCAGGATCGCCGGCTCCGCCGGGAGGGGTTCGGCGGCCGGATTTTCGGGGCTAGGAGTCTCCGGCGTTTCGGAATTGTCTCGGGGTGTCATCGCCTCAGATGTAGGCGGCCCGGACGGCGAGGGAAAGCCGGATTTGGTCCGCATTTCAGCATCCATCGCGCCATTGGGGACACCGCGCAATTGCGGTAACATGATGATCGCAGGCCGGTTTCCAACGCCCTGCCGCTGCGTCTGGACCTGCGGTTAAAATCGGGTTAGCTGTTGAGCCGAGCCTGAGGCCCAATTTGGGCCAGCGATGGCACGCCCGCTGTTCCGGGCGAGGGGTGGTTGCATAGGCGGCCTGACATTGAGGCGATATGGATCGAAGCTTTGACGCGCGCGCCTGCGTTCGACGTCCGGCCGGCCCCGCCCGCGGCTGGCTGATCGGCGCGGCGCTCGCCTGCGGCCTCGGCCTCGGAGGTTGCGTCGAAGATACCGCGCAAGCCCCGCCGCAGCCGGCCGCGCCTCCTTCTGACAACATCGCCCGGAGGCCGAACGTCAGCCCCGCAGGCGCGACGGTGGGGGTGGCCAGCATCGGCGGCGCTCCGGGCGGTCTCGACGACAAGTTTCAGGCGTTGTTCGTCGACGCCGCCAAACGAAGCGATGTATCGGTCGCCGCAGCCGATGATCCGAATTATCTCGTGCGCGCCTATCTGAGCGCCTATCCCGAGGGCGACGGTACGACGGCCGTCGCCTATGTCCTCGACGTTTTCGATTCGAAAAAGCAGCGCACGCAGCGCGTTGAGGACGAGGTTCTCATTCGCGGCCAGGCGCCGGATTCCTGGTCCCTGGTCGGCGACGATGCTCTCGCCGCCGTGGCGGCGAAAAGCGCGGCCGATCTCGCTGCGGTCATGACCAATACGCCGGAAGCCATTGCTGCCAATGCGGCACCGGCGGCCCCCGGGGAGACGGCGCCGCAAGTTGCCACGAATGCGCCCCCGGCCCCGCCAGACGGCCGGACCGTCGTGGCGGCGACCGCCCCCGCTTCCCCGGCAGTGGCGGCTGCGTCCCCGGGCAACGGCGACGGAGTGACCGCTCAACGCTAGCCAGCCTCCCCCCGATGCGATAAGCACTCCCCCAATTGTGTCGTTTGCGGCGTCCCACCGGCCGCGAACGGCCGCCAAGTGAGTTCAACCACGAGGACCCCCATGAATTTTTCGCAGATTGCGCGCCCGCTTTGTTTGACCAGTCTGCTTCTCGCTTCGCCGGCGGCTTTCGCCGGTCCTTCGCCGCAGGGCGAATGGCGGGTCGCCGATGGCACGGCGACGATCCGCGTCCACCGTTGTGGCGCGGCCTTCTGTGGCAATATCGCGACGACGATCACCCCGGCCGGCAAGGACATTCACAATCCCGATCCGCGCAAGCGCAACCGCACGGTGCTCGGCATCGAGGTTCTCTACGCCTTGCGCGCCACCGGCCCGAACGCCTGGTCGGGTTACAGCTACAATGCGCAGGACGGCCAGACCTATACGATTACCGTCTCGCTCGCGAGCGCGACCACACTGCGCGTCCAGGGCTGTGTGCCGGGTGGCGGTGCTTGCGGCGGCGAGACATGGACGCGGGCACGCTGAGAAGCGGAATTTAGAGTGGATCCAGCGGGCCTCATCCGCCAATGTCAATTCCTATGAAAATCCTCGCCGGCAATTCCAATCTCGCGCTGAGCACGGCGATCGCGACCTATATCGGCGTGCCCCTGACCAAGTGTCAGGTCCGGCGCTTCGCCGATATGGAGATCTTCGTCGAGATTCAGGAGAACGTGCGCGGGCAGGACACGTTCATCGTCCAGTCGACCTCGTTCCCGGCCAATGATCACCTCATGGAAGTGCTGATCATGACCGACGCGCTGCGCCGCGCCTCTGCCCGGCGCATCACCGCCGTTATCCCCTATTTCGGCTATGCCCGTCAGGACCGCAAACCGGGGCCGCGCACGCCGATCTCGGCCAAGCTCGTCGCCAATCTCATCAGCCGCGCTGGCGCCGACCGCGTTCTGACGGTCGATCTCCATGCCGGCCAGATTCAGGGCTTCTTCGACATCCCGACCGACAATCTTTTCGCCGCGCCGGTCATGGTCCGCGACATCAAGGAACGCAACGATCTGAAGAATGTCATGGTCGTTTCCCCTGATGTCGGCGGCGTGGTGCGGGCGCGGGCGCTTGCCAAGCGCATTGATGCGCCGCTCGCCATCGTCGACAAACGCCGCGAACGGCCCGGCGAATCCGAGGTGATGAACGTCATCGGCCATGTCCGGGGCAAGACCTGCATCCTCGTCGACGATATCGTCGATTCGGGCGGCACCCTCTGCAACGCCGCCGATGCGCTCCTCGCCCAGGGTGCCAAAGACGTCTATGCCTATATCACCCACGGCGTGCTCTCCGGCGGCGCGGTGGCGCGGATCAGCGGCTCCTCGCTCAAGGAACTGGTCGTTACCGATACGATCGCGCCGACCGAAGCGGTTCTGCTGACGAATAACATCCGTGTTCTGCCGATCGCACCCTTGATCGGCGAGGCGATCGCCCGCACGGCGAAGGAAGAAAGTGTCTCCAGCCTCTTCGACTGAGCCACGCGGCGGAATTAAGCATCTTTTTGCCGGTCCTTTGCGTTGCGCCGTGGTGGCCACCATCTTTCTTGACTTGAACCTTCGAAATAGGGGAGTTTCCCCGGCCTTTCGGGGTGGGATGCGCACAGATCCCGCCCCAAATCTTTGGAATCGATCACATCTTGATCTTGGCCCCCAGGGCGTTCATGCGTAGCTATCTCGATTTCGAAAAGCCCGTTGCCGAACTCGACACCAAGGTCGAGGAATTGCGCGCGCTCGTCGCCGACGGCGACAATGTCGAGAGCGAGGATCTGACGCGGCTTGAAATTAGGGCCGAGAAGGCGCTCGCCGATCTTTATGCCAATCTCACGCCCTGGCAGAAGACGCTTGTCGCGCGCCATCCGCAGCGTCCGCATTGCGCCGATTTCATTGCCGGGCTGACCAGCGATTTCACGCCGCTTTCGGGCGATCGCCTGTTCGGCGAGGATGCTGCCATCGTCGGCGGCTTCGCACGGTTTCGCGGCACGCCCGTCTGCGTCATCGGCCAGGAGAAGGGCAACGACACCGAGTCGCGCCTCAAGCGTAATTTCGGCATGGCCCGGCCGGAGGGCTATCGCAAGGCGGTGCGGCTGATGGAATTGGCCGAACGCTTTTCCCTGCCGGTCATCTCGCTGGTCGATACGGCGGGCGCTTTTCCCGGCGTCGATGCCGAGGAGCGCGGCCAAGCCGAAGCCATCGCCCGCTCGACCGATAAAACCCTGTCCCTCGGTGTTGCCAATGTCGCGGTCGTCATCGGCGAGGGCGGCTCGGGCGGCGCCATCGCCATCGCCGCCTGCAATCGCGTGCTGATGCTGGAGCATGCGATCTACACCGTCGCCTCGCCCGAGGCCTCGGCCTCGATCCTCTGGCGCGACGCGGCCAAGGCGCAGGACGCGGCGACGAACATGAAAATCACCGCGCAGGATCTGCTGCGATTCGGTATCATCGACACAATCATTTCGGAGCCGATCGGCGGCGCGCATCGCGACCCCGCCACGGCCATTGCCTCGACCGGCAACGCCATCGCCGCGGCGCTCGAAAGCCTCGGCAACCTCTCGCCCGACGCGCTGCGCGAATCCCGCGCCGACAAATTCCTGGCGATGGGCCGGAAGATTTAGGACGCTTCCGCTTCCGTTATTGCCTTAGCGAGCGGGCGCCATCAGCGCGTTCCACGCCGCAAGAGAGTCCATGTAATCTCTCCAGTGCGCGATTTTCCGGTCTTCAATCCTGATGATCGAGGCGAAGCGATTGTTATATTTCACGCGTGTCGCGAGGATTGTCCCGTGGACTTCATATTCGATGACAACGACACGGCCGTCGTCCGTCTTGTGGGCGATCAGTCTGTCTGCAGCCTCGATCCTGATGTTGTCGGCATAGCCGGCGAACCGTGCCATCAGATCGGCACGTCCCCGGATAATGCGGGGCCAGCCGGGGAAGTCGTAGAGAACCTCGTAAACGACATCGTCGGAAACGATATCGAAAAAGTGCGCGCCATCGACCAGGTCGCCGAGCGCGCCCCGGACGAGATCGAAGTAAGGTTTGACGGGTTCGTAGGCAGCGTATTTCGAATTCGGCATCCTGAACTCGCTAGTGCCTGAAATGCCGGGTGCCGGTGAAGACCATGGCAAGTCCGGCCGCGTCCGCCGCTTCGATCACTTCGCTGTCGCGCAACGAGCCGCCGGGCTGGATCACCGCCGTCGCGCCCGCGTCCGCCGCCGCCAGCAGACCGTCGGCGAAGGGGAAGAAAGCGTCCGAGGCGACGACCGAACCCTTCGCCAGACTTTCTGAAAGTCCTGCGGTCTGCGCGGCTTCGAGCGCCTTCTGCGCGGCGATGCGCGAGGAATCGACTCGGCTCATCTGTCCCGCGCCGATGCCGACCGTCGCGCCGCCCTTGGCATAAACGATGGCGTTCGACTTGACATGCTTGGCGACGCGGAAGGCGAATTTGAGATCTTCAAGCTCGGCGGCGCTTGGCGCCCGCTTGGTGACGACCTTCAACTCCATGTCGTCGACGAGGGCATTATCGCGGCCCTGCACCAGGAAGCCGCCGTTGACCGAGCGGAACGTCAATTCCTGCCGGCGCGGGTCGGGCAGGCCGCCGGTCAGGAGCAGGCGCAGATTGAGCTTCGTCGCGATGATCGCGCGCGCCTCCTCGCTCGCATCGGGAGCGATGATGACCTCGGTGAAGATTTTTATGATCTCGCGCGCGGTCTCGGCGTCGAGCGTGCGGTTCAGTGCGATGATGCCGCCGAAGGCCGAGACGGGATCGCTGCGCAAGGCAAGACGATAGGCCTCCGTGAGGTTCGCCGCCTGCGCGACGCCGCAGGGATTGGCGTGCTTGATGATCGCAACCGCCGCCGTCCTTGCAGGCTCAAACTCGCTGACAAGTTCGAGCGCGGCATCGGTGTCGCCGACATTGTTGTAGGAAAGCTGCTTGCCCTGGATCTGCTTCGCCGTGGCGAGGCCGAAACTCGGCTGCTCGTTGGCATAGAAGGCCGCCGCCTGATGCGGGTTTTCGCCATAGCGCAGCGTTTCGAGCTTATGGCCGCCGAAGCCGCGATAATCCGGCGCCGCCTCACCGATCTGCGCCGCAAGCCAGTTGGAAATGCCGGAATCATAGACCGCGGTGCGGGCGAAAGCCTTCTGCGCCAAGGCGCGGCGGAAGGCGAGGCGCGTCTTGCCGCCTTGCGCGTCGAGCTCGGCGAGGAGACGCGCATAATCGGCGACATCGACAACGACGCTGACGGAGTCGAAATTCTTCGAGGCGGCGCGGATCATCGCCGGGCCGCCGATATCGATATTCTCGACGCATTCGTCGAAGTCCGCGCCTTTCGCCACCGTCGCCTCGAACGGGTAGAGATTGACGACGAGCAGATCGATCGGCGCGATGCCATGCGCCAGCATCGCCGCCTCGTGCTCGGGATTTTCGCGGATCGCGAGCAGGCCGCCGTGCACTTTGGGGTGCAGCGTCTTCACGCGGCCATCCATCATTTCGGGGAAGCCGGTTAATTCCGACACGTCGCGCGCGGCGATCCCGGCGGCGACGAGCGCCCGATGCGTTCCGCCCGTCGAGACGATCTCGACATTGCGGGCAGCGAGCGCGCTGGCGAAATCGATCAGCCCGGTCTTGTCGGAGACGGAGATGAGCGCGCGGGCGATGGGAAGCAGTTTTTGTGACATAGAATTGTCCAACGAGTTTTCCACGCCCTAGCATAACTCGCCGTAAAGCCAAATTGGCTTTACGGCGAACTTATTATTCGTCACGATGCGGAACATTTGGCCTAAGAATAATTTGAGCTTCACATGCACCCGGACGACTCTCCGCATTCCTATGAAGAAATCAGACAAGTGGTCGTTGACGTGCTTACAAAACGTGAATGGGTCCAATACGCGCCTGAACAATGGATCAGTCTTGTTCGGAGCGTTGAGGATGTTTTTGCTCGTCGCAAAGCGCCTTCTCGCGGAAGAACCCTTTACGAAGGGAGCAATAAACTACATCCGGACGATGCTGAGCTTGTACGCGACGTATTTTGGGATTTATTTCGCCAAGGTGTAATAACTTTGGGATTGAACGAATCTAATCCGGCATGGCCGTGGTTTAGGCTTAGTCATTTTGGGGAAAAAATACTCAAAGCTAACGATACATACCGATTTCATGACGTGACATCGTATACCTCCCTCGTCCGAGATCAGGCGGGCGATATTGCTTCTGAAACCATGCAATACCTGGAGGAGGCGGTTGCGGCATTTTATGCGGATTGTCGGCTTTCGACCTGCGTAATGCTAGGAGTTGCAGCGGAGGCGGAGTTTCTCAGAGTTCTAGAGGTCGCGGGCAATTCATCACGCTATGCTGCTAAATTCACGTCTTTAAACGGCGACGTATTCATCGGAACTAAGATCAAGAAATTTCAGAAAAATCTGGACAGCATAGTGCCTGAGCTGGAGCCAAAAAAAGATTTTGAAAATCTGCATACGAACCTCAATTTTATACAGTTAGTATTGCGTTCAGCGCGAAATGATGCAGGTCATCCAAACGGGGCAAAAGCCCCAACGCGCGAGCAGGTATTTATTAATTTACAACTCTTCATACCATTTGCTTATCAACTCATGAAGCTTCGCGAAGCTTTGGTTTAGTTGTGAGATCGCCTTGAATGGTCAAGTATTTTCCGTCGTGGCCGGCGATCTCGACATCGATCAAGCGCCCCACTAGGCCGTCGCCGACGCGCACCTTGGTGAAATCCTCCGCCCGCGCGGTGCCGCCGCGCTCGGTCAGCACGGTCAAGGTTTTGCCCATATGCGCGTCGAGGTGACGCCGCAAGGCGGCCTCGCCCGCCTGCCGCAAAGCCTTCGCCCGGGCGGCGATCATGTCCGGCGGGAGTTGCGGCATCAGTGCCGCCGGGGTGCCGGGCCGCGGCGAAAACGGAAAGACATGGAGATGCGTCAGCCCGCAATCTTCGACCAGCGCCAAAGTCTCGGCGAACATTTCGTCCGTCTCGGTTGGAAATCCGGCGATGAGGTCGGCGCCGAAGACCATATCCGGCCGCGCGGCACGAATCTCCGCGCAGAAGCGCACTGCGTCGGCGCGGGCGTGGCGGCGCTTCATCCGCTTGAGGATCATGTCGCTGCCGGCCTGCAAGGAGAGATGCAGGTGCGGCATCAGCCGCTTCTCGCGGGCGATCGCGTCGAGTAAAGCGTCGTCCGCCTCGATGCAATCGATCGAGGAGAGCCGCAGCCGTGCGAGGCCGGGCACGGATTCGAGAATGGCGCTTACGAGCCGGCCGAGGCCGGGCCGTCCATCGATGTCGCGGCCATAGGCGGTAAGATCGACGCCGGTCAGCACAATCTCCTGAAAGCCCTGCGCAACGCAATTTTCAGCGGCGGCGAGGATGGCGTCTACCGGGGTCGAGCGCGAAGCGCCGCGTCCATAGGGAATGATGCAGAAGGTGCAGCGATGGTCGCAGCCGGTCTGGATGGCGAGAAAGGCGCGGGTGTGATCCTCGACGGCGCCGCGCGCCGGCGGCACGGCTGACGCGGCGAAAATATTGCCGACGGCGATTCGCCCCGCCGCGCTGGGCCGGAACGCCTCCGCGGCGAGCTTTTCCGCATTGCCAAGCACTTGCGCGACTTCGGGCATTGCGGCGAAAGTCTGCGGCGCGATCTGCGCCGCGCAGCCGGTAACGATGATCGTGCGCTCCGGCGCCTCGCGCTTCAGCCGGCGGATCGTCTGGCGCGCTTGGCGTGCCGCCTCGGCGGTGACCGCACAGGTATTGACGATGACGAGATTCTCGCGTCCCGCCGCCTCGGCGGCGCGGCGCATGGCGTCGCCTTCGACGAGGTTGAGCCGGCAGCCGAAATTCACGACTTCGATCTTGGCCCGCGACGTGGGCCTCACGCTGCCGCGTCCTCAAACCAGCGGGATTCCAGGATCGCCTTGAATTCCAGTTCGACCGGGCCCGCCAGAACCACCTGATCGTCGCTTTGGCGCCAGGTGACATGAAGATCGCCGCCGGGCAGGCTGATGACAGCGTTGCGCTCGGCGAGGCCCCGGCGCACCGCCGCGACCAGAACGGCGCAGGCGGCCGAGCCGCAGGCATAGGTCAGACCCGCGCCGCGCTCCCAGACGCGCACGACGATATGGTTGCGCTCGCGCACCTGAGCGAAGGAGATATTCGCCCGCTCGGGGAAGATCGCGTCATGCTCGAGCGCGGGGCCGAGGACCGAAAGATCGTAAGCGTCGAGATCGTCGACGAGGAAGACGGCGTGCGGATTGCCGACATTGACCGCGGCGGCGAGCAGCGGCGTGCCGCCCGGGCCGATCGGGAAGGGGATCGCCGCCGTGTCCGGGACGGGTCCGGAGAGCGGGATGTCCTGCCAGCCGAACCTGGGCCGGCCCATCTCGACCGAGAAGCGCCGCTCCCCCTTGCGTTCACAGACGAGGATGCCGTTCAGCGTCTCGACCCGCAGCGTCTCGTGCGGCGTATCCTGCATCAGGGTCCAGGCGACGCAGCGCGTGCCGTTGCCGCAGGCTCCGGCCTCGCTGCCGTCGCGATTGTAGATGCGCACATAGGCTTCGGTGCCGGCGGAAACCGGCGCATGCAACACCATCAATTGGTCGAAGGCGAGGTCCGGCGCCTGAGCGATGGCGCGCACGCTCCGGGCGTCGAGTTCATAAGGCGAGTCGCGCAGGTCGAGAAGGACGATCTCGTTGCCGATGCCGTTCATCTTCGTCACCAGTCTGCGTGCTAAAGGATGCATCGGGTCAACTCGCCATAAGTTTGCGCTTCATATAGGACAAAGCTCCGACGGAGGCCAAGGATTTGCCGCGCGCGGCAGCGTCAGTGGCGGATTTGCGCACGGAGACGGGCGGATGAGGGGTTTTTGGGCGGGGTTCGCTCTCGCGGCTGGGCTGGCCACGGCCGCCCTGCCGGCCCGGGCGCAGATACAGACATCGCCGCCCAACCCGGCGGCGAAGCCGCAACCCGGCGCGCAATCTCCCGCCAGCCCGTCACCGCCCGCTCAGTCGCCGGCGGCAAAGCCAGTGCAGCCGCCGCCTGCCGGGGCGCCCCCGCCCGGTCCGCCGCCCGGATTGTCGTCCACGCCCGGGCCGAACGAGCCGGATCAGGGCGCGCCGGGCGTGCCGAGCGATTCCGCGACCGTCATGCTCGACGTGCCCGCGCGGACTGTGGCGGAACTCACGGCCAAGGCCAAATGGGACGAGGGCTTCAAGGTCGTCAAGGATACCGAGGCGCGGGTGAAGGCGGCGGCCGAGAAAGCGGGCCTTAAGATCATCGGCGCGCCGATTGCGGTCTTCACCCAGGAGGACGACAATGGCTTCGGCTTCACGGCCATGCTCCCGCTCGCTCCCGGCTCAAAGGCGACGCTTACGGATGGAGTGGCGATTGGCGCCTCGCCCGCCGGAAAAGCGATCAAATTTCAGCATCGCGGCGCCTATGACGACATCGATTCGACCTATGATCTCATCACCGCCTATCTCGACGAAAAGAGCCTTGAGGCGCAGGATTTCTTCATCGAGGAATATCTGACCCCTTTGACCAGCGCTGAAGATCCATATCTGGCTGTCGATATCTATGTGTTTCTGAAACCCTGAGCGGCGGAGGAGGACCATGCACGATCACGCGAGCGATGGACTGAGCCATCCACACGTCTTCCTTGGCGCGCAGCACGCCGCCAACGAGCGGCGCACGCTTGCCGTCGTCGTGCTGACCGTGGCGATGATGATCGGCGAGATCATCGGCGGCGCCGTCTTCGGCTCCATGGCGCTGATCGCCGACGGTCTGCATATGTCGACCCATGCGGCCGCGCTCGGCGTCTCCGCCTTCGCCTATTATTACGCACGCCGTCACGCGGAAGACCCGCGCTTTGCCTTCGGCACGGGCAAGGTCGGCGATCTTGCCGCCTTCGCCAGCGGTCTCGCGCTGGCCATTGTGGCGCTCTTCATCGGCTACGAGAGCCTTGAGCGATTCTTCGCTCCCGAGCCGATCCATTATACCGAGGCGCTGACCCTCGCCGCGCTCGGCCTCGCCGTCAATATCGCGAGCGCCTGGCTCCTGCGCGATTCGCATGATCATTCGCATGGCCATGATCACGGTGTGGATCACGTTCATGACCATTCTCACGCCGCGCATGATCACGCCGACGATCACCACGATCATGCGCCTGCCGACCAGGATCTGAACCTGCGCTCGGCCTATGTGCATGTCATCGCCGATGCGGCGGTCTCGATTCTCGTCGTTGCCGCCTTGCTGCTCGCACGCGCCTTCGGCTGGGTCTGGCTCGATCCGGCCATCGGCCTCGTCGGCATGGTTGTTATCCTGAGCTGGTCCTATGGGCTTTTGCGCGCCGCCGGCGCCGTTTTGCTCGATATGACGCCGGACGAAAAGTTGAAGGAGACGATTCGGTCCCGATTGGAAACGAACGGCGATTTCGTCAGCGATCTGCATCTGTGGCGCGTCGGGCCCGGCCATCGCGCGGCGATGGCAACGATCGTCAGCGCGAATCCGCGGCCGGCGGAGGAGCACAAGGCGCAACTGGCCGATCTGCCGGGCCTCAGTCATGTGACTGTCGAGGTTCTGAAGTGTCCGCACGCGGATTGAGAGGCTTTTTGGGTAAGCATCGGCGCGAGTCATGAGTTGGCGTGACTTATTTGGCGGCGGTCGGGCTGGTCGCGTTAGCGGCCGCTATCCCGCCGCCTATTATGACGATGTCGCCAAGGCGATCGCGGCGCAAATTCCCGCGCCGGAGGCGGCGGTGCTCGATTATGGCTGTGGCGAAGCCCCCGCCGCGACGCTGATCGCAGAACATTGCGCGCGACTCTACCTTTACGATCCGGCACCGAAGATTCAGGCGGCGCTGCGCCAGCGCCATGCGTCCAATCCGCGGATCAAAATCCTGACCGAAGCGCAGGTGCAGGCGCTGCCGGAGGCGTCTCTGGACATGGTTCTGTTCAATGCGCTGTTCCAGCATCTCACGCCGGCGCAATGCACAGTGGCGGTGGATTTCGCCGCGGCGAAATTGCGGCTCGGCGGACGGCTCGTCGTTGCTGATGTCATCCCGCCCCATGCCGATCCACTGAGCGAATCCTGGGCGCTCGTCGAATATGCCTATCGCGGCGGCTTTCTCCTCGCCGCATTACGCGGCGCAGTTTCACGTGGCCGCCCGCGCCGCCCGCGCGTCGGATTCACGACCTTCGCAATCCCGGACATGCAGCGGCTGCTCGCGACGCACGGCTTCGAGACGCGCCGCGCCGACCGCAACATCGGCCATAACCAGATCCATATGACGTTTCTGGCGAAGCGGGTTTAGCGCGGAGCGCGCGCAGCTCAGCTCAATTCCGTGACGAGCCGGCGCATGAATTCGACGCCCGCGGCGAGCTGCGCAATCTCGATATATTCGTCCGGCTGATGCGCCTGGTCGATCGAGCCCGGCCCGCAGATGACGGTCGGGATTCCGGCCTGCTGGAATTGCCCTGCCTCGCTGGCATAGGAGACGGTGATCGTCGCGTTGCGGCGGCTGAGCTTCAGCGCCAGGCTTTCCGCCGCCGAACCGGGCGCCGGATTGAGGCCCGGCACCGGATGATGCGCGTGTGTTTCGACGCTCGCGCGCTTCGTCGGATCGGGCGCCTTGGCGGCGACGATCCGCTCGATCTGCGCATTCATGTGATCGACGGCGGTATCATAGGCGACATTCGGCAGGCCGCGAAATTCCCAATCGAACGTGCATTCCTTGGCGAGAATGTTGCGCGCCGTGCCGCCGTGAATGATGCCGACATGGATCGACGAAAACGGCGGATCGAAGCGGCCGCTCGGATCGCCATCGGTCTTGAGCTCATCGGCGAGACTGTAAAGCTCGTTGATCAGCGCGCAGGCGACTTCGATCGCACTTGTGCCGAGATAGGCTTTCGAGGAATGGGCCTCATGGCCATGCACGATCGTGCGATAGGTGGTGATGCTCTTGTGCGCGTCGGCGACCTCCATCAGCGAGGGCTCGCCGACGATGGCGATGCCGGGGCGCGGCAGATCAACGCCGAATCGCGCGATCGTATCGAGCGGGCCACGGCAGCCGATCTCCTCGTCGTAGCTGAGCAGGATATGAATCGGCCGCTTGAGATCGGCGCGCTGGAATTCCGGCACCATCGCCAGGCAGAGCGCGTCGAAGCCCTTCATGTCGCAAGCGCCGCGCGCGTAAACGCGGCTGCCGTCGCGGCGGAGCGTGAACGGGTCGGATGTCCAGGTCTGTCCGGCGACGGGCACGCAATCCGTATGGCCGGAGAGGATGACACCGCCGTCGATGCTCGGGCCGATGGTGGCGAACAGCGCCGCCTTGTCGCCCGCCGCATTCGGCACTTTGACGTAATCGACGCCATGAGCTTGCAGATAGTGCTCGACATCGGCAATGAGCGGCAGGTTGGATTTCACGCTCTCGGTGTCGAACGCTGCGAGCCGCGCCAGCATGTCGAGTGTCGCCGCAAGCCTGTCGGTGGAATCGATGCGGCGGTCTGACACGATGTCTCCAATGATCAATGAAAAAGCAGCCGCGCAAAGCGGCGCTGCCGGACGGCCCGGAGAAAGCTGCGTTAATTCAAAACCCGGACCACATAGGGCGAATCGAGCGAGAAGACGGGGATTTCCGCCTCGAAGACTTCGCCGTTTTCCGCCACCATGCGGTAGGTGCCGGTCATGATGCCCGATGGCGTCGAAAGGGGGCAACCGGATGTGTAACGGAAGCTTTCGCCCGGCTTGAGGACAGGCTGCTCGCCGACGACGCCGGTGCCGAGCACTTCTTCCGTCCGGCCGTTGCCGTCCATGATTCTCCAGTGCCGGGCAGTTAATTGCACGGTTTGATCGCCCTGGTTGGCGATTTCGACAGTATAGGCCCAGAAAAACGTCGCCTGTTCCGCGTCCGAGCGCTCCGGAACAAATTCCGGTTCGACTGTGACCTGAATGTCTTGGGTGATGCTGCTGTACATTGCTTGCGCCACC
Organism: Methylovirgula ligni; assembly: GCF_004135935.1. Lineage (NCBI taxonomy): Bacteria > Pseudomonadati > Pseudomonadota > Alphaproteobacteria > Hyphomicrobiales > Beijerinckiaceae > Methylovirgula > Methylovirgula ligni. Next base: position 622,878 of record NZ_CP025086.1, on the reverse strand, counting down.
GGGCAGTTTGCTAAGAGAGAGAGTTTCTTTACGGTACCATAAGTTTCCAGAAGAGCAAAAACCGAATCGGCATCGTCCGATCGCCCGGATCATCCCGCCCATGCCCGAAATTCCCCGCCTGCATCGCCTGCCGGTCCGCATCTATTACGAGGACACGGATTTCTCCGGTGTTGTCCAGCATGTCGCCTATCTGCGCTTTCTGGAGCGCGGCCGCACCGAGTTCCTGCGCGCCTGCGGGGTCGATCAGTCGGCGCTGTTCGCCGGTCCGGCGCCGCTCGCCTTCGCTGTGCGGCGGCTCAGCGTCGATTATCTCAAGGCGGCGCTGATGGACGATCTCATCAGCGTGGAGACGCATGTCGCCAGGATGGGCGGCGCCTCGATCGACATGGCGCAGCGGATTTTGCGTGGTGACGAGCTTCTGGTGACGGCCGATGTGCGGGTCGCCGCGGTCGCGGCTGGCCGGGCGCAGCGGCTGCCGGGCGAGATTCTTGCCAAATTGGCGCACCCAAGCCGGCCATAGGCACGGGTTTTGCGAAAATGCCGCCTGCGGGACCCGTCGCGGCGCTTCGTAACCCATTCTTAACGGTGCTGATGGCTCAACTAAATGCGTCGCATTTTAGTGACATGGACCGGCCGGAAGCCCAAGAAATGACGGAATTCCGGGGGAGGAGTGAGTTAACCGCCGGTCCGATCAAGAAGTTCCGATTTATCAAAGGCATTCTCCCGAAGCTTTTGAACCGCCCGTTGGACAGTCTTTGAGCGGTTTTGGCGTGGCCGGGGTGCCGCCCCGGTTTCTGGCGCATCGGGGCCCGTAGATGATTTCGGCCATTTCGACCGCTGCTTTGCAAGGACGTAACTGAATGAACCCTACTGATGTCGCTGCAGCGGTTGCCTCGCCAGCAACGGAAGTCTCACTCTGGAGCATGTTCCTCTCGGCGCATATCGTCGTGAAGATCGTCATGCTCGGCCTGCTCGGCGCATCGGTCTGGTGCTGGGCCATCATCATCAACAAGACGCTGCTCTTCGCCAAAGTGCAGCGGGCGATGGACCGTTTCGAGCAAGTCTTCTGGTCGGGCAACTCGCTTGAGGAGCTTTACGCCAACCTCTCCTCGCGGCCGACGACCGGCATGGCGACGCTCTTCGTTGCCGCCATGCACGAATGGAAACGCTCGGTGCAATCCACGGCGAGTTCGTTCATGGGCCTGCAGACGCGCGTCGAAAAAGTGCTCGACGTGTCGATTGCCCGCGAGGTCGAGAAGCTCGAATCGCATCTGCTGGTCCTCGCCACTGTCGCCTCGGCGGGCCCGTTCGTCGGCCTGTTCGGCACGGTCTGGGGCATCATGACGTCGTTTCGCTCGATCGCGGCGTCGAAGAATACCTCGCTCGCGGTTGTCGCGCCCGGCATCGCCGAAGCCCTGTTCGCCACCGCCATTGGCCTCTTTGCCGCCATCCCGGCGCTCATCGCCTACAACAAGCTGCAGGGCGACGTCGCCAAGAAGCAGGCGCGGCTCGAAGGCTTCGCCGACGAATTTTCATCGATCCTGTCGCGTCAGATCGATCAGCACGGCGCGCGCGATCGCGCGGCATAATTTGCGCCCGCTCTGCGGCGGGCCGTTTGATAAGGAGAACAGCGCATGGGTATGTCCGTCGCGCAAGGCCGGGGTGGCGGTCGCCGTCGTCGCGGCGTCCCGCGGTACAAGGCGATGGCCGACATCAACATGACGCCGTTCATCGACGTCATGCTCGTGCTGCTCATCATTTTCATGGTCGCCGCGCCGCTGCTCGCGACGGGCGTGCCGATTGATCTGCCGCACACCAAGGCGTCCGCGCTCAATCTCGATCAGAAGCCGCTGTCGGTGGCGATCGACGAGAAGGGTGCGATCTTCGTGATGGACGAGCCGGTGACGATGGACCAACTCGTCGACAAGCTGAAAGAGGCCGCCAAGGACGGCTTCGACGAGCGGATCTATGTGCGCGGCTCCAACGACGTGAGTTACGGCAAGATCGCCGAAGTCATGTCGCTGATTACCACTGCCGGCTACAAAAAGGTCGCCCTCGTCACAGAGCCGGTCAAGAGCAACTGAGCGCAAGAGCAACTGGGCAATTGAGCCGCGATGGATGATGCATCGGGAAAACCCGGATATATCGCTTCGGGCGCCGCGCATGTGGCTCTGCTCGCGGCGATGCTCATCTCCTTTTCATATAGTCCGAAATTCGATGACGTGCAGGAGACGGTGCCGGTCGATCTCGTGACCGATTCCGACGTCAATCAGATCGTCAAGGGCGACAAGTCGGCGAAGACGGTGCAAGAGCATCCGCATGTCGATCAGGTCGCCACGACCGAGGACTTAAAGCCCAAGCCGCCGATCGCCGATGCCAAGCGCGACGTGCCGACACCGCCGCCGCCGCTGAAGCGCATCGCCGATCCGGGCCAGGACGACAAGGTCGAGCCGCCGAAGCCGCCCGCTGACGCCGCCGCGCCGCCGCCGCCAGCGGCCAAGCTGCTCCCGGTGCCACCCATCGAGGCCAAGCCGCCACCGGATACGACGGCGGACGAACCGTTGCCGCCGCCGCGGCCCAAGATTCTGCCGAAGAAACCGCCGCCGCCCAAGGTCGAGGCGCAGAAGCCGCCGCAGTTCAAGCCGGACCAGATCGCCAAATTGCTGGACGATGCCCCGCCGAAGCCCTCCAAGGTGCATGAGCATCATGCCAGCAAGCCGAAGTCGGGCGACGACACGCACGATCCGCCGCGCCACTTCGATGCCGACGACATCAGCCGGCTGCTGAGCCACGAGGCGCCGTCCCGCCGCGCCTCCACCGGCGCGCGGCTGCAGCAGCTTGCCTCGCTCGGCTCGCCGACCGCGAGCGCGCCGCGCATGTCACCGTCGCTTCAAGCGGCCATGGAAGGCTGGTTCCAGGACCAGTTCCAGGGCTGCTGGATTCAGCCGATAACGGTGCCGCAGGGGCCGAAATATGTGCCGGAAATCCGCGTGCCGCTGAATCTCGACGGCTCGCTCGCGGCCGACCCGACATTGCTCAACCCGCCGGACGATCCGTCCTGGCAGGCGCTGGCGGATAGCGCCATGCGCGCGGTGCGCAAATGCGATCCGCTGCCGGTGCCGGATCGCTTCAAGCCCTATTACGACGAGTGGAGGAATCGAATCGTCCGGTTCGAAGACGATACGATGTAGCCCGCGCGCCTTGCGCCTCGACGCGAGGCCGTTTCCCTTTGATCGCCGCAATTTTCATTCATAGCTCGACGCCAACCAGCGGACCCATTCATGCCTCTTATTCTCACGCGGCGTACTGCCTCCGGGCTTCTTGCCGGAGTCGCGTCCAGCCTCCTGCTCCCGCGGAGCAGCTTTGCGCAGGACCAATATTTCAACGTCAAGCCGGGCAGCAATTTCAAGCCGGTCAATGTCGCGGTGACGCAATTCGCCGGCGATGCGGGGCCGAATATCGCGTCGATCATCAGTAATAATTTCAGCCGCTCGGTCTTTCTCGCGCCGGTCGATCCCGGCCGTTTCCCGCAGCAGATCAGCAACCCCGACCAGGCGCCGCAGTTCGACGGCTGGAAGGCGATCGATACGCAATTCGTCGTCACCGGGCGCAGCGGCGCGGGCGATGGGGGCCGGCTGCAGACCGAGTTCCGTCTCTGGGACGTGAATTCCGGTGCGCAGGTCGCGGGCCAGCAATATGTCACCGATCCCAACAATTCCCGCCGCGTCGCACATATCATCTCGGATGCGATCTTCTCGCGCATCACCGGCGAGAAGGGCTTTTTCGATACGCGCGTCGCATTCGTCGATGAAACCGGCCCGGCGGAGAACCGCCGCAAGCGCCTTGCGATCATGGATCAGGACGGCGCCAATGTGCGCTATCTGACGGGCGGACAGGACCTCGTCGTCACGCCGCGCTTCTCGCCGTCCTCGCAGCAGATCACCTATATGGCGTTCGGCGCCGGCGATCCGAAAGTGCTGCTGCTCAATATCGAGACCGGCCAGAGGCAGGTCGTCGGCAATTTCCCCGGCATGGAATTTTCGCCGCGCTTCTCGCCGAACGGGCAGAACGTCGTCCTGTCGCTGGAGGAGAACGGCGTCACCAACATCTACGAGATGAATATCGCCTCGCACGCATCGACGCGGCTGTCGAATTCGTCGTCCATCGACACCGCGCCCTCGTTCTCGCCGGACGGTTCGCAGATCGTCTTCGAGTCCGACCGTGGCGGCAGTCAGCAAATCTACGTCATGCCGGCCTCGGGCGGGGACGCGCAGCGCATCTCGTTCGGAGAAGGGTCGTATTCGACGCCGGTCTGGTCGCCGAAGGGCGACTACATCGCCTTCACCAAGCAGAAGACCAGCACCTTTGCCATCGGTGTCATGAAACCGGACGGTTCGGGCGAGCGCATCCTCACCGAAGGCTTCCACAACGAGGGCCCGACCTGGGCGCCCAACGGTCTGTTCCTGATGTTCTTCCGCGACCCGGGCGGCGAATCCGGGCCGCATATTTTCATGATCGACGTTTTCGGCCGCGCCGAATTCAAGGTGCCGACGCCATCCTATGCGTCAGACCCAGCCTGGGGGCCGTTGCTAGGCTAATTCTGCGCGTCATTGCGAGCGAAGCGAAGCAATCCACTCTTTCGATTTCTGGATTGCTTCGTCGCTTTGCTCCTCGCAATGACGATCAGACGCGCGCCTTCAGCTCCGCCAGGATGGCGTCGCCCATCTCTGAGGTCGAGATCGCCTTCGGCGCATTGCCCTTGATGTCGGCGGTGCGCAGGCCCTTGTCGAGCACCCCGGCGATGGCGGCTTCGAGCTTGTCGGCGAGTTCCGTCAGGCCAAAGGAATAGCGCAGCGCCATGCCGAATGAGCCGATCATTGCGATCGGATTGGCGAGACCCTTGCCGGCGATATCCGGCGCCGAGCCATGCACCGGCTCATAGAGCGCCTTGCGATGGCCGGTCTTCGCGTCTTCCGCGCCGAGCGAGGCCGACGGCAGCATGCCGAGCGAGCCGGTGAGCATCGAGGCGACATCGGACAGCATGTCGCCGAAGAGATTGTCGGTGACGATCACATCGAACTGCTTCGGCCGGCGCACAAGCTGCATGCCGAGCGCGTCGGCGAGCTGATGCTCGAGCTCGACATCCGGGAACTCGCGCTTGTGCAGATCGATGATGACCTCGCGCCACAAGACGCCGGACTTCATGACATTGTGCTTCTCGGACGAGGTGACCTTGTTGCGGCGCTTGCGCGCGAGTTCGAAGGCGATGCGGCCGATCCGCTCGATCTCGTAAGTGTCGTAGACTTGCGTATCGATGGCGCGTTTCTGACCGTTGCCGAGATCGATGATCTGTTTCGGTTCGCCGAAATAAACGCCGCCGGTCAGTTCGCGGACGATGAGGAGATCGAGACCGTCCACGAGTTCGCGCTTCAGCGAGGAGGCGTCGGCGAGCGCCGGATAGCAGATCGCCGGGCGCAGGTTGGCATAGAGATTGAAGTCCTTGCGCAGCCGCAGCAGACCGGCTTCCGGGCGCACGTCGTAAGGCACCTTGTCCCACTTTGGGCCGCCGACAGCGGCGAGCAGAATGGCGTCCGCGGCGCCAGCGCGCGCCATGTCGTCCTCGCTGATGGCGACGCCATGCGCATCATAAGCCGCGCCGCCGACGAGGCCGCGCTCGATCTCGAAACGGGCGATGCCTTCCTTGGTGAGAAAATTGGCGATCTTCTCGACTTCGGCCGTCACTTCGGGACCGATGCCGTCGCCCGGCAAAACGAAAAGCTTGTTGACCGACATATTCTGCTCCTGCTGTCGGCGGGGTTTTAAGCAGGTTGGGAGAGTGGGGGCAAGTACGCCGGCTATTTGCTCGAAATTCCGCTCGCGCGGAAAAAAGATGGCCGGGCTAAGCCCGGCCATCGCTGTTTCCGTCAGATGTTTCTGCGTTACGCCGCAGCGAGCTGGCGCAGGACGTAGGACAGGATGCCGCCGTTCTTGAAGTACTCAAGCTCATCCTCGGTCGCGATGCGGTTGAGCAGCGGCACTTTCTTCTCGGTGCCGTTGGCATATTTGATGAGCGCCTCGAGCGTCTGGCGCGGTTTCAGCGTGTCGCCGAGGCCGTGGATCGTCACCTGCTCGTCGCCCTTGAGGCCGAGCGACTTCCAGCTCGTGCCCGGCTCGAAGGTGAGCGGCAGCACGCCCATGCCGACGAGGTTCGA